>JAJQDK010000110.1 GCA_021202245.1 Clostridiales bacterium
CGCCAGCTTCCCCTCAAGGGGAAGCCTTGCTGAGAGATGACGTTTTCCTGCTTATCCAAGCCTTCCCTTTGAAGGGAAGGTGGCGGTAAAGCTTGCTTTACCGACGGATGAGTTGTAGGCGTGCAACGCCGTATAACATTATAAAAACTATAATTTAAATTCATCAATTTTTAAATTTACATTTTAACGTATATAGTTTTATCAAAGATTTAATATGAATTAAAACATCCTGCCTTTACCTCGGGCGGATACTATCCGCCCCTACGAACGTGTGGGCAATTATACCTCAGTACACAGTGGTATAAGTTGAGGCAATGGCGGTCAGTGACCGCCGCTGCGGACGAGCGGTAATTTTACGTTCATCTCAGCAAAAGCGGCAAAAACAAAACGCACGGCATACGCTGTGCGTTTATAGTTTATTCTTTGAAATTTTGCCGTCTTACTGCGAGGAGCCGCTGTATTGCCTTACTCTCAGCTCTATGCCGAGCTTGTCCGCAATTTGCCGGCATTTTTTGATTTCTTCCTCGCCGATGATGTCAACCACCGAGAGGGTCACATTGTCGGTGTATGCCTTGCATTTCTGCGCAAATTCAAGCATTGCATCATACGATTTAATGCCGAATTTCGGGCGAACGGTTTGCAGATAATCCTCCTTATTGGAGCAATTAAGGCTGACCGACACGGCGTCTACGTTCTCGCACAGCTCCCGTGTGATGTCCTTTGAGTTAATCAGATTGCCCAGACCGTTTGTGTTGATTCTGAGCTTGATGCCTAACTTTTCTCTTAGATACTTCGCCGTTTTAATAAGCACTATAAATGCGCAGGTCGGCTCGCCGTATCCGCAGAAAATGGCTTCTGAGAATCCGCTGAAATCAAAATTATCAATCGCCTCTTTAACCTCGTTAAAGGACGGATTGTGGTTCAGCCAAAGGTTTGAAGCGCTGCCTATTGCATCCTTTTTGCTCCTTATGCAGAACGTGCAGGCGCAGGGGCATTTGTTGGTTATGTTAAGATAAACCTTATCCTTGTAGACGTAGAGTATTTCTTCATTATAATTTGCCATAATATCACCTCAAAATTCTCGGAAGCATTTTTTGCTTGAATTTGATTGAATCAAGTCCCGTGCCGAGAGCAATGTATATAATTGCTCCTACTCCGGGCTGCAAATACCAGGTTGCAAGCTCGGCAACTGCTGCCGCCCAATCGTACAGAAGAGCGTTTGCAAGCAGGTAGCCGAACACTGTTACCGCCGTGGTGGGAATGAGCATTAAAAGGTTCGGGATGTTGATTATCCTGTCATCTCTGTTGTATTTTTTCAAAATCATTCGGCAAAGAACAAACGGAACGGCATTGAACGCCTTGATGATAGCCGTGGGCAGCGCCCAATAGGCATAGCCTGAGATAATGTCCGCAAGCGCTCCGCCGATTGAAGAGGCAACAATAGCATACGGTCCGGGCAGTATGCTTGCCGCAAGATAAATCATTGAGTCGCCTGCGTGGGTGTATCCCAGCGCGCTCGGTATTTTAATGAATGCCGTAGTCACCGTGATAAGCGCCGCAAACATTGCGGAAAAGGCGAGCATTTTTACGTTGACCTTGGATTTTCCTTTAGCTTTTGATTTTTTTGAAACAGTTGTCGGGTTTTGCATAACAGTTCCTCCTAATGCAGTGTGTATAAAAATTTTTCAAAGTTTATGCCGTCGTTTTTGTTATACGGCTCTTTAACGGTGTCCTGAATTGCCGTTTCAATAAATCCTGTCGCCCTTTCTGCGGCGAGGCTTATGTCGTCGCCGTTTATAACGGAAGCGCAGATGATTGAGGCAAATATATCTCCCGTGCCGGAAAAGCCTGAGCCGTACTGCAATGATTTTGTACAGTGAACGCCGCTGCTTGAAACAACCTCGTTGTATATGCAGCCGCCCTTTTTTATTCCCGTAACAATCACCGTTTGATTGCTGTGAGAAACGGCTTTTCGGGCGATTTCGCTTATCATATCAAGGTAGCGGTCCGAATCGGATTTTGAAACAAGCTCCTCATAGCCTGTGTCGGTAAGAAGGCAAAGCTCGGTGAGATTGGGAGTTATCAAGTCGGCTTTTTTGACAAGATTTTTGATTTTATCACAGGTTTCTGCGGTGTAGGCTGAGTACAGAGAGCCGTTGTCGCCCATCACCGGGTCAACAAGCACCCTTGTGTAGGATTTCTTGAATTGTGCGATAAAGTCTGAGATAATGTCAATCTGCCTTTTGTCAGCCACATAGCCCGAGTAGATTCCGTCAAAGTTTTCGCCGTTTTCCCGCCACATTTCACTGTAGTTGTGGAGATAGTCGGTAAAGTCAAGGCTGAAAAACTTTTTGTAGCCCGTCTGATTTGTCAGAACTGCGGTGGGCATAGGGCAGGGCTGAACCCCCATAACCGAGAGGATTGCAATGCTTGCGGTAAGCGAGCATTTGCCGAAGCCCGAAAGGTCGTTGATAACTGCCGCTTTTTTTATCATAATACACTCCGTGATTGCCTTGCGGTGTGTTTTGAACAGGGCGGTGAGCAAAGGCGTGCCGTGCTTAAAATTGTAACCGCAGAATTTGCCGTAATCCGATTTATTTTTCGGTACAGTTGCATTGTAGCATACAACTGTGTATTTAAAAATAGACAGTTTTGCTAAATTTTATGGGTACAGTTTATTTGCGTAAAACGAACAGCTCATTAAGCTGCGCAGCAAAAAACGCCGCCGAACCCGAAGATTCGGCGGCTGCTCATTAAATACCTTAACCTAAGCGGCAGAAAATATTACTTGTCCTCCAGGCTGTCGGAAACCTCTGCGTTATAGCTTCCTTTTTCTGCGGAGATAAGCTCGCTGTACATAACGTCCTTTTTGGTGTAGCCGTCCACATATGAGAAGAAGCCGGTTGAAAGCGTTGTTTCTCCCGAAATAGAAGTGCCTGAAGCAAGGTCTACATATTGCGTACCGTCTGAATATTCCAAAATATCGGTGAATTTTACGGGGAAGTAAACCTTTGTGGGATCAAAATCAGTTTCACCGTCGTCGTCTGCAACACTGCTGACCGTAGCGCTGTAAATTACATAACAAATGTTATTTTCGTACCAGCTGTCGTCTGATTTGGAGGTCAGGAAGTAGCAGCCCTCGTAGCTCAGGTCCTTACAGCTGATTGAAGAGCTGTTATTTGCAAAATACTCCTCAATAACGTCCTCGGTCTGACCCTTCATAGAGGTAAGCAAGTCATCATCTATGTCGTCAAGAGATGAAACATAGCTGTCAAGGCTGTCGCAGGTGAAGTCCTTGCTGAATGAGGTGAGCTTAAATCCGTAGGATTCTGCAAAATATTCCTCATTGTCATCATCAATGCTTACCGTGATAACGTCACCCTTAGAAATGCCGCTGCTCTTGCTGAGGTCATAGTAATATGAAAACTCGTTGTAAAATTCGTTGTCCGTGGTGCTGCACTCAACGGTTGCGTAGGCATTGGGAGATGTTCCGGTAAAGCTCAGGAAAATGCCCTCGAACGGGTCAACCTCGGTCACCTCTTCAAGTCCCTCAACCTCAAACTCCATATCGTCGCCTTTGAATTTAAGCTTGAACGGCGCAGCATATTCATTGTCATAAACAAAGCTTACGGTTACGGTGTCGCCGTTTGAAAGAGAATCGGCGTTGTCAAGCGAGTAATCAATGCTGTCAAGCATATAATAGTAGTCAGATGAATAGCTGTCGGAATAATAGCCGATGAGATCCGACAGAGAAGAAATGTCATCGGCATCAAGCTTATCGGTGTTTTTGCCTTTGTCTGCCACATCCTCGTAAAAGTCGGTATAATCAAAATTAACCTGTGCGCTTCCGTAGCCGTCACAGCCGGTGAACTCAACAGTAACGTAATCGTTGAGGTCGATTGTGGCTTTGTGATTTACGGCAATGGCTATTAAAGCAATGATGATGATAACCAAAGCCGCAGCAGCGCCGATTGTAATACCAAGCATCTTTTTGTTTTTAATCAGCTTTTGCAACGGCTCAGGCAGCTTGATTTCAGGCTTCTGAGAATTGGGCTGATTCGGGTTGTACTGAGCAGGATTATACTGCACAGGCTCCGGTTGAGCGGGATTGGTCTGCTGAGCAGGCTGGTTAGGATTATACTGCACAGGCTCCGGCTGGGCGGGATTGGTTTGCTGAGCCGGCTGATTAGGATTATACTGCACAGGCTCCGGCTGAGCAGTATTAGTTTGCTGTTCGGGCATTGAAGCCGAACCTTCGATTTTATGACCGCATTTTGTACAAAATTTGCTGTCGTCACTGATAAAACTGTGACAATTCGGGCAATTCATAAAGTCCCCTCTTTCTTAATGATTTCTCAATTATTGTATAGGAAACACAAATAAAAGTCAAGCATTATTTGACATAAACCGACAAAGCGGCTTTTCTTTGCGGCGCACAGTGACCGCCATTGCCGCAACGCCTACCACTGTGTGCTGAGGTATAATTGCCCACTCGTTCGTAGCGGCGCACTATGTACATACGTATAATTTAATACACGTTCGTAGCGGCGGTCAGTGCCCGCCATAGCCGCTCCGTTCACCACTGTGTACAAAGGTTCGGATTATAGCATTTTCGTAGGGGAATTCTGTTGATAAGGGAAATGTCACGAAGAGACTAAGG
>JAJQDK010000118.1 GCA_021202245.1 Clostridiales bacterium
TCTTTTCTGCGAAAACGGCAAACCCTTTGTCACTTCGTGACATTTCCCTTATCAAAGGAATACCCCTACGGACGTGTAAGAAATTATACGTCTGTACACAGTGGTACAAGTTGCGGCAATGGCGGTCACTGACCGCCGCTACGAGGCTGATGGAAATTATACCTCAGTACACAGAGGTATACGTTGCAGTGTGTTGCGTGAGGAAGCCTTTCATAAACGCTCCTCCCTAAATTGCCCGTCGAGGCACTCGACCGGTCGGCTTCGAGTTCCTGTTGGCAAAAAATAAGGATGCCGCAAGGGCATCCTCAACTTTTTGGTGCGCCAACAGGGACTCGAACCCCGGACCGACCGGTTATGAGCCGGTAGCTCTAACCAACTGAGCTATTGGCGCATATCAAATTCACGCAACATTAATTATATCAAACTTTGATTTTTTTGTCAACTCTTTTTTTAATATTTTACCCTCATCAATTCAGCTCAAGCGCCTGAAAACACCTGCGGCGAATAGGTTATTGTTTTTGCCTCTCTTTTGTGTTATCATAAACTTAACTTATTTCTTAGGAGGAGTATATATGGCAGAAATCAAGCCGTTCAGAGGAATGAGGTACAACACCTCTGCGGCAGGAGATATTTCAAAGCTTTGCTGTCCGCCGTATGACATCATCAGCGAGCGGCAGCGTGCAAAATATGTGGCTGAAAATGAATATAACGTAATTCGCCTTGAGCTTCCCAAGGAGGGCGAAAATCCCTACGCTGCAGCTGCGGAAATACTCAAAAATTGGAAGGAGCAGGGCGTGCTGATTACAGAGGACAGGCCCGCAATTTACATTTATGAGGAGGAATTTTCAGCCTATAACACACGCAAAAGCGTAAAGGGCATTATCGCCCGTGTTAAGTTTGAGGAATTTTCCAAGGGAATTATTTTGCCGCACGAGTTCACGCTTTCAAAGGCTAAAGAGGACAGATTTAATCTTATGAAAGCAACCGCCTGCAATTTCAGTCAGATTTACGCTCTTTATGCAGATGAAGCTCATACCACGCTGAACACAATTGACAGCCTTTCAAGCGGCAACCCGGCGCTTGAATTCACCGACAGCGAGGACGTCACTCACCGCCTGTGGATTGTCACCGATGAAAGCGCAATCGCAAAAATTGTCTCCGATTTTGCGGACAGAAAGCTCTATATTGCCGACGGTCACCACCGCTACGAAACTGCCCTTAACTACCGCAACTACTGCCGTGAGAACGGAATTTCAAAGGAGGGCGCTCCGCAGGACTATCAGATGATTTATCTGGTTGATATGGAACACCCCGGACTCACGGTTTATCCCACCCACCGTCTTGTGCGTGATTTGCCCGACTTTGACAAGA
The DNA here is from genome assembly GCA_021202245.1 of Clostridiales bacterium. Lineage (GTDB taxonomy): Bacteria > Bacillota > Clostridia > Oscillospirales > Acutalibacteraceae > Ruminococcoides. The sequence goes on from JAJQDK010000118.1 coordinate 1,372, forward strand.
ACAGGGTTATTGAAGGCTGTAAGGAATATTTTGACGTTAAGCCCGTCAAGAGCTCCGAAAGCATTCAGACAGAGCTTGCAGAGATGTATGCCGAAGGCAAAAAAGCATTCGGCTTTTACTGCGGAAACGGCGAGTGGTATCTTCTTGTTCTGAAAAATATTGCCGTGACGGACGATATTCTGCCCGAGCTGAGCAAGGCCTCACGTCAGCTTGACGTAACGGTGCTGCACACGCTTATCCTCGACAAAATTCTCGGAATTGACAAGGAAAATATGGAAAATCAGATTAACCTGACCTACACCAAGCTGTTTGACGAAGCTGTTTCCTCGGTGGATGAGGACAATTTCCAATGCTCGTTTATTCTCAATCCCACACGAGTTTCCGAAATCCGTGACGTTGCCGCTGCCGGCGAAAAAATGCCCCAGAAATCAACCTATTTTCATCCCAAGATGATTACCGGAATGGTTATGAATGACCTCAGCGTTGAATGACTGCGCCTGAATCGGCAAAAATATTATTGACCGATTATATTTTATCAAATCAAGGACGGCGGAGCTATGAAAATTCTCACTGTGTTTACGGGCGGAACAATCGGAAGCGTCAATTCCGGCGGAGTGATTGCTCCGAAAAAATCAGCCAGATACAGGCTGATTGACCTGTATTCGCAAATTGACTGCGAAACTGAGCTTGCGGCGATTCAGCCGTATAATATATTGAGCGAAAACCTCAGCGGTGAAAGGCTTGCGGAGCTTTTCAGCTGCATTAAATCAAGCAATTTTGAACAATACGACGGCGTCATTGTCACTCACGGCACAGACACTCTGCAATATGCATCGGCGTTTTTGTCGTATGCGTTCGGGCTTTGCCGTGTGCCTATAGTTATGGTATCGGCAAACTTTCCGCTTGATGACAGGCGCTCAAACGGTCTGAATAATTTTATTGCTGCGGTCGATTTTATCAAAGCCGGCGCAAGCAGAGGGGTTTTTGCCGCATATCAAAACCGGGGCGAAACACCTAAAATTCACCGTGCCTCCAGGCTGCTGCCGCACGCTTCATACAGCGACAGTCTGCACAGCGTTTTTGACTGCTTTTACGGAGAAATAATTGACGGCAGGCTCAGGCTAAACAGCAATTACAGCGAACGGGAGGACGAAATTTTTCTTGACCCGCTGCAAATTGCCGATGAAAATTTTAAAGTGCTGAAAATCAATTCATATGTAGGAATGACCTTTCCAAAGCTGAGCAAAAGCATAAAAGCCGTGCTGCTTGAGGGCTATCATTCGGGCACGCTGAACACCTCCGGAATGGAGCTTAAAAGCTTTTGCCGTTCCGCTCGGGAACTGAATATTCCCGTGTATTTAACGGGCAGCTGCGAGGGCTTTAACTACGAGAGCAAATGCGCCTTTGACAGCTTGGGCATACGCCCTCTTCCCCCGGCATCGCCGATTGCAATGTATGTAAAGCTGTGCCTGCTTAAAAAACGGAGAAACTGACAGGGCGGTCCTGCCCTGCGGCGGGGACTTTTGCGGCTTAGGTTAAAACACTCGCCTATCATATTAACCATCGCTCGGCAGCGCATTCTGCAAAAGCGGATTAAAAAAGACAAACAAAAATCTCCCGCCCTTTACGGTGGGAGATTTTTAATAATAGGGAGAAAGTTTCTGTAAAACAGATAAGAAATCAATTTAAAAAAATTTTAAATTTCATCTCGGAGCAATGCCCGATGTAAGCTCGCCAAAGATTGGCGAACGTTTTAGGTATTACCGATATTATTGGTAATCGCAAACATTTACCCACGAGAGCAAAAATTCACGCTCTTCGGGCTTGCCCTTAACGGACTGAGAAGCGGCAACAATGGGAAGCCACTCGTTTACATACTGACGGGCTGTGTCCGTTTTTTCGCAGAAGAGGCTCATATACTTTTCAGCGAGGTCGTCCTGCTTGTTAAGGCGGAACAAAAGATAGGTTCTGGCAGCATCTGCGGCGCCGTTGCCCTGAGTTGCGTGCGACCAGTCAAGAATATAGGGCGTGCCGTCGGGAGTAATGATGATATTGCTCGGGTTAAAGTCGCCGTGGCAAACCTTTGTGTGCTTGGGCATACTGTTAAGACGGGTGTGAAGCTCATATCTTGTGGTGGCATCAAGATCTGTTTCGCTGATTTTGCGTTTCATCTTGTCCTTAAGCTTGTTGAGAAGCGGAGCGCTCTGATTGAGAATGTTTATCTGAATATCAACAAAAAGATTGAGATATTCATCGGTTTTGTCAGGGTTTTCTTTCATAAGCTGCGCAAGAGTTTTGCCTTCGATATATGTTGAAATGATTGCCCATTTACCGTCAATCTTGGTAACTTCTTCTATTTTCGGAATGTTAAGTCCGGTTTCTTCGACCCTTGCCTGATTCAAAGCCTCATTGAGTATGTCGGATTTCGGATAGCACTCGTCAAAAACCTTGGCGGTGAGATCTCCGTCCTTATAAATGACCTTGTTTTTTCTTTCGGCGAGGACAGTATCTAATTTCATTGGTTCAATTCCCCTTTCGGCATTTTTGCAAATAAGCATTTGCATAAGCAGTAGATATTTTTTGCAAGCGGAGCTAAACAATTTCCGCTTATGTCTGCAAGCTAAACCTGCACTAATATTATACAACATTATTTTTAAATAGTATAGCATAAAAATCACAAAAATTTAAAGGAAAAGTTTGTGAATAATGATGTAGAAATGATAATGTTTTTTACCTTTTTAACAAAACTCAAAAAATATATTGTGCATTTGATACAAAAAATTGATGAAAAAATAACGAAATACGCCGCCGTTTAGCCTCATTGTTTGTGCATATTGGCGGAGTTGATATCATAGCTTTTAAACAAAGCGGTTGACAAAAAATCAAACATTAAGCTCTGTAAAAGCCTTACTCACTCGATAAGGGAACACCTCAAAGGGAAGCCTTGGATAATCGCCAAACGTTTGATTGAGCGAAAGCCTTCCCTTTGAAGGGAAGGTGGCGGTAAAGCTTGCTTTACCGACGGATGAGTTGTAGGCGTGTAACGCCGTGAAACCTAATAAAAACTATAATTTATTTTTATCCATTTTTGATTTAACGGTAAACGAATATAGCTTTATCAAATGTATAAT
>JAJQDK010000104.1:0-14329 GCA_021202245.1 Clostridiales bacterium
GTATAATATTTTATGCGGAAATGTTTTATTTGCTAAAACACAGTCCCGTAATTTCCAAAGCTGAAAACCGGAGGATATAATGAGAAAAACTAAAATTGTATGTACCATAGGCCCTGCCTGCAACACAAAGGAAATGCTGCTAAAAATGATTGCTGCGGGAATGAATGTTGCCAGAATCAATATGTCGCACGGCTCGTATGATGAGCTTGAGGTGCTTTTTGCTACCCTGAAGGACGCTATTAAGGAGAGCGGAAAGAATGTTTCTGTTTTGCTTGACACCAAAGGCCCCGAGGTGCGTGTGGGAGTGTTCAAAAACGGTTCGGCTAATCTCAGGGAGAGGGAGGAGTTCTCTCTTTACAGGGAGGAAACCGAGGGCGATGAAAACGGCGTAAGCATATCGTTCCCAAAGCTCATAGATATTTTTATCAATGACGGAGAAGACGCAATCGGCAGAGAGCTTTTGCTTGACGACGGTATAATATCCTTGATTGTCAAGGAGGTTACTCCCGAAAAAATTATCTGCACTGTCAACAAGGGCGGAGCCCTGAAAAACCGCAAGAGTATAAATATTCCGGGCTATTACATCAATATGCCCTATGTCAGCGCACAGGACAGACGGGATATTGAATTCGGCTTGACGCACGGGGCAAACGTGGTTGCCGCGTCGTTTGTACGCACCCACGAGGATGTTCGGACTCTGCGTGATTTTATCGACAGTCTCGGATTTGAATATGTTGAAATTATCGCTAAAATCGAAAACCAGAGCGGTGTTGACGATATGGATAATATAATAGAGTATGCAGACGGAGTTATGGTTGCAAGGGGAGATATGGGCGTAGAAATCCCGTTTATAAAGCTCCCCGAAATTCAAAAGACCCTTATCCGCAAGTGTGTGGCAAAGGGAAAATATGTAATCACCGCTACGCAAATGTTAGAGAGTATGACCACCGCTCCGCGCCCCACCCGTGCGGAGATAAGCGACGTTGCCAACGCTGTTTACGACGGCACAAGCGCAGTGATGCTTTCGGCAGAATCGGCTGCCGGCAAATATCCCGTGGAGAGTGTAAGAGCGCTTGACGCAATTTGCACCGAGGCGGAGATGAACGGCGAGTTTACGGCGCTTCATCAGTATATTGAGGCTAATTCGGACGGAGATAAGAATCAGATAAGAAGAAGCATTTGCAAGGCTGCCAAGGATGTTGCCGATTCCGTGGGCGCAAAGGCAATTATTGTTGAAAGCGCAACAGGCAGAGTGGCAAGGGCTATGGTTCGCTACAGACCCGAGGTTCCGATTATTGCGGTTGTTACCTCTCCACTTGTATGCAAAAAGCTCTGCCTTAACTGGGGAGTTACCGCACTTATGGGCGAGGAAAAGCGCACCTCCGATTCCATTACCAAGCAGGCAATGGAAAAGGCGCTCAGCACGGGGCTTGTACACAAGGGCGACACCGTGGTTGTGCTTTCCTCCAACAGAACCTGCCCGACCTCAAGCACGGATTCTCTGAATGTGAGAATACTCTGATATGAAGAATATAGTTTTAATAGGTATGCCCGGCTCCGGCAAAAGCACACTGGGCGTTTTGCTGGCAAAGTCGCTGGGATATTCATTTACGGATACCGACCTTATAATCAGCCGTATTGCGGAAAAACCACTGCAAAGAATACTTGACGAGGACGGGCTTGATGTTTTTCTTAAATACGAAGAGCGTGTCGGAGCAAGGCTGGTTTGCGACGATACCGTTGTGGCTACGGGCGGCTCAATGGTGCTCAGCGAAGCGGCTATGAAAAACCTGAAATCAAACGGTACGGTTGTGTATATAAACGTACCCCTAAACGAAATAAAGCGAAGGGTTACCGATATAAAAACAAGGGGAATTGCCTTCAGAAAGCACGAAACCCTCGACGACGTTTATCGTGAGCGCACTCCTCTGTATGAGAAATATGCCGACATTACCGTTGATTTTGTCTGCGGAAAAATCGAGGACGCCGTGAACGCCGTGATTGAAAGGCTGAAGGATAATTTATAACTTGTGCAAAGATGACCCGCCGCCTCTAAGGCGGCGGGTGCCGTTCATCATTTCAGAGGGAGTTGTAATCTCCCGCTGAAACACTGAGGAGCTAACGCTCCCCTTTGCAAGCTGCAATCTATCGCAAGCTCTGTTTCAAGCGAGCTTGACAGAGCGTTGTTCCGAATTAAAGCATAAAGAAACAGAGCAGATTTACCGAAAAGTAATCTGCCCTGTTTTTATTTTGTACTGTTATTTAAATTGGAGCCAAGCGGATTTGCCTTACTTAATCCCGTAGCAACGAATGAAATCTTCGCCGTCAGACGGGGAGCCTTTTGCCGCTTGGGTTAAAATTGATTTTGTCTGCAAAATCAGATTTCGTTGCCTTCAAAACGGGGGATACCGTCAAAGCCCTTTTTGAGGTCCTCGTCTGTCGGAATATAATCTGTCATAACGCCGTCGTTAAACTTTTCATAAGCCGTCATATCAAAATATCCCGTGCCGGTAAGTCCGAAGAGGATTGTCTTTTCCCCTCCAGTTTCTTTGCATTTGAGCGCGTCGTCAATGGCAACGCGGATTGCGTGACTGCTTTCGGGAGCAGGCAGAATACCCTCAACCCTTGCAAATTGCTCGGCTGCTTCAAATACGGAGTTCTGTTCAACCGCTCTCGCCTCTATAAGACCGTCGTGGTACAGCTGCGAAAGAGCAGGATTCATACCGTGGTATCTCAGACCGCCGGCGTGGTTTGCGGAGGGAATAAATCCGCTTCCGAGGGTGTACATCTTTGCAAGCGGACATACCATACCCGTGTCGCAGAAATCGTAAACATATTTGCCCCTTGTAAAGCTCGGGCAGGAGGCAGGCTCAACGGCTATAATGCGGTAATCGTTTTCACCTCTGAACTTTTCGCCTGCAAACGGAGCAATCAGTCCGCCAAGGTTAGAACCGCCGCCGGCGCAGCCGATAATCAAATCGGGCTTAACGCCGTATTTATCAAGCGCCTTTTTGGACTCAAGTCCGATTACGGATTGATGCAGCAGAACCTGATTGAGTACGCTGCCGAGAACATAGCGGTAGCCCTCGCTCTTGGTTGCAACCTCAACCGCTTCCGAGATAGCGCAGCCCAGGCTTCCCGTTGTGCCGGGAAATTCCTCAAGAATTTTTTTGCCTATCTCGGTGGTTACGGACGGAGAGGGAGTTACCTCTGCGCCGTAGGTCTTCATAACCTCACGTCTGAAGGGCTTTTGCTCATAGGAAACCTTAACCATATACACCTTGCAGTCAAGTCCGAAGTAAGAGCATGCCATAGACAGCGCCGTGCCCCATTGACCGGCGCCCGTTTCGGTGGTAACGCCCTTTAAGCCCTGCTTTTTTGCGTAATATGCCTGGGCAATCGCACTGTTGAGCTTGTGGCTTCCGCTCGTGTTGTTGCCCTCAAACTTATAATAGATTTTTGCCGGAGTATCAAGCGCTTTTTCAAGAAAATATGCCCTGATAAGCGGAGAGGGACGGTACATTTTGTAAAAACGCTGAATTTCCTCGGGAATATCAATGTACGGATCGGTTACGTTCAGCTCCTGAGCAACCAAATCCTCACAGAAAATAGGGTAAAGCTCCTCTGCCTTCAGCGGCTCGTGAGTTCCGGGATTCAGCAGCGGCGCCGGCTTGTTTTTCATATCGGCACGCAGGTTGTACCATTGTGTGGGAATTTCGCTTTCGTCAAGATAAATTTTGTAGGGGATTTTTGTGTTTTCCATTTCAGAAACCTCCGGTAATTTTATTTTATTTTTTATTTTACAAATTATTTCCATTGTTAACCGATTAAAATAATGTGTAAATTATATCCTTTTGTGCTATTATAACATAAAAGAATATATATGTCACGTGTTTTTGTAAAATATCTTTTTGCTTAATAAAGCTTTTACGGTAATTTACTCCGTTTTTACAAACACTGCATTACATTCTTTACAAAGTACAAATAAACTTAGATTGTACGATAAAGTACGGGAAGCCGACAATAATGTCCAAGGGCAGAACGGTTTCCGAAAAAATTTAAGGAGTAAGTTAGAAATGAAAAAGAGTTTAACAAAATTGGCAGCAATTACAGTAATGGGTGCGCTTGCGGTTACCGCTTTTGCAGGCTGCTCAGGCTCCGATACAAGCTCAAACGGTTCTTCAAGTGATTCGAGCTCATCGAGCTTTGATGCAAGCAAAACAATCACCGTTGTTTCCAGAGAAGAGGGCTCGGGCACAAGAGATGCATTTGTAGAGCTTACAGGCGTTCTTGTTAAGGACGGCGACACCAAGACCGATAACACTACAAGCGCAGCGGTAATTATCCAAAGCACCGAGGCTGTTATCACAAACGTAAAGGACAATGAAGCAGCTATCGGCTACATTTCACTCGGTTCGCTCAACGACACCGTAAAGGCAGTTAATGTTGAGGGAGTTGAAGCTACAGCCGAGAACGTAAAGTCGGGCGATTACGCTATCAGCCGTCCGTTTAACATTGCCTACAGCGGAGAGCTCAGCGAGGTTGCACAGGACTTTGTTGATTATATTCTCAGCTCCGACGGTCAGGCAGTTGTAGAGGACAACGGTTATGTTTCCGTATCCGAAAACGAAGCTTATTCGGGCAGCAAGCCCTCCGGCAAGGTAACGGTTGCAGGCTCGTCATCGGTATCTCCGGTAATGGAAAAGCTTGCCGAGGCTTATCAGGAGGTAAACACAAACGCAGAGGTTGAAATTCAGACATCCGATTCATCAGCCGGTATGCAGTCGGCAATCTCAGGCACCTGCGACATCGGTATGGCTTCAAGAGAGCTCAGTGACGATGAAGCCGAAGAGCTTACGGCAACCTCAATTGCCAAGGATGGCATTGCGGTAATTGTCAACAGTGCAAATACCTGCGACAACCTTACACTCGAACAAATTGAAGCAATTTACACAGGTGAAACAACCGTTTGGAGTGACATTATTCAATGAGATTAAGCAGATTAAAAGAAAAGGCAATGCAGGGAGTTTTCTTCCTGACAGCTATAACAAGTATAGCTGCTGTTGTCACTATCTGTATCTTCTTATTCTATAACGGCGTGCCTGCTATGGCAGAAATAGGGTTCTTTGATTTTTTAGGCGGTCAGGATTGGTCGCCTAAAAATGTACCTGCGAGCTATGGAATATTTGATATGATAGTCGGCAGTGTTTATGTAACGGCAGACGCGCTTGTAATAGGCGTTCCGATAGGAATATTGACGTCGATTTTTCTTGCAAGGTTTTGTCCGGCGCCTCTCTATAAAATATTAAAGCCTGCGACAGAGCTGCTTGCGGGAATTCCGTCAATAGTATACGGCTTTTTCGGGCTTATGGTTATTGTTCCTCTTGTACGCAACAACTTCGGCGGCAACGGCTCCAGTCTGCTTTCCGCTTCAATCGTACTCGGAATAATGATATTGCCCACTATAATAGGCGTTTCCGAATCCGCTCTGCGTGCGGTTCCCGAAAGCTACTACGAGGGTGCGCTTGCGCTCGGAGCAACAAAGGAAAGAAGCATTTTTAAGACGATTCTCCCCGCCGCCAAGTCGGGCGTGCTTGCGGGAGTTGTACTCGGAATAGGCAGAGCAATAGGCGAAACCATGGCGGTTGTGCTTATAGCAGGCAACCAGGTTCAGATTCCAAGCTCGCTCACCGACGGCGTCAGAACGCTCACCGCAAACATAGTGCTTGAAATGGGCTACTCAACGGGCTTGCACCGTGAGGCGCTTATTGCTACGGGAGTTGTACTCTTCGTGTTCATTCTGCTCATTACACTTTCAATGCAGGCAATAAAGAGTAGAGGTGAGAAAAATGGATGATAACAACGCTGCAATAGATGTAAAAAATATCAAGGCGATTAACAAAGTTACTTTCAGGCAGCGTATGATTTCCTACAAAAGAAAGCCGCTTTCGCTTTTGCTCTTGATAATTGTCGGGCTTGCGGCTTTTCTTTCGGCAGCAGTGCTTGTGTTTTTGATAGTATTTATACTTATCAAGGGCGTGCCCAATCTTACCCCGGATTTGTTTGCGTGGGAATACAACAGTGAAAACGTATCCTGTATGCCGGCAATAATCAACACCCTTGTTATCACGGTGCTCACGCTGATTATAGCCGTGCCTTTCGGAATAGGAGCGGCAATTTACCTTGTTGAATACGCCAAAAAGGGCAACAGGCTCGTAAAGGTTATCCGCACAATGGCTGAAACGCTTTCGGGCATACCGTCTATTGTTTACGGACTTTTCGGTATGATGTTCTTTGTAACGGCTTTGCACTGGGGCACGTCTATTCTTTCCGGAGCCTTTACGCTGGCCATTATGATTTTGCCCACTATTATGCGTACAACAGAGGAGGCTCTTTTGACGGTGCCGGACTCGTACCGTGAGGGCAGCTACGGCCTCGGAGCAGGCAAGCTGCGCACTATATTCAGAATAATACTTCCGAGCGCAATGCCGGGAATACTTGCAGGCGTAATACTTGCGGTGGGACGTATAGTCGGAGAAACGGCAGCGCTTATTTACACCTCGGGCACCGCTACGGGAACAGCGTCAAGCGTTATGAGCTCGGGCCGTACACTTGCAATTCATATGTATGTTCTTGCAAACGAGGGACTGTATACCGATCAAGCTTGGGGAACTGCGGTTGTGCTGCTTGTGCTGGTATTCGGAATAAACACTTTGTCGGCGTTCATCGCTAAGAAGCTCGGAACCGGAAAGGATAAATGAGTGAGATATGGATAAATTCAGTATAGAAAATATGGATTTATATTACGGGAACTTTCAGGCTCTCAAAAATATAAATTTGCATATGCAGGAAAACAAAATTACAGCCTTTATCGGACCGTCGGGCTGCGGAAAATCCACGTTGCTTAAATCGCTGAACCGTATGAACGACCTTGTGGAGGGCTGCAAAATTACGGGCGACATAAGGCTTGACGGCGAGGATATTTACGGCGATATGGATATAAATATCCTGCGCAAGCGTGTGGGAATGGTGTTTCAAAAAGCCAATCCGTTTCCTATGAGCGTGTACGACAACATAGCCTTCGGACCCCGCACTCACGGAGTGAAAAGCAAACGCAAGCTTGATGAAATTGTTGAGGAGTCGCTGCGTGCGGCGGCAATCTGGGATGAGCTTAAGGACAGACTCAAAAAGAGCGCGCTCGGACTTTCGGGCGGTCAGCAGCAAAGACTTTGCATTGCCCGCGCTCTTGCGGTAAAGCCAGAGGTTTTGCTTATGGACGAGGCAACGTCGGCGCTCGACCCGATTTCAACGGGAAAAATTGAGGAGCTTTGCTTAAAGCTCAAAAATGAGTACACAATAATAATGGTAACCCACAATATGCAGCAGGCTCTGCGTATTGCGGACAACACCGCATTTTTCCTCTTGGGTGAGATGGTGGAATACGGCGACACGGACTCTGTATTCTCTTCGCCTAAGGATAAGCGTACCGAAGAATATATCACGGGAAGGTTTGGCTAATGAGAGAATATTTTGATAAAGAGCTCAGAGAGCTTAACAATCAGCTTATAGAAATGGGCAGCCTTGTAGAGCAGGCTATAAAAAACACCGTAGGCATATTGCTCAAGGGCGGCGAGAACGGAATAGACAAGGCTGTTGAATACGAGGAGCGTATTAACTCGGCGGAAAAAACAATACAGAACCACTGCATAAAGCTATTGCTTCACCAATCCCCGGTAGCAAGCGACCTCAGAAGCATCTCTTCCGCTTTGAAGATGATTACCGACCTTGAAAGAATAGGCGACCACGCCATAGATATTGCCGAAATGTCTGTATATATGCTCGGCAAGGATAACATTTACAGTATGACGCACATTCCCGAAATGGCTGAAAAGGCCTCCGAAATGGTAACCCTTGCAATAGACGCCTTTGTCAGCAAGGACACCGAGCTTGCCAAAAGGGTACACGATACGGACGATGTAATCGACGATTTGTTCAACAGAGTCAAGGACGAAACCGTTGAGATTATCCACGGCGACAAAGACCTCGGCACTCAGGCAATAGACGTGGTAATGGTGGCAAAATATTTTGAGAGAATAGGCGATCACGCTGTAAATATTGCGGAATGGGTTGCTTTTTCAATCACCGGCAGCACGGAATTTGAATAAAGGGTATTTTAATTTTTGAATAAGTGTGGTAAAATATATAAAGACAGCTTATTTATCATACTTATTTTATCGGCGGGAGAAAAGAAAATGTTAATATATATTGTTGAAGATGATACCGACATAAGGGAGCTTGAATCCTATGCGCTCAAAAACAGCGGATATGACGTGCAGAGCTTTGCCGAGAGCAAAAGCTTTTTTAAGGCGTGCCTGACGCAGGTGCCCCATTTGATAATTCTTGACGTTATGCTTCCTGATTATGACGGCTTGTCGGTGCTTGATAAGCTTCGCAAGGACGCTTCCACCAAATCGGTGCCTGTTATCCTTGTAACGGCAAAGGGCAGTGAAATGGATAAGGTCAAGGGCCTTGATATGGGCGCCGACGATTACATCACAAAGCCGTTTTCGGTGCTGGAGCTTATCTCAAGAGTACGCGCCATTCTGCGCCGCTGTTCCTTTGACAATAAGCAGGAGACCATTTCCTTGGGCGGAATAGTATTTGACGACTCAAAGCACATTGTTACAAGCGACGGTGAGCAGTGCAACCTTACATATAAGGAGTATGAGCTGTTAAAATATCTTCTTAAAAACAAGGGAATGGCACTCACCCGTGAAAATATCATCCTCAACGTATGGGGCTATGATTTTGAGGGCGAGAGCCGCACTGTAGATATGCACATTACCACCCTGCGCCAAAAGCTCGGAAATTGCGGAAATCTTATCAAAACAGTACGCAATGTGGGATATAAAGCGGGGGAATAATCAATGAAGCTAAGTAAAATACTTTTCAGGCGGTTCTCGGTTCTTACAATGGTATCAATTTTACTTACGGCCGTTTTGTCAACGGTCGTTTTTTGGTTTGTATTTTCAAGTCAGGAGGAGGATGACTTGAAAGTATATACCGACACTGTGGCGCAGATGTATAATTCGGGCGAAGCGGCATTTGAATTATACGATTATGATGACGAGGATATGAGGATTACTCTGGTTGCTTCAGACGGAAGCGTTTTGTTTGAAAGCGCCGGCGGAGAGGATGCTGACTCAATGGAAAACCACAGCGACCGCCCCGAATTTAAGGAGGCGCTGAAAAACGGCAGCAGCTCCAGCCGGCGTATGTCCTCCACTTTAAACAGCGTTACCTACTACTATGCCGTCAAAACCGACGACGGCAATGTTCTGCGTGTGGCAAAGACGGTCAGCAGTGTAGTGGAGCTGTTTATCAGAATTTTTCCGGCAATAATTTTAATTATGCTTGCGGTGTTCATATTTTGCATCGCCCTTTCAAAGCGTTCAACTCGGGTGATTATTACGCCCATTAAAAATATGTCCGAAAATCTTGACAACACGCCCTATGAGGAGCTTGTGCCGCTTGCAGAAACCATCAGCAGCCAGCAAAAGGAAATCAAAAAGCAAATTCAAAAGCTGCAGCTTGAAAAGGACAAAATTTCAACTCTTATTCAGAATATGTCCGAGGGCTTCATTTTAATTGATATGGATAAAAACGTGCTGATGAGCAATCACTCCGCCTCAAAGCTCATCGGAGCAAGCGAGGAGCAAATTACGGGCAAAAGCCTGATTGCCTATTCACGCAACGAGGTTGTTGTTGACTGCGTAGACAGTGCGCTTGAGGGCACTGGCAAAAACGGAGAGGCCACCATTAACGGCAGAGTGCTTCAGATTATGACCAGTCCCGTGTATTCAAACGAAAGGCAAAACGGCGTAATCTGCCTTGTGATAGATGTATCCGCCAAGAAAAAGGCGGAAAAAATGCGCCGAGAATTTACGGCAAACGTAACTCATGAGCTAAAAACACCGCTGACCTCGATATCGGGCTATGCCGAGATAATAGCAAGCGGACTTGCCAAGCCCGATGACGTTCAGGGCTTTGCTAACAAAATTCACAAGGAGTCGGGCAGACTGCTTGCGCTCATCGGCGATATAATGGAGCTGTCCCAGCTTGACGAAAGCTCTTCAAACGAGGACTTTTCACCCGTTGACCTTTCGGGCGTGGCTTATGAGGTGGCGGAGGATTTACGTTCAAACGCCGAAAAGCACGATGTAAAAATTACCGTTGAGGCAGCCTCGGCGGTCATCAACGGCAGCCGTAGCAGGATTTATGAGCTTATATACAACCTCTGCGATAACGCCATTCGCTATAACCGCCCCGGTGGCAGAGTGAAAATCAGCGTCGGAGAATGCGGCGGAGCGCCTCAGATTAAGGTTGCCGATACGGGAATAGGCATCCCCGAAAAGCACAGAAGCAGAATTTTCGAGAGGTTCTACCGTGTTGACAAGAGCCGTTCCAAGGAAACGGGCGGCACGGGACTCGGCCTTGCAATCATAAAGCATATAGCCGAGCAGCACGGCGGTGAAATCACCCTCGAAAGCAGTGAAAACGGAACAACATTTACAGTAACCTTTTAAATATCTTACTGCAAGAATAAATACTTATCACAAAGGCTTTGGGCAAACGCCTAAAGCCTGTTTGTATTTTGCAATGCCAAACCTTACACTATTTTAAAACAATGTAAAGCTTTATTGATGATATTTTACAAGGAGTTGAAACTTTACACAAATTTTACATTTAATTTACAAAGTGCTTACGTAGCTTATATATTATGGTAGTTGCGAAGGAGAGTATAGATTATGGATTTATTCTCGATACTAAGGCTGATTTGCGGCCTTGCGCTTTTTCTTTACGGTATGAATACAATGGGCGACGGTCTTGAAAAGCTGTCGGGCGGCAAGCTTGAAAGAATGCTTGAAAAGCTCACAAACAACACCTTCAAGGCTTTTTTGCTGGGAGTTGCCGTTACTGCGGTAATACAGTCGTCCTCCGCCACCACCGTTATGGTAGTGGGCTTTGTAAACTCGGGAATTATGAAATTGCGTCAGGCTATCGGCGTAATTATGGGCGCCAATGTCGGCACCACCATCACCGCTTGGATACTCAGCCTAACGGGCATAGAGGGCGACAGCGTGTTTATGCAGCTGCTGCAGCCATCGTCGTTCTCGGCGGTTTTTGCCTTTGTGGGCATAATTCTTCTTATGGCCGGTCGTACGGACAAAAAGAAGAATACCGGCGCAATTTTGGTCGGATTTGCTATTTTGATGTTCGGCATGGAGCAGATGAGCGATTCCGTGAGCGGCCTTGCCGAAAATGAAACCTTTACAAGCATACTCACCACCTTTGAAAACCCTGTTTTCGGAATACTTGCGGGCATGGTGCTTACCGCAATTCTGCAAAGCTCCAGCGCCTCTGTCGGCATTTTGCAGGCGCTTTCCTCTACGGGCGGAATTACCTATTCTATGGCAATTCCCATTGTAATGGGTCAGAATATCGGCACCTGTGTAACCGCCCTGATTTCCTGTATCGGCGCCAAAAAGAACGCCAAGCGCGCGGCTTTTGTACACCTGTACTTCAATATCATAGGCACTCTTGTGGTTTGTCTGCTGTTCTACGGCTCAAACCTGTTTATAAATTACGGCTTCCTGGACAATGTTGTCAATCAGGCAGACATAGCAATTATACATTCAATATTCAATATTGCGGTAACCGCTCTGCTTTTGCCGTTTAACAGACAGCTTGAAAGGCTTGCCTGTTTTACTATTCGTGACTCCGAAGAGGACAGAGACGCTCCGTTTTTGGACGAGCGTTTTCTCGGCACTCCGTCTGTGGCTACCGACCGCGCAATGCAGGTCAGCACAAAAATGGCTCGGCTTTCCGAGGGCACCCTGCTCGGAGCGCTTGAGCTGGTTGAGCATTACGACGAGCACGCGGCAAGAGCCATCTCGGAAAACGAGGAGCAAATTGATTTGTATGAGGACGTAATCTCCACATACCTTGTAAAGCTGAGCGCCAAAAATCCTTCGGATGATGACAGCAAGAAAATTCAGCTTATGCTCCACACAATCGGAGATTTTGAAAGAATAAGCGACCACGCAATAAATATTTTGAATGTTGCAAAAGAAATTGACGAGAAAAAGATTAAATTTTCCGATGAAGCTCGCAGCGGAATTGAAGTTATAATGAGCGCTTTGCGAGAAATCCTCAACAACGCAACCTTAGCCTTTATAAATAACGATCTCAAAAGGGCAGCTAAGGTTGAACCGCTTGAGCAGGTAATAGACAGGCTCAGGGACAAGCTTAAGGAAGCTCACGTAAGACGGCTGACAAGCGGAGAATGTACCATAGAAATGGGCTTTGTATTTTCCGATTTGCTCACGGATATAGAGCGTGTGTCCGACCACTGCTCCAACATCGCAATCGGCGTTATTGAAATTAACCGCAACGGCTACGATGCGCACGAGTATCTGCATGAGCTGAAAAATTCGGATGATATCCAGTACAATGCCGACTACAAGGAGTATAAGAAAAAATATGCTCTTCCGGCATCTGCCAAAGCAACAAAAAAATAACGATTTTTGCCTGCCAAAGATTTCGTGTGTCCCATCGGCAAGCGCCGTATATGTAAAATATTAAGGCGGAGTTTAGGATTTGTTGACCTAAGCTCCGCCGTTTTGCGTGTTCAAAGGACCTTTCGCATTTCCGTGAGGATTTTTCTTTCCCGTCGGCTGACCTGAACCTGAGTCATATCGAGAATTTCGGCTGTCTGCACCTGAGTTTTGTTTTGGTAATACCGCAAATCAATAATTTTTCGGTCGCTCTCTTCAAGTCTGCCCACAGCCTCTCTCACACTCAGCCTTTCTGAAATTTCCTCCTGAATATCGTCAACGGGAATGTCAAGCTGCGGGTTGCCCTCGTCGTCATATTCTGCGGTGAGGGAGAGGGGATATTTAACGCAGTTGAGAGCGTCCGTTATTTTTTCCTCCGACACCTCAAGCTCTTCTGCAAGCTGGGAAATTGTCAAATCACAGCCGTGCTTCAGTCTGCTTTCATTGTTGAGCTTGCAGACCTTTACGGCAAGCTCCTTTAATGCTCTGCTTACCTTTACCGCACCGCCGTCACGGAACAGCCTTTTAATTTCTCCCATAATCACGGGAAAGGCATAGGTAGAAAATTGAAGCTGTCGTGATTCGTCAAAGTTATTTATCGCCTTAGCAAGTCCCAAACAGCCTGCCGAGAACAGCTCCTCATATTCGATTCCCCTGCCCGTAAAGCGCTTGCAGCAGGCGTGAACAAGCCCCATATTGCTTTCGGCGGCAGTGTTTTTATCTGTCATTGCCTGATGAAAAAGTCTTTTCCAGCGTGATTATCGTGCCCTTGCCCACGGTGGATTTTACCTTTACTCTGTCGCAGAAGCTCTGCATAACGGCAAATCCCAAGCCGGCGCGCTCCTCCTCGGGCGCTGTGGTGAACAGCGGCTCCATTGCCTTTTTTATATCCTCAATTCCGCAGCCCTTGTCACGAATTTTTAAAATCACCTTGTTATCATCTGTGATTTTACCCTTTATGTAAATCATTCCACTCGTTCGTCTGTAGCCGTGAACAATGCAGTTTGTAACAGCCTCGGATACCGCTGTTTTGATGTCGCTCAGCTCGTTTATCGTGGGGTCAAGGTTCATAACAAAGGCAGCCGCAACGCTGCGTGCAAATGCCTCGTTACAGCTTTTTGACAGAAAGCTTACGCTCATTTCGTTTATAACATTCATCTCAACACCCCCAAGCTCTCAAGTCCCGACATTGCAAAGATTCTGTAGATATTTTCGGGAATGTTTACAACACGCAGAGCGCCTCCGAGCAGCTTCATTTGTCTGTAGCGCCCCATAACAAGCCCCACTCCCGATGAGTCCGTAAAGGTAACTCCCGAAAAGTCAAGACAAAGCAGCTTGGGCTTGAGCGACTGAGTACAGCCGTCAATCCTTGTCCTGATTTTGGCGGCGGAGTCGTGGTCAATCTCGCCGTCTATGTACGCCGTGAGAATATTGTTTTTAAATTCAGTTTTCAGCATTTTATTTTCCGTGCCTTTCCGTCCGCAATTCCTGCCGGCAGCCGGCAGGAGTATTAAAGTGTTAAATTTTTCGTCGCAAAAATATGCTCCATACCTATCATAAATAGTATGGAGCAAAAATTTTGTTTTATTCTGTTGTTTTAAAATTTTTTATTGATTTTAATTTGTAAAAATGCACGGTGCTCTTGCGCGCCGAGATAATCCTAAGCTCTTGCAAATCGGTATTTGTCCGAAAGATTATGTTTTACCTAAAGC
>JAJQDK010000104.1:14339-28898 GCA_021202245.1 Clostridiales bacterium
AAGCGCTGCAAATTATTCAAATGCCTTTTCGCAACCTAAAAAGAATTAATTTTTTTATTTAAAAGCTTTGAAAATTTATTTCCCAAAAGCTTGCAAAATATTGCAAGTGTAAATGCCACCGCTACAACCATAATTACTTTAGTATAGCTGTTAAAATAATCGCTGAAGTAGTTGATAAGTATTATAGCGGTAAAATGACACAGATAGATTGGCAAGGAAGCCTTTCCCAAAAATTCACTGAAGCTGTTATCCAACGCTTCAACCTTAGTTACTCCGCTGAAAGTGATTGTCACACCCAGCCAAATTGCTCCTAAAACCAATATTTCGTAGGACTTTTTAAAAGTGAACATAATATATGTAAACGTGCTTGCATAGCAAAAAAATTCAACGAATCTAAGTGAATATTTCTGCTTTTTCGTTATTTTTAATTTTTGAAGATATTTGCTGACTTCGTATGAAACCATACCGAATCCGATTTCAACAAAGCCGCGCAAAGCGCCCTTGTAAGCAACCCCGGTCCATTTTCTGACGCCCGAGAGAGATTCTCCGAAATTTACATAAACAATACCTAATATTATCAAGCCCGCAACAGGTAATACCAGTTTAACAAAATTATCATAATATTTGTAGGCAAGAGGAAATAATATACAGCAGGATATCATCATCACAGATAGATACCATGTAGGACTGTTGATATTG
The DNA here is from genome assembly GCA_021202245.1 of Clostridiales bacterium. GTDB lineage: Bacteria > Bacillota > Clostridia > Oscillospirales > Acutalibacteraceae > Ruminococcoides. Next base: position 15,039 of record JAJQDK010000104.1, read on the forward strand.
TACAGGGTAAGCCCTGACATTTGAATTAAAAAGAAATTAGGTATTGCTTCGACAAATCTTTTAATTATCTCCGTTATTCCCCAGTCTTTTACAAAACAATTAACAATGAACTCAAACATTGTTGCAATAATACTGTAAGGCAAAATGCCGAGATATTTTTTTCTTTACAAATGAAATTGTTTCGGATGAAAGAGATTTTTCATTGCCTGAATTTTTTCGTGAGCATATGCTTTTTGCCATTAGCCAGCCTGTTACTATAAAGAAAAACTCAACGCCCATGGAGCCGTGAGGAAATATAGCAAGATGTATTCCGTCTTTGAATGAGGGCTCTTTAAAAACATAGTTTTGAACATGAACCATCAAAACGCAAATACAAAAGACAAACCTTAATATTTCAATTGTTCCGTTCCTTTTACTTCTACTCAAGTCTTATTCATCTCCCTCAAAATGCTTTAGCATTCACTTTTCATATAACGAATCATTCTTTCGTATAACGGCAAAATTCCGCTGCCCATTGCGCTCCAGCCCAAGCCTCTGAGCTTTGAGGTGTCTAAATCCATATACAAAGTATTCGCATAACCGCTTGCCGAAACATCCGCAAGCTCAAAACGCACATCAATGCCGCCACTTTCGGCAACCGTTTGAGCCATTTCAGCTATTGAGCAATAGGTGCTTTCATCCGCCATATTGTAAGCTTCACCGCTTTTTCCGCGAAGCAAAACGGTTAAAATTGCAGCTGCCGCATCGGCGGTGTAAAGATAGCATCGCTCGGTTTCGCCCTTTGCTTTCAGAACAATGTCCTTTTTATCAATAACACATCTGCCGAAATAAGCAAATATCCTCGCATCGTTATAATTTACTCCGGGCCCGAAGGTCTGTGTAAGGCGTGCTATCATAACCGGAACGTCATATTCGGAAGCGTATGCACAGCACAGGGCTTCACACTGCTGCTTGCTTATCGGGTAGCTGTTGCGTACATTCATCGTGGACAGTGCGCCCGCGTCGTCCTCGCTTACCTTGTGACCTTTTTCGGGATAACCGTATGTTTCCATTGTTGAAAGAAAAACCATACCCTCAACATTTTTATCTTTAGCCAAATTGAGCAGATTTTTTGTGCCCAATACTGCGGTAAGAATGGTTTCAACCGGCTGCTCAACCATCATTTTGCTGGCGGTCTGACTTGCGCCGTGAATTATAAAATCAACCGAACCGATAATTTCCGGAAGCTCTTCAACAGAGCCGACGATAAACCGCAGGCTTTCGTCACCGGCGTATTCGGCAAAACGCTCCTCGGCACGGCTTTTGCTGCGCACTAACGCCAAAACGGTCAGATTCAAATTCTTTGTTTTGTTTGCGCAAAGCAGAGCATTGACAACCGTATAGCCTATCAGCCCGGTTGCTCCGGTAATCAGCAGAGTTTTGCCCTTAAATCTGTCCCAATCAATAAAATCGGCTGAAATAATTTTTTCTGTATCTTGCTGCAGAATAGTGTCCATTCTTTTATTTTTTCCTCCTGTTACCGTTCTTGGTGCTTTCATCGCTTTCCGATTCGGAATCTGTATCAGTGTCTGAATCAGATTCTGATTCGGATTCTGTTTCCGTGTCGTTTTCGGAATCCGCCTCTGTTTCGGCATCGGATTCGGTTTCTGTATTTTCTGTTCCGTCATCTTCCATTTTGTCATCGGTAATTACAATGGGCTTAAGCGAAATAAAATCAAGCTGCTCATACAAAAGGCGCATTTCCTCGTCACGGGCATTTATTTCATCAATATACTTCTGCGGCATTTTGCCGAGCAGGAACCAATCTATTACACGGTCCGAAGAATTGCTGTCTATGACGTCAAAATTTCGCTGAACGTATTGCTCAACCTTTTCAGTTTCAAAGTCTTTATTTTTTATTGCTGCTAAAACCTCTTCAAACGTATTGCAAACCTTTCCCGGAGCGGCAGTGCGGTAATCATGATGAAATCCTCTTGAGATTGAATACTGCATTTCATCAAATGCAAAAAAGAGCATAGGCTTATGCATAAGAGAAAATTCATAAATACAAGACGAGTAGTCGGTGATAAGCAAATCGGTTATATAAAATAAATTATTTATATCGGTATAGCTTGTCAAATCAAGAAATTTATCGCTGTAGCTTTCAATCGGCACGGGCTCGCTGATCCAGGGATGCATTTTGAACAGCACCACATATTCGTCGCCGCATAAATCATAAAGCTTGTCAAAATCTATAATATCATAGGGATAGTAGGCGTCGGGATGATTGCTGCCTCTGAAGGTGGGGGCAAACAGAATAACCTTTTTGCCTTTGCATATAGGAAATTCCTCATACAGCTCCTCGGTCTTTTTCACACGGCGTGATTTATCCAAGTATTTATCCATTCTCGGCATACCTGTGGGCAAAACCCGTTCGCTGTTGATTCCCCATGCCTCCGCAAATACGGAAGAAACACGTTTGGAGCCGCAAATTCCATAGGTGTAAATGCGGTGTCCGAGGAACGGCGCCGAGGCAGCAATGTGTCCCCAGCGGCTGTAGCCTACCGCCTTAAAGCCTATGCCTGCGTGCCAAAGGTTGACAATGGTTGTATTATCCAAATCAAGCTTGATTCGTGTAAATGCCGGAACATAGTTGTCTACAAAAACAATATTTGCCTTTGCAAGGTTTTTCATAAGAACAACCTGATTATATATTCTCTCCTTAAGAGTGTAAACAGAGGGCATATCGGGAAACCAGGAACATTGCAAAACCGTAAATTCTTTGTCAAGACCGCGTTCTCTCATACGCTTTTCAACCGCCTTGAGGTTGGAGGACATATTGTAATTTCCTTCATACAAAAAAAGAACGGTGTTCTTGTTATGCTTATATTTTTTTCTGTAATGATTATACATTTTTTGGAGAAATTTGAAAGCATATTTTCTTTTATCTCTTTTAAATGCCTTTTTGCACTTAGCAATAAAGCCTGCCTTTTTCTTCGGGGCAGCATAGATGTTGCCCATTCCGACATTTCTCGCATGAAGAATATGCATAACAAAGGGCAATGTTTCCTTCCATTCTTTAATCAAAAATGTTACGGCATACGTCCTTCTTCTGGCTTTTCCGCTGTAGAGAAAATTTCGGGAGCATTCCTGAAGCTTTAAAGCAAGATTAACATCTGTTTCGGCTACAGAAAGAATTTGATTGCCCTGACAGGCAACAAGAGAATAATTGCCCGTCGGCACACAGCGTGCATTACCGGGGTTGGTTACGTTAAGCGACAGTCTGTAAATATTGCCGTTTATTTCTTCCTGTCGGAACACAGCTCTCGCCTTGTACGCTCCGTTCACAGCATAAAATATCAGCGGCTCGGTTGTATCGGCTTCCTTGGAAAATTCAACCTTTACGTCCAAAAACACGGTAACTCTTTCCCATTCAACAGCAACCACTGTTGTGTCTATAAGATGACTGTCAGTAAGATTTTCCATCAAAATAAGATCTTCGACATTTTCCGTATTAGAAACATTACCCATAAAATTTCCTCCCTAAATTCAAATCGGAGCTGAGCGGACTTGCCTAATCACGCTCTGCGGCGATTGCAGCCGCCGCAGGAGCAAAAGCTCCTCAGGGTTTCGCAAGGCGGATTATTTTCCCCTTCCGAAACTCTGCAAAAAGGTTCCCGCCGTTTACAAGGGCGGGCACTTTTGCGGCTTATGTTAAAATAAGCGTCCTCTCACCAAGGGGTTTGCCTGCAGTGAGAAGATTAGCTTACGTTTAAATCAAAAATCCAGTTGTTGGTTTTCCCGTGCGTCATAAAGGGCACGGAAGGTGTAAAAATCATCAGGTGTGGTTATCTTCATATTTTCGTAATTACCGATGATGCAATAGGTTTCATATCCGTATTGATTCATAAGCGTGCAGGAATCAATCATATTCGTGTAGCCGTCGGATATTGCCTTGCACTGAGCTGCTAAAATATCATTAAGACGGAAGCTCTGCGGAGCCTTTGCAACATAAGAATGGGCACGGTCGGGAACCTTTACCACCTTGTTATCATCATCAACAAGAACAAACGTTTCTTTGGTTTTAACACAGGTTATTGCCGAGCCGTGCTTTTTTACCGATTCAATGTTAAGCGTCAGTTCTTCGGGAGTTATAAGCGGGCGCACACCGTCGTGAATCAAAACAATATCGTCGTCGCCCTCGCTGATTTCCTCTGCCGCTTCCAAACCGTTATATATTGAAAGCTGACCGGTAGCGCCGCCGGGAACGATTTTTTTAATTTTATCGAGCCTGTATCTGAACTTAAGCTCTTCCATATAATCTATCCAGCCCTCAATGCAGACAACTACAACTGCGTCTATATCGGGATGATTTTGAAACACCTCAATGGTGTGAACTATAATAGGCTTGCCGTGTATCAGCAAAAACTGCTTGGGCTTGTCCTTTGAATTCATACGGGTGCCGGAACCGCCTGCGAAAATAACCGCTGTATTCATAGTTAAAACTCCTTTAACATTTTTAAAAAATCTTGAATAAAATACCAAATCCGGAAAACAAAATTTTTACATTATTTTTACCATTTACAAACAATCGTATTATATCACAACCTGAGGTTTTTTGTCAACGCATAACTTGGGGCAGGATGCCCCATCCAAATGTTCGCAGCGGCGGTCAGTGTGGAGTTAAAGGTAAGGCTTGATTTAGTCAGCAGCGGCTCAGCACATACGGGCGGATACTTCCGGCAAGATAGAGCGAACCGCAGATGACCACGGCGCAGCCTGTGCGCTTTGCGGCTTCGAGCGCTGCGTCAAAGGCGGCTTTATCGCTGTCAAACGCAGTGACATTATCAAAGTGCTTTCGACATTTCTGCATAAGCTCCTCGGAGGCAAGCGCCCTCGGGTTGTCAATCGGAACTGTGAATACCCGGCTGAAGGTGTTTTCAAGGAGCTTCAGCGAGCTTTCGCTGTCCTTATCGGCAAGCATACCCATAATGCAGATTATATCCTTGTTCGGCAAAAAGCGGTCAATCGCTCTTTTAAGCGCCGCAGTACCGTTGGGGTTGTGAGCGCCGTCAAGAATTACAATCGGGTCCTTGCAGAGAGTTTCAAGCCGCGCCGGATTTTTGGCTTTGGCAAAGCCGTCCTGAATTTGCATATCGGAGATATCAATAAGTCCGTTAAGCCGCAAGATTTCTATTGCGGCAAGGGCGGTTTCGGCGTTTTCAATCTGATGCTCTCCTGCAAGCGGGAGCAGGATTTCCGTTCCGTTAAAGTCAAACACGCTTCCGTCAAGACTCTCGCTTTTAATGTCGATTTGCACGCCCTCGCTTTTGGCAAGAGGTATTTTTAATTTGCGCGCGGTGCTTTCGATAACCTGCATTGCTTCAAACTCCTGCTTTGAGGTGACGGCATATGAATGTTCCTTGATGATGCCGCATTTTTGCTCTGCAATTTCCGCTAAGGTGCTGCCGAGAACGGCGGTGTGGTCAATGCCGATGGTTGTAATTACCGAGCAGAGAGGGCTTTTTATTACGTTTGTACAGTCGAGCATGCCGCCCATACCCGTTTCAAGCACGACAATATCACATTCGGCGTTTGCGTGAATATAAAATTCAAGCGCATTGACATATTCAAATTCCGTTATTATTATACCCTCATTCTGCAGCCTTTCAATCAGCGGAAATGTATTTTCAACAGCCTCGGCTATTGCTTCTCTGCCTACGGGAGTATTGTTAATCTGAATACGCTCGCAAAAATCGGTTATATACGGAGAGATAAACAGTCCGGTCTTGTAGCCTGCCGAAACAAGCGCCGATGAAAGCAGAGCGCATACCGAGCCCTTGCCGTTTGTGCCCGCAACGTGAATATACTTGAGCCTGTCCTGCGGATTGCCCATTCTGTCAAGCAAAGCGAGCATTCTGTCAAGTCCCGGTCGGGAGCCGAACGACAAAAGAGAGCGTATTTTTTTCAGTGCGTTTTCGTAGGTCATCATAACAGCTCCCTGTAGATTTCGTTTTTCTTAAATCCCGTTATTGCGGCGGCCTGCTTTGCCGCCTCGGTCGGCTTTTCGCTGTTTTCTATCAGCTTTTTGGCTGTTTCAACCGCATATTCAAGGGTGAGCTGTTCCTCCTCACGTTCGGGCGCACCCTCAAGCACAAGGACAATTTCTCCCTTAAGGCTGCCGTCCGAAAGGTTCTCGGCGGCATATTTTGCAGTGGTGCGAATAACCTCCTCGTGAATTTTGGTAAGCTCTCTGACGATTGACAGCTTTCGATCTCCGAAGGCAGCGTACAGGTCGCGCAGGGTAGAGGGTAGCTTGTGCGGAGCTTCATAAAAAATCATAGTTCTGTGCTCGTTTTTCAAGCTCTGCAAATGCTCGCTTCTGCTTTTTTTGTTTACGCTTAAAAAGCCTTCAAAGGTAAATCTGCCCGTATCAAGCCCCGACACCGCAAGCGCAGATATTACGGCGCTCGGTCCGGGAATTACCACGGTTTTAATGCCTCTTTCCTCGCAGAGCTTAATCAAATCCTCGCCGGGGTCTGAGATGCAGGGCATCCCTGCGTCGGTAACGACGGCGCAGCTTTCGCCCTGCTCGATTCTGCTGCAAATTATTTCACCGCGCTCACGTTTATTATGCTCAAAATAGCTCACCATAGGCTTTTTTATGCCGAAGTGGTTTAACAGCTTCAGGGTGACTCTTGTGTCCTCTGCGGCAATAAAATCAACGCTTTCAAGCGTTTGCACCGCACGGGGCGATAGGTCGGATAAATTGCCTATCGGTGTTCCCGTAACATATAAAATTCCGCTCATATCTTATCCTTTCGTTCGGGAGTTATACTCGCCGGGCTCCGATTTAAATCACAGCCTGTCTTGTAACTGCCGTATATTTCTGTCATTTCACGGGAGAATTGCCCGCTTTCGTCCTCTATAAGCAGCGTAGGCATAATGTTCAAAAAGCCGCGCCTTCCGCCCCGTCTGCCCTCAAGCAAAAACAGCTTTGGGGCTTTGGATATTCTCTGCTGCACAAGCCTCAGTGTTTTCGGCTCAAGGTCGTATTTCTTCATTGATTCCGTAACATCCGCCAGGCGTTCGGGACGCTGGCAAATAAAAAACCTTCCGCCGAATTGCAGCAGTCTTGAAGCGCTTTCGCATATGTCGTCAAGCGTACATTCCGTTTCGTGGCGGGCAATTTGCTTTGCGCTGTCCGGATTTGTAATTCCGCCTCCGCCGATTTTATACGGCGGATTGCAGACTACCGTGTCAAAATACCCGAACTTAAGCCTGCCCCTGAGCGCCTTTAGGTCCGAGTTCAGAATTTTGATATTATCGTTCAGACCGTTGTAATCCACGCTTTTTTGCGCAAGCGTGCAGGCGTCAGGCTGAATTTCAACAGCCGTGATGTCAAGGCTTTTATTTTGTCTGCACCACAGGAGCGGAATGGTTCCGCAGCCGGTTCCCAGGTCCACACATTTTTTGCTTCCGCGCGGCTTTGAAAAATCCGCAAGCAATATGGTGTCGGTTGAAAAATGATAGCTGTCGGAAACATAAACCTTTACGCCGTTTCCGAGAGGCTCAAGATGAATATTCTGCATATATATATTTCCTTTTCAGATAACCTATTCGCCGATGTCCCCGCCTCTCAAGCGAGCTTACATCGGACTTTGCTCCGATTTAAAAAATACAAACGGCAAGAGCATATAACCACCCTTGCCATTCATTATGTCTTTGATTGATTTATGTCGTTTGTCGTTGTGAATTAAGCCTCCTGAGGAGCACCAACGGGGCAAACATCAGCGCAAGAGCCGCAGTCTGCACAAGTATCAGCATCAATTACGTACTTGCCGTCGCCCTCGGAAATAGCTGAACAAGGACAAGCATCAGCGCAAGCACCACACATAATGCAATCATCAGTAATCTTGTAAGCCATTGGGGGAACACCTCCTTGTTTGATTTCAATTTAATTGTACCACAATTTTATTGAATTGCAATCGTTTTAAAAAGATTATTAGTTATTTTCATATATTTTACAAACTGACTTCAAATAAGGCTGTGCCGTCAGCTTAAGAAAATTAAAACGGTGCGTTCTATAGCGCTGAAACACAAAAATTACAGCACGTCCGTAGCGGCGGTTATTCAAGTCCCTTAAGCTCTTCAAGCTCCTTTTTGTCAATCTTGATATAGCCGTCCTTTACCAGCTTGCACTGCTTAACTCCGAAGGTCTGCGGCGGAGCGTCATCGGGTGTGTTGTTGAGCTTTACCTTCAGCGTCCTTGCAATGAGGTTGTTGTCCACCACAAGGCCCTTGCCCTCGGGAGTGTTCACTATAGCCCTGATTTTCGGGGTTTTGCGAAGCAGGTCGGTGTATGCCTCCTGCTCATATTTCAAACAGCACATAAGTCTGCCGCAGGTGCCGGAAATTTTAACCGGTGAGAGCGAAAGCCCCTGTTCCTTTGCCATTTTAATTGAAACGGGCTGAAAATCGCCCATAAAGCTTGCGCAGCAAAACGGCTTTCCGCAAATTCCGAGACCGCCTATCATCTTTGCTTCGTCACGCACGCCTATTTGGCGCAGCTCAATTCTTGTTCTGAACACCGAAGCCAAATCCTTGACAAGGGCGCGGAAGTCAACTCTGCCGTCTGCGGTAAAGTAAAACAAAATTTTGTTGTTGTCAAAGGTGTATTCAACATTTACAAGCTTCATTTCAAGCTTGTGCTTCGCAATTTTTTGCTCGCAGATTTTGTAAGCCTCTTTTTCCTTGAGCTTGTTTTCCGCAAGGTGGTTTAAATCCTTTTCGGTGGTAATCCTGATGAGCGGCTTAAGCGGATGAGCAAGCTCGCTGTCGCTGATTGTTTTGTTTGGTATGATAACCTCGCCGCACTCAAGCCCTCTTGCCGTTTCAACAATTACCATATCGCCTGAGTTCAGCTTATTGTTAAGCGGGTCAAAGTAATAAACCTTGCCCATTTCCTTGAATCTTACTCCGATTATTTCTGCCATGAAATCCTCCTGTATTCTCCGCACAACCAGGTTGTGAGAAGATTTATGTTAATATTCTGCATTATTTTCTTTTCGGCGCTTTCTGTCAGTTCCGACAGCTCTATTATCCTACCTGCGGTGAGGTGCAGACTGATGTCCCTACCCAGCTCTGCATCAAAAACCGCCTTGCCGCCGTATTGAATTGCAAGCCCGTCACGCAAAATAAGCTTTACAATCGAAAGCGTTTCCTCTGCGTTTTCCTTGTCGCAAAGCACGTTCAGCGCCTTTAACAGCTCATACTCACGGGAAGTGAGCAGCCCTTTAATTATTCCTTCTGCGTTTTCCCTGCATTTTTCGTCAAAGGCAATCTCGCTCTTAAGACGAAAAACGGTGCATCTTGAAAGAATGGTGGGGAGGAGCTTTTTTGAATTTTCGCACAGCAAAATGAAAAGCACACTTTGCGGCGGCTCTTCAAGCAGCTTTAATAATGAATTTTGAACGATGGGAGAGAGCCTGTTGTCAGCATCCTCAAAAATATATACCTTTGAGTCAGCCTCGTTGGGACGGATAAAGGCGTCCTTGGCTATATCACGCATTTGCTCAATAGAGTAGGTCCTTGACTTCTTTTCGGGATAAGCGTATTTGATGTCGGCGTGAGCTTTTTTGCCGGCTTTGAGGCATTGCGCACAGCGGCCGCAGGGCTTGTTATCTTCTCTGCATACCGCCCACATCGACAGAAACTCGGCAAGCTCAAGCACTTTATCGCCGTCGGAGCTTTCAATAACCACAGCGTGAGGCACTCTGTCCCTTATATCAAGCATATTAAGAGTCTGCTTTGTGTTTTCGTCAAAATCAAAGTCCGTAAAATTCAAAAAAACACCTCTTAAAATAACTTATGCAAAGATGTCCCCATCACTAAGGCGGCGGGTGCCATTCATCATTTCAGAGGGAGCTGTAATCTCCCGCTGAAACACTGAGGAGCTAACGCTCCCTTTGCAAGCTGCAATCTATCGCAAGCTCTGTTTCAAGCGAGCTTGACAGAACGTTGCACCAATTTAAATATACCATAAAATCAAAAAATTAGCTACATTTATTTAGAAATCGGAGCTTTGCATCCCTTAATTTTAGGTTAAAGCAACGGTATTTGTCACGATTTCACCCTTGGGAGTGATGTCAATATAGCCGTAGCTTGCCATATAACCGTGGCAGGAGCCGGGGTTGAGCATATAAAGACCGTCTTCGTATTTGCACAGCGGAATATGGGTGTGGCCGAAGAGGAGAATATCCGCCTTGCGGTCCCCGGCAATGCTCATAACATTGTAAAGCCCCGATTTTACGCCGTAGAGATGACCGTGAGTAACAAAAATCCTTTTGCCGCACACATTCAAGGTTTCCGTGGGAGGCAGGGGACTACACCAATCGCAGTTGCCGCGCACGGCTACTATCATTTTATCCCTGTAATTATCCTTTAAATACATCGCCTGGTCGGCGCCGTCGCCGCAGTGAACAATAATTTCCGCAGTAGGCTGAGAATCAACCGCACGGATTGCGCTGTTTAAATCGCCGTGAGTGTCGGATAAAACTAAAATTCTCATACAAAAACTCCGTTCTAAAATAAAATTGTCGGCATAACATATCTTGAGGTGTTAATATGGCTGATAATAAAAATATGAAAAATCTGCTCGGCGAGCTGTCACGGCGTCTCGGCGTGGATGAAAGTCAGCTCGAAAGCGCTGCAAAGCAGGGAAATTTAAACGATGTTCTGAAAAACACAGACGAAAAGCAGGCGCAGGCGCTGGAGTCGGTTCTCGGCGACCCCGAAAAGACAAAGCGGATTTTGAGCAGTCCGCAGGCGCAGGCCTTGTTAAAGCTGCTCGGCGGAGATGAAAATGGCTGATATTCAGGAGCAAATCAATCAAATTTTGAGCAATCCCGAGGCGCTCAGGCAGGTGCAGGTCCTCGGTGAGCAGTTAGGTCTGACAAAGGGTCAGCCGCAATCAAATTCGGAGCCTGAGCCTAAGCCGGCCGCCGCACAGCAGTCAAATGTGCCGGGCAACGCTATGAACGGCGATATGCTCCGGGTAATGACTCGCCTTGCGCCCTTGATGCAGTCGGCAAACAGAGATGACGACACCGCCCGTTTGCTCGGCGCGCTGCGCCCGTTTTTGTCCGAAGAAAAGCAAATAAAGCTAAGCAAAGCCGAAAAAATGCTGAAAATAATTAAAATCCTGCCGTTGCTCAGGGATAACGGCTTGTTCTGATATGTGGGGTGATTAAATGCCGAGTCTTGAAGAAGAGGCCTTTACAAGGGCTCAGCAAATGCACCGTGGAGTTCCGGGCAGCTCAAACGAATCACGGAGCCGCCAGCCGAGAAAGGAGCCGCCCCCACAGGGCAGACCCAAGGCTGAGGAAGCTCCGCCGAAGGTCGGCGTGCCTGCCACGGAGTCTGCCGCCGGAGCATTAAATCAATCTCCGGGCGGAGATAATTTGCTCGGCGCAATATTTGAGAACCGAGAGCAAAGCCTGATTTTGCTCCTGATAGTTTTGCTGATGGAGGAAAAGGCAGAGCCCACGCTGCTCATTGCGCTGATGTACCTGCTGCTGTAGCTTATCTTATCTGTCCGTTGCCCTTGATAATAAACTTGCAGCTTGTAAGCTCGTTAAGCCCCATAGGTCCTCTTGCGTGGAGCTTTTGCGTGGAAATTCCTATTTCCGCACCGAGTCCGAACTCACCGCCGTCGGTAAAGCGTGTTGAAGCATTTACATAAACAGCCGCAGAATCTACACTGTCGGTGAATTTGTTTGCGCACTCGTAGTCGCTTGTTATTATGCTTTCGCTGTGGCCCGTGCTGTATTTTGCAATGTGGGCAAGGGCGTCGTCAATGCTGTCAACAACCTTAACCGCAAGTATATAGTCGAGAAATTCAATTATATAATCGTTTTCCGTTGCGGGAACAACGCAGTCGCCGAGAATTTCTCTTGTTCTTCCGCAGCCCCTGATTTCAACATTCTTTTTGTCAAGCTCTGCCTTGATTTTGGGCAGGGCTTGCTCTGCAATATCCTTGTGAACAAGCACGGTTTCTATGGCATTGCAAACAGAGGGACGTGAGGTTTTGGCGTTAAAAATAATGCTTGCCGCCATATCGAGGTCGGCGCTCTTGTCAACATAAACGTGGCAGTTGCCCACGCCCGTTTCAATCACCGGCACCTTGGCGTTTTCCACAACGCTTTTAATAAGTCCGGCGCCGCCTCTCGGAATAAGAACGTCAAGATAATCCGAGAGCTGCATAAGCTCCGTTGCGCTCTGACGTGAGGTGTCCTCAACCAACGCAACGCAGTCACGGGGCAGTCCGGTGCTTTCAACGGCATCCCTCATAATTTCAGCAATCGCCTTGTTTGAGTTAATGGCTTCCTTTCCGCCTCTTAAAATTACCGCGCTTCCTGCCTTGAGGCAAAGGGCAGCGGCATCCGATGTAACATTCGGACGAGCCTCAAAAATTATGCCGATAACTCCCATGGGAACTCTTACCTTTTCAATCTTTAAGCCGTTTTTAAGCGTTCTGCCTTCAAGCACGGTTCCGATAGGGTCGGGGAGAGCCGCAACCTGCTCCACTCCCTCAGCCATACCGTTTATCCGCTCCTTATTGAGCTTAAGACGGTCAAGCAGCGACTCCCTGAGCCCTGCCTGCCTGCCGTTTTCTATGTCAATATCGTTTGCCTTAATAACAGCATCCGAGTTTTCTCTGAGCGCATTTGTAATCGCCCTTAACGCCTCGTCCTTTTTTGAGCCTGCTGTCATAAGAAAGCGTGACGCCTCCTTTGCCTTTGCGCCCATTGCTTCAAGCTGTGTCATATCTATCGTCCTTTCGTTTGTTACGGCTGAGTAAGGAACACTGTTCCCACGTTTTTGCCGTCAAATATTTTATAAAGATTTTTGGGATTTGAACCGTTTATAACGTGAACCTCAACCCCTCGTTTTGTTGCGTAATCAGCCGCCTGCAGCTTGGTAACCATTCCGCCGGTGCCCCTGTTGGAGCCGGAGCCAGCCGCCATATCGAGAATATCTCGGGTTATTTTTTTTACAACGGGAATTTGCCTTGCGTCCTTGTTTATCCGAGGGTTTGAGTCGTAAAGCCCGTCAATGTCCGTAAGTATAACCAGCCTGTCTGCACAGACCAGCCCTGCAACTATCGCCGAAAGCATATCGTTATCGCCGAAATTATTTCCGTCAAGCTCATCAATAGCCACGGTGTCGTTTTCATTGATGACGGGAATTATGTTCATCGACAAAAGCTCGTCTATGGTGTTGATTACATTCTGCCTTTTTTGGTCGGTTTCCACCGCATAACGCGTCAAAAGAATCTGAGCGACCGAATGGTTGTACTCGCCGAAAAGCTTGTCATACATAAACATAAGCTCGCACTGACCTATTGCGGCAAGAGCCTGCTTCTTTTTTGTTTCGTTCGGACGCTTTGCAAGACCTGTTTTGCCCATACCCACACCTATTGCGCCCGATGATACAAGCATAATTTCCTCGCCGCTGTTCTGTAAATCGGAGATGACCTTGCACAACGCTTCAATCCTGTGGTAATTTATTTTTCCGTTTTCATACGTCAGTGTTGAGGTGCCCACCTTAACAACGGTACGTTTGTTTTCCATTATATCCACTCCGTTGAAATCCTGCATATTTTCGCCGCCTCGGCAGACGAGAATATATATACTATTATTATACCACAACATTATTGCGTTTTACAACCGTTGATTGCAAAATAAAAGACCGACTTTGCAAAAAACGTGAAGTCAAATAAAAATTACATTAGCAAGGGAATACCCGCACGGCGCAGCCGTCCTTATAAAAGTATATTTTAATAATGTTCACGGAGCTAAAGCTCCTACACCTCATCCG
>JAJQDK010000027.1:0-4048 GCA_021202245.1 Clostridiales bacterium
AGTTGTAATCTCCCACTGAAACACTGAGGAGCTAACGCTCCCCTTTGCAAGCTGCGATAGATTTAAATTTCAGGATTTCTGCGAAATGGTCAGGTTTGCCTTGTAAGAGCCGTATGCCCAACAGCCGGAGGCGTTATCAAATGTAAAGCTTACGGGCATCTGAACAGAGCCGATGGTTCCGTTGGAATCTGAGGCATCAATAACACCTGTAATATTGCCTGCTTCCAGAGCTTCAATTTCATCCTCGGGGCCGATAACCGTTACGGTAATGCTGTTTTGCGTAACGCTTGAAGTGTAGTCGCTTGACAAACCGTCAACAGTGAAATCGGTAACCTCAAATGATTTTGTTGCAAAGCCGCTTAAATCAACGGTGACCTCGGCAGTGGTTGTGTTGCTGAGATTTTTGCAGTCGGTGGGTATATCAATTCCCAAAGCAGAGAAGGTTTGCTTTTCATTGTCAAGGGTTGAAAAATCAATTTGCTCAAGATAAACCGAATCCGTTTCGTCAAGAACAGACTGAGGACCGGCAAGCACTATTGTGCTCGGCTCAAGCGTTATATTGAGATCGTCGGCGGTAAGACCTTGGGGCATATTGACAAACGTAGGCTCAACCGTTACCTCCTTTTCGGGAAGCACGGAAATCGTGGCTTCAACCGAGGTCAAATTCATTGTAATCAGGTCGGTTGAAAGCTCCTCGCCGTCTTCGTCATAAAGAATGATGTCGGCATCAACGGTAAGGCTGTCGGTCAGGGTTTTATTTTCAACCTCAGCCACCGCAGCAACCTTGGAAATCTTGGAAATTTCGGTTTGCGGACCTGAAATCTCTATGGTCTTGGAAGCCAATGAAACAGAGGCGTAATATCCGTCGGCAACCTGATAAACTACATTATCCTGAATGTCAAAGGTTGATTCACGCATATAATCGGCAACTACCGTAACGGTAGAAGGAGAAACGGAATAAATGATTTGAAATTCCTTATAGGAATTTGCCTTGGTAGCGGATACATCAAGGGTATAGGTTCCGGAGAAATCTATGGTGCTGGCAGCCGCAGTGACGGTGATATCCGATTCACTGATTGAGCCGAGAACGGTTCTGTTGCCGGACACCGTAACCGAGGCGGTTGTGTCGCCGCCTGAAAAAATTTGAAGTCCGTTGTCTATGGCGTCGTCGGAGAGTTCAATCTGAATAGGAATATTGCTGACAGTCACGGTGGTATCATTGGAGGTGCCCATACTCATATATATCCAGATTGCTAACGAAATTAAAACAGAAAATTCCAAAAGGAACTTATTGTTTTGGAGCAAATTATTAAGGGAAAACTTTTTAATCATTTTTGTCTTCCCCCTTTTTTTTACGGAACAATTTGGGAAGGGTGTTTTCATCGTGATGCTCGTCAAGGAGAAATTCCTCAAGCTTTTCTATCAGCGAATCTCTTGTGAATTCACGGAGAAGCACACCGTTGATTGCGATTGAAATAACTCCTGTTTCCTCGCTGACAACAAGCACAACGGCATCGCTCTGCTCGCTTATGCCGAGAGCGGCTCTGTGACGTGTGCCGAGATTGACATCGACATTTTTATTGTCTGTCAGAGGCAAAATACATCCGGCGGCAAAAAGCTTGCCGTCGCGGATTATGCTTGCGCCGTCATGGAGCGGAGCCTTGTTAAAGAAAATATTTCCGAAAAGAGCAACAGAGGTTTGAGCATCTACCACCGTTCCGGTTGCGGCAATATCAGAGAGCATAATCTCACGTTCAAACACAAGCAAAGCTCCTGTTTTTGAGTGTGAAAACAAAACGGCTGTATCGGCGGCATCTACAATAGATTTTTTGACCGCTTTTTTCCATTCATCGCTTCTGCCGCGGTAGAAAATAAAGCTGAAATATTTTCTGTAAGTATTATTTATGCCTATTTGCTCAAGCGCCTTGCGAATTTCAGGCTGAAAAATAACAGCAACAAGCATCAAAGCCGCTCCGAAAAGCGTCTGAAGCAAGGAGGACAGCATAGACAAGCCGAAAATTGAGGAAATAAAATAAGCCACAAAAAGGATGAATATTCCCTTGATAAGCTGAACTGCTCTGGTTTCACGAACAAGCTTAAAAAGGCAGAAAATTATAAGAGCGATGGCAATAATGTCAACAACATCACGAAACTGAATAGTTTTGATTATTGCAATAATGTCGTTTATAATATCCATTTAATCATTCTCCTTCCTGCGTTTTAATTCATCTTATTTTAACACACATCAAAGGCTAATTGCAACCTTTTTTGCCTATTTTAATAATTTCTTTTACAGAATAAACAAGGCGGTAGATTTGCTCATAGCTGTTGAATACGGATATTACCGCCCTGACGGTTCCGCTGTTCTCGGTATTAAAGCTTTCGTGGGCAAGCGGAGCGCAGTGCAGACCTGCGCGAAGCGCAATGTCATATTTATCGCTTAGGATTGCTGCAACGGTTTCGCTGGCAAGGCCCTTGATGTTAAACGACACGACCGATACGCTGTTATCAATTTCGGGCCGCTTTGTATACAAAATCACTCCGCTGATTTTTTTCAATTTATCATACAGATATCGGGTGAGCCTCATCTCGTATTTTTCGATATCGGCAACGCCCTTATTCAGTACAAATTTAATTCCCTCATTAAGCCCGGCTATTCCGGGCAGGTTGGGAGTGCCGCTTTCATATTTATCCGGTAAGATGAGCGGCTGTGATTTATTGGACGACTCGCTTCCAGTTCCGCCCTGAATAATGCTGTCGGGCGTTTTTTCGGTATTTATCACAAGCAGTCCGGTTCCCACAGGTCCGTACAGACCCTTATGTCCGGCTGTGCACAGAAAGTCAATGCAGGAATTCTCAAGTGAGATCGGAACAACTCCGGCTGTCTGCGCCGCATCAACACAAAATAATATACCGTATATTCTGCACATTGCCGCCAAGCGTTCAACGGGAAGCTTAACCCCCGAACACATTGGAAGCGTGGGTGCATATTACAAGCCGTGTGTTATCCCTGATTTGATTTCTGAAATTATCTATTGTAATATCCTCGTTGTAATCAAATTCGGCAACCGAGTATTCAACGCCCTTCTCCCTTAATGCTTCGAGCGGGCGCACCACGGCATTGTGCTCAAGCGAAGAGATAACTGCGTGATCGCCGTTTTTTAAAATACCCTTTATTACCGTATTGAGCGCAAGCGTACAGTTGCCTGTAAAAATAACGTTTTGCGGATTGTCAATGCCGAAGAGCTTCGCCGCATTTGCGCGGCACTCATACACCGCAGAGGAAGCTCTCATAGAGAGCCTATGGCCGCTTCTGCCGGGATTTGCGCCGTAATACTTCATTGAGCTGTCTACAGCGTTTATAACGGAAGCCGGCTTGGGATAGGTTGTGGCGCCGTTGTCAAAATATATCATTATATATCATCTTCTGCCCACGGCGGCTGTGCCCAGCACGGAAATGCCGTGACTGCCTATTATATCCAGCGCCCTGTTGAAATTTTCGGGCACAAACAAGCTGTAGCCGCACGATTTGGTTTTGAAGCCTACGGGGGTGCGTACAACGCTTGATTTAATTGCGTTTTTTCTCAGTAAATCTCTGCTTCTCATTGCGGAGGTAACCGAGCTGAATAATATAAGATTATCTTCCATAATTTTCACCTGCAAATTTATTATTGTCATTTTATAGTCTATTCGCCGAAGCTGCCTCGCAGAAGCTCGGCTTAAGCAAGCTTGCATCGGGCTTTGCTCCGGGTTAAAAAATAAGATAATAATTGATTATCTCCGGCGCTGCTCTGCTGCGGCAGCGCACGAATATACAACCTTACATTACATAATATGATGAAAACACAAAAGACGGTACAAGAAAGGAGCCGCAGTGAAATGCAGCTCCTTGATTGGGTTTAAATAAAATTAAGATGCTAAGTTCAGCTTAGCTTGTCAGAAAGCAAATTGCTCATATTGTACATTCCCGGCTTTTGAGAAGCAAGAAAAACTGCGGCATTTACAGAGCCGACGGCAAAAACTTCCTTTGACTGAGCCTGATGAGAAA
>JAJQDK010000027.1:4058-4393 GCA_021202245.1 Clostridiales bacterium
CCGGATGAGCTTCGGTTACCACCTCATCGTGATCGGCCATAATATCCTCTTGCTCGCCGTCGATGTTTCCGCCTCTGTCGGAATGAATACCGATTTCATTATCCGCACGCTTTTTGCGATAGGAATGTCTGTCATAAACATACTGCGGCTCATTGTCAAGAACGCCGGAAATTTCATCCGCAATCATAAGCGCCGTTCCGCTGGGAGCGTCAACCTTCAGGTTGTGGTGCTTTTCAATAATTTCAATATCAAAATCATTTCCGAGAACCTTTGCCGCTTTTTTGGCAAGCTCAATCAGCAGATTAATTCGGAGCGACATATTTCCGGAATAAAAT
>JAJQDK010000003.1:0-3487 GCA_021202245.1 Clostridiales bacterium
CCGATAATGATAATGAATATGATTATGATTATGAAAATGAATATGTTAATGAAAAGAATAATATATATACGTCAGCTTTCGCTGACAGGCGAAGAATATATTTCTGCGAAAACGGCAAAGCCTTTTAGGTTAAAATCAACAGGCAAATTAACCGACATTTTAACAACCAATCAACCTGCAATTAACCTCCAATTAACCAACAACTAACCACAATCAAAGAAAGTAAAGAATATAAAGAATGGAAGAAAGAAAAGAATAATATATATATATGTCAGCTTCCGCTGACAGGCGTGCGCCCTTTGATTATTAGGCTGTGATAAATTCATTTGCTTAACCGATAAATATCTGTTCCCCGAACGGCTTGTGCGAAGGTTAATGCTCAAGCAACAAAAAAGCCTCTCGCTCGGCTGAACGAAAGGCTTAGGAATAAAATTACATAATTGACTTAATGAGTCCGCCCTTTTGGATTATGTTCTGAATAAACGGTGGAAACGGCTCTGCCTGATAGGTTTTGCCGGTTGTTTCATCGGTGATAACTCCCGTATTAAAATCAACGGAAACAGTGTCGCCCTCTTTGATTTCCTTTGCGGCTTCGTCGCACTCAAGAATAGGCAAGCCTATATTGATTGAGTTGCGGTAAAAAATTCTTGCAAAGGTTGAAGCGATTACGCAGGAAATTCCGCTTGCTTTAATAGCAATGGGCGCATGCTCACGAGATGAACCGCAGCCGAAGTTTTTCTCGGCAACCATAATGTCGCCCTCTTTTACCTTGTTGACAAATTCTGAGTCAATGTCCTCCATACAGTGAGCGGCAAGCTCCTTGTGAGAGGCTGTATTAAGATAGCGAGCCGGGATAATAACGTCTGTATCCACGTTATCGCCGAATTTATGAACTGTACCTTTAGCATTCATATTAAGCACCTTACCTTTCTTAATTAAAGCTTTGCAGGGTCTGTGATGCAGCCCGTTACGGCGCTTGCGGCGGCAACAGCCGGGCTTGCAAGATAAACCTCGCTGTCAACGTGTCCCATTCTGCCTACAAAGTTGCGGTTCGTTGTTGAAATTGCGCGCTCGCCTGCTGCAAGAATACCCATATGACCGCCCAGGCACGGACCGCAGGTAGGTGTTGAAACCACAGCGCCCGCTTCAACAAATATATCAAAAAGTCCCTCGTGCATAGCCTGAAGCCAAATTGTTTGCGTTCCGGGGAGAATGATACATCTTACATTTTTTGCAATCTTCCTGCCCTTGAGAATGGAAGCCGCAATTCTCAAATCGGAAATTCTGCCGTTTGTGCAGGAACCGATTACGCACTGGTCAATTTTGACCTCGCTCTCGCCTATCTCGTCAATCGTCCTTGTGTTTTCGGGAAGATGAGGAAAGGCAACCGTGGGCTTTAGCTCGCTTAAATCTATTGTGTATTCCTCGTCATACACTGCGTCCTCATCGGCGGTGTATTCAACGGGTGTTCCCTTGTATCTGCCGCTGCAGTATTCACGGGTGATGTCGTCCACGGGGAAAATTCCGTTCTTTGCGCCGGCTTCAATCGCCATATTTGCAATGCAAAGGCGGTCGTCAATGCTTAAATATTTAAGTCCCTCGCCCGTAAATTCCATTGACCTGTAGAGCGCGCCGTCAACGCCTATCATACCGATGATGTGCAAAATTACGTCCTTGCCGCTTACATAGCCCTGAGGCTTGCCCACAAGATTAAATTTGATTGCCGACGGAACCTTAAACCAAGCCTTGCCGCTTATCATACCGGCAGCCATATCGGTTGAGCCTACGCCGGTTGAAAATGCGCCGAGCGCACCGTAGGTGCAGGTGTGGGAATCCGCGCCTATGCAAAGACAGCCCGGGCCCACAAGACCCTGCTCCGGAAGAAGGGCGTGTTCAATGCCCATCTGACCCACGTCTTTGTAATTTTTAATATCATACTTGTTTGCAAAGCTTCTGACCTGCTTTACCTGAGTGGCAGCCTTGATGTCCTTGTTGGGCGTAAAGTGGTCCATTACCATTGCGATTTTTGTGTTGTCAAACACAGAGCTTGCTCCGTTTTCCTCAAAAACATTGATTGCAACGGGAGAGGTTACGTCGTTGCCGAGCACCATATCAAGCCTTGCCTCAATAAGCTGTCCTGCCTTAACCTCGTCAAGTCCTGCGTGAGCCGCAAGAATTTTTTGCGACATAGTCATACCCATAAATAATCACTCCTTAATTTGATTTTTAACTCGGAGCAAAGCCCGATGTAATTCAGATTATTTTAATTATTGCATAACACTTGCAAAAAGATTGTAAACTATGATACAATTAGTTAAATTTTAAATCGGAGTTAAACGAGATAATCTCCGATTTAAATATCGCCCGTACAGACAGGAAAATTTCGGAACTTAGGTTAAACAAAAAGAGGTATATTATGGATTCATCGCTTTTAAAGCGTTCCGGCTCGGAAATTCACGAAGATATGCAGGCTCTGCTTGAACAGGCGTCCTCGATAAGGACGTTTGCCAAGGGAGAGATAATCTACCACCAGGGGGACATTGCCGAAAGCTTTTGCTACCTTAAAAGCGGCAGAGTAAAGGTGTTTATGACCTCCGCCGACGGAATGGAAAAAACTCTGAACACGGCATATCACGGTGAGCTTTTGGGAGAGGGAGCATTCTTTGACAAAAAGCCGAGGGTCAGCTCGGCAAGAGCCGTCACCGAGGCCAAGGTGGTTATGATTGGTGAAAAGCAGCTGCTCGACTTGATTGCAAAAAATCCCAAGCTTGCGTTTGAGCTGCTTGAAATCCTTGCCAACAGAATACGCCTGCTTTCCTCTCAGCTTGACTCAATGACATTTATGCAGGCGGACGCACGCATAGCGCAGCTGCTGCTTGAAAATGAGCGTGACGGACGGGTGCGCCTTACTCATGAGGAAATTGCCGATGCCGTGGGCGTATCTCGGGTAACGGTGAGCAAAACGCTGAGCGCCTTTGCTAAAAGGAACATAATCTCAACGCAGTACAGGCAGATTGTAATCAAGGACAAGGCAAGCCTGCTGAAGATATAACCTATTCAGCGCAATGTCGGCAAAAGCGAAGCATAGTAAGCGTTTCCTTTATGGGATAAATGGCTGTTTTGTGATACACAACATCAAAATCTTACGTTTTCTCTCCCTCCGTCACGCTTTGCGTGCCACCTCCCTCGTCAGAGGGAGGCATGGACTGCAGCGATAAATTATATTTTGGTACGCAGAGGGATAAATTACATATTTATTTTTCCTTAAGTTGACGACATTGCCTTATCAAGGGAATACCCGCGTCAGAGGGAGGCACGGGCTGCAGCGATAAATTATACCTTCACACATAGTGATGTGCGGAGCGACTGTGGCGGTCACTGACCGCCGCTACGAACGGGTGGAAAATAATACGTTGGTACACAGTGGGATACATTACATATTTATTTTTCCTTAAGTTGACGACATTGCCTTATCAAGGGAATACCC
>JAJQDK010000003.1:3587-4327 GCA_021202245.1 Clostridiales bacterium
GCGTCAGAGGGAGGCACGGGCTGCGGTGGGAAATAATCCGCAATAAAATTCAGCTTGGAGGCTCACTCCGAAAAGCTTTTTGCATAAGTTAAAAATTAGGTGTTGACAACAGCGGTAAATAGTGATATAATAAAAAAGCTGTAGACAACAGCGGTAATAATATCGCGGGATAGAGCAGTTCGGTAGCTCGTCGGGCTCATAACCCGAAGGTCGTTGGTTCAAATCCGGCTCCCGCAACCAATCAAGGTGCTAATCTCTTCTGAGGTTAGCACTTCTTTTTTGTTATGAAAACTTTAAATTAAAGGATTTGAAGGCGACCGTGCCGCAAGGCAAAAACAGTCCGGGGGACTGTTTTTAGGGAGAGCGATTATGAAAGCTTTCCCTAAAACGTAAACCCCACAAGCGAAAACCGACATTTCTAACATCTGCCCAGCAGGCTCCCGCAACCAACCGAGTGCCTCGGTACGCAAATCGCGTATCGGGGCTTTTTTGTGTTTTTGTACTTTGCTCTCGCGATAAAACAACTTTTAATTTTATAGGTTAGCATTTCTTTTTTTGTTATGAAAATTTTGAATTAAAGGATTTGCCGTTTTCGCAGAAAAGTCAGTGACCGCCCGAGGTAAAGGCAGGATGTTTTAACCCAAATTATACATTTGATAAAGTTATATTCGTTTACCGTTAAATCAAAAATAAATTATAGTTTTTATTAGGTTACACGGCGTTTCACGCCTACACCTCAT
>JAJQDK010000133.1 GCA_021202245.1 Clostridiales bacterium
ATATAAGGTAAGAATACGGAATTTTTTTCAAAGCAAAAACAAGCCGAAAAAAATTTACCAAATTAAAGTTTTTCCTTTATTTTTTCAAATATGTTTGTTATAATAAAAAAAGCATAATTAAAGGATGTGAGAAAATGCAGAAAAAAAACAAAAACTCAAAAACATATAAACATATATTGATAACAGCCTTGGCATCTCTCATTGCTCTTTCCGCAGCAGCCGCAAGCGTTATGACCGGCTGCGGTGAAAATGATGATGAAAATCAGACCGGCACCTCGATTGTTCAGGGAACCAGCGTGGTTACTAAAATCGTTGAGGTTACCGACTCCTCGGACGATTCGGATAACGGCGACGACAGCGGTTCCTCGGCGGATGGCTCAAACAGCTCCGGCTCAGGCTCCGACAATGATTCGTCAGACAGCTCAAACGGCGGCTCGGGCAGCGGTTCGGACAGCTCCGGTTCAAACTCCGGCAGCGGTTCGGCAAGCAGCTCCGGCAGCAGTTCAAGCAGCAGCAAGTCAGGCAGCACATCAAGCAGCGACGATGACACCGAAAGCGCTTTGACAAGCAGTGAAATCAAGGAAAACAACAGCAACAACTCAAACAAGGGCAACGAGTCAAAGGTTTGCACCGTGGGCGGCAAAAAATACTATGTGGGCGATTACGTAGTATGCACCTATACTCTCAAATCTCCCGAGGTGCTTATAAACTACCAGGGATATGTCACCTACGATTCCGATTATTTAAAAATCGACTCCGTTGTATTCAGTGAAACCGCAAAGGTCGGCAGTATGAGAAACACTAAAAACACAGGCAAAATCAAATTCCTCGGAAGCAACATTTCCGAAGGCTATGATTACACAAGTGGCGGCACCTTCTTTACCGTAACCTATCAGGTTTTGAAAAGCGGCAGCTCCACACCCACATTTAATTGGGAGGTTGCCCAGGGCTTTACTTCGGGCAAGGATTATGTTACCAATGGCAAGGCCTCAAGCGGATTGACAATCTCCGCCACCTATTCTTAATACGGCTAATTAACCGCAGATAAAACAAAACGGCTTGCATCCAACCGATGCAGGCCGTTTTTGCAGAAAACAGGAGCTTTAGCTCCGTGAATATATTAAAATATATTTTATGCAGGATTTAATGCGGATATTTTTCAAGCAACTCGTGCAAATCGTAGGGCGTAGCCTGATATACAAAATAGTTGAGCCAATTTGTATACAGCAGAGTCGCATTGCTCCTCCACACCATCGGCGGCGTTTTGGAAGCGTCGTCATCGGGGAAATAATCATACGGAACATTCGGGTTAAGTCCCTTGTTTTTATCCCGATAATACTCGTTTGCAAGAGTATCGCGGTCGTATTCGGCGTGCCCCATTATAAATATCTGTCTGCCCGACTTGCTTGCCACCACCGCAACTCCGGCTTTATCTGATTCCGCAAGTATTTTAAGCTCGGGGCACCCTTTGATTTCCTCTTTGTTTACGCCCGTATGGCGTGAATGGGGAATTTTAAAGGTATCGTCAAACCCTCTCATCAGCGGATGGGTGGGGACTAAAATTTTGTGGGTGTATATACCGCTGAGCTTTTCGTCGAGCGGCTGCTTATTTATGCCGTAATGGTAGTACAGACCTGCCTGCGCACCCCAACAAATGTGCAGAGTGGAATAAACATTATGCTTTGACCACTCCATAATTCGGCACATTTCGTCCCAATAGTCCACGTCCTCAAAGTCCAAAAGCTCCACAGGCGCGCCGGTTATAATCATTCCGTCAAAGGTTTCGTCCTTTACCTGAGAAAAGGTTTTGTAAAAGGTTGTCAGGTGATGCGGAGAGGTGTTTTTTGAGGTGTGAGAAGCCATTTGCAAAAGCTCAATATCCACCTGCAGAGGGCTGTTGCCCAAAAGCCTTAAAAGCTGAGTTTCGGTTTCAATCTTTGTAGGCATAAGATTCAAAATAATAATTTTAAGGGGACGAATGTCCTGCTTTAAAGCAACCTCGTGCGGCATAACAAAGATATTTTCGGCTTCAAGCACCTTAATTGCCGGCAAATTGCTCTGAACCTTGATAGGCATCTGTTTCACCACCCTTTTTAATACGCATAAATGTCCAATCCGACAAACATCAAGCAGCTTTATTTTAATACTGCTTGCCCCAGTAAACCATATGCTTGGCAGGCTTGCCGCAGCAAACGCAGGTGTCACTGAGATGCTCCTCCTCAAAGGGAATACATCTGCTCTTCACCCCGCCGGTAACGTCCTTGAGCTTATCCTCACACTCGGAGTCGCCGCACCACATCGCCTTGATAAATCCGGGATGATTTTTTGCCGTTTCCACAAACTCATCATAGCTTACAGCCGTAAAGGTTTTGTCCTGAGTGTTTTTGAGCGCGCGCTCATACATAGAATCGTGAATATCACTAAGAAGCTTTTCAACATATTCCGTGATATTTTCAAGCGGCACAAAAGCCTTTTCTCTTGTATCACGGCGAACCACAACGCACTGATTTTTCTCAATATCCTTGGGTCCGATTTCAACTCTTACGGGCACGCCCTTCATCTCATATTCTGCAAATTTCCAGCCGGGAGCGTGGTCGGAATCGTCAAGCTTAACCCTGAAGCTGCGTGAAAGCTCCGCTTTCAGCTCATTTGCCTTTTCAAGCACGCCCTCCTTGTGCTGCGCAACGGGAATCAGCGCAACCTGAACGGGAGAAATCTTTGGCGGAAGCACAAGTCCATCGTCGTCGCCGTGCACCATTATTATTGCGCCTATCATTCTTGTTGACACACCCCACGAGGTTTGGTGCGGATAATGAAGCTTGTTGTCCTTGCCCGTGAAGGTTATGCCGAAGCTCTTTGCAAAGCCGTCGCCGAAATAGTGCGACGTGCCGCCCTGAAGGGCAACGCCGTTGTGCATCATCGGCTCGATTGTATAGGTTTCCTCAGCGCCCGCAAATTTTTCCTTTTCGGTTTTTTTGCCGACTACGGCGGGAATTGCAAGAGTTTCTCTGTAGAAGTCCTCATACACACGGAGCATGCGGAGGGTTTCCTCCTTTGCCTCCTCTGCTGTTTCGTGCATTGTATGACCCTCCTGCCACAAAAATTCGGAGGTGCGCAGGAACGGGCGGGTTGTCTTTTCCCATCTTACAACACTGCACCACTGATTGTACAGCTTGGGCAGGTCACGGTAGGTATTTATAATTTTCTTGTAATGCTCGCAGAAAAGTGTTTCCGAGGTCGGGCGAACATAAAGGCGCTCGGTGAGCTTTTCCTGACCGCCGACCGTTACCCACGCACATTCGGGCGCAAAGCCCTCTACGTGGTCCTTTTCCTTTTGAAGCAGACTTTCGGGAATGAACATGGGCATATACACATTCTCGTGGCCCGTTTCCTTAAATCTGCGGTCAAGGTCAGCCTGTATGTTCTCCCAGATTGCGTAACCGTAGGGTCTGATTACCATACAGCCCTTTACACCCGAATAATCAACAAGCTCCGCTTTTTTTACAATATCGGTATACCATTTTGCAAAGTCCTCATCTCTGCCGGTAATAGCTTCTACCATTTTTTTATTATCAGCCATGGTTTTCCCTCCGTATCGGATAAATTCTCTTAATAATCGTAACATTTCTATTATACAATATTATAAATTTTTTTCAAGTGCTGAGAACAAAAGAATAATGCTCCGGCAAAATGACAAAAAACAAGGCCGGGAAAAACCCGACCTTGAATTGTTTCTTGGATTTTGATTTAACACGGAGCAAAGCCCGATATAAGCTCGCTAAAATTGGCTGCGACGAGGCAAGCTCGCCGTAGGAGCGTTAGCTCCTTGGGAATTCAGTGGGAATTATTTTCCCGCTGAATAGCCAAATGAACCCCGCCGTTTAAGCGGCGGGGTCATCGGCAAATAGGTTATTGATGAGCCTCGATATAAGAAACAAGCGCACCAACGGTCTTAATGTTTTCGATTTCCTCATCGGGAACCTCAACATCAAATTCATCCTCAATTGACATAAGCAAATCTACAACGTCAAGTGAATCTGCTCCGAGGTCTTCCTGCAGGTCTGTTTCAGCGGTAATCTTATCCTCTTCAACGTCAAACTGCTCCGAAAGAATTGTTTTTACTTTTTCTAATACCATTTTGTTAGTCCTCCCAATAAAAATTATTATGTTATGCACATATTAGAATATAGACAAAAGCACATATTTTATGCTACAATGGAGTGAAAGCGAGCATATTGCTTTGCCTTACTTCAATTATATTATTGGTTATTTGCCTCTTTGTCAATATCTATTTTGAAATTTTTTTAAAAATTTTCAAAATTTGCATAAATAACTGATTTTTAAATCCATTTTGCATTAAATAAGCGCCGGTCAAATCACGTGCAAAAGCCTGTTTTGTCGTGCCCGCTTAATAAATACCGGCATACGGAGGAATTTAGTATGAGTATTAAGAAATTTGCTGTAATCGGTCACCCCATAGGACACACAATGTCGCCCTTTATCCACAAAAGACTTTTTGAGCTTTCGGGAGTTGACGCAGAGTATTCCGTGCTTGACATAACGCCCGAAAATCTTGCCGACGCCTACAAAAATGTTTTGACAGGGCTTGACGGCTACAACATCACTATTCCGCACAAGCCGAATATAATCCCCCTTTTGGACGAAATTGACGACAAAGCCAAAATGTACGGAAGCGTAAATACCGTTTCAAACAAAAACGGAATTGCCAAGGGCTACACCACTGACCCCGACGGCTTTTTAAAGGCGCTTGACGCCGCCGGAATTGCGCTTGACGGCAGGGTGGTTATCCTGGGCTGCGGAGGAGTGGCAAGGACAATGGCGTATGAGGTTGTGCTGAAAAATCTGCCGCTGCTGTTTGCCGTAAGAAAAGACGATGCAGCAATCGCCGAAGCCCTCTGCTCCGAAATTACCGACACGGTCAAGGGAGCAAAGGCTGACTTTTGCCTGATTGAGGAGCTGTCGGGAGATATTGACGTGCTGATTAACGCAACGCCGCTCGGTATGTTCCCGAACACAGAGGCGCAGCCCGTATCCGACAGCGTTATTTCAAGGTGTGCCTGCGTGTTCGATGCGGTGTACAATCCGCTTGAAACAAGGCTGATACAAAAGGCAAAGGCCAACGGCGCAAATGCTGTGGGCGGAATGGCAATGCTTGTGTGGCAGGCGGTGGTTTCCCACGAAAAATGGGACGGCTCTTCCTATAACAACGACGACATTGCAAAGCTCTGCATTGACTCGTCGAACGAGCTGCTGAAAAAATAGCTCTCTGCTGCAAAGGAAGGACTGTGAAATTTAAATGAATAATATCGTTCTGTGCGGATTTATGGGCTGTGGAAAATCCACCGTGGGAAGAAACATCGCACGCAAGTCAAACAGAAAATTTATAGATATGGACGCCTACATCGAAAGCAAGGCAGGTATGACCGTTTCGCAAATTTTTGAAAAATACGGCGAGGACGGCTTTCGTGATATGGAGCATGAGGCGTGCATTGAGCTTTCCGAGATGAGCGGTCTTGTAATAGCCTCCGGGGGCGGTGCCTTTACCTTTGAGCGCAACTGCGAGGTATTTAAAGGCAAGGACACCGTTATATTCCTCGACGTGCCTCTCAGCGTAATAAAAAAGCGCCTCAGATACGACAAAAGCCGTCCGCTGCTGCAGCGCCCCGACAAGGATAAGGCTATGAAGGAGCTTTATGACAAACGGCTGCCGCTGTACCGCAAAGCTGCGGACATAACGGTAAAGGGGCAAAATTCTCCGCTTAAAACCGCCTATGCAGTCATTGAATCGGCAGAAAAAAACCAAAAAGGCGAAAAATAATCCGAGCTATTGACTGCAACGCTTTAAAGTGGTAAAATATGTGTTGTATGAGCCAAAACGATTAAAACGAAAGGACAGAAATTTATGATTATAGTTTTAAAGCCGTCAACCTCTGACGAACAGCTTATGAAATTTACAGCTATGCTCAAAGAGCAGTACGGCGTAAAGGTCAACAAGTGGGACGGCGTGCAGTCCACGGTCCTCGGACTTATCGGAGATACAACAAAGATTGATATTGAATACATAGACGCTCAGGATATAGTAGAAAGCGTTAAGCGTGTTCAGGAGCCGTATAAAAAAGCCAACAGAAAATTTCACCCCGACGACACCGTAATAAAGATTAACGACGACATTTCAATCGGCGGCGGAAGTCTGCACATTATGGCAGGACCCTGCTCAGTTGAAAGCGAGGAGCAGATTGTCCGGATTGCCGAGGATGTAAAGGCTTCGGGAGCGACTATTCTCAGGGGCGGCGCCTTTAAGCCGCGCACCTCGCCGTATGCGTTTCAGGGGCTTAAAGCCGAGGGACTTGACCTGCTCAAAATCGCACGCAAGGAAACGGGACTTCCCATTGTTACGGAAATTATGCGGGCATCCCACATTGATATGTTTGAAAACGTAGATATTATTCAGGTGGGCGCAAGAAATATGCAGAATTTTGAGCTTTTAAAGGAATTAGGAAAAACCGACAAGCCTATTCTGCTCAAAAGAGGTCTTTCCGCCACCATTGAGGAATGGCTGATGAGCGCCGAATATATTATGGCAGGCGGCAACGACAAGGTTATTTTGTGCGAAAGAGGCATCCGCACCTATGAAAGCTTTACAAGAAACACCCTTGATATCTCGGCAATCCCGATTATAAAGAAGCTCTCTCACCTTCCCGTTGTAGTGGACCCGAGCCACGCTTCCGGCAAGTCGTGGTTGGTTGAGCCGCTTGCAATGGCGGCGGTTGCGGCAGGTGCCGACGGACTTATTATTGAGGTTCACAACGATCCTCCACACGCCCTCTCGGACGGCGCGCAGTCGCTCACGCCCAAGCAGTTTGACGGCGTAGCCAAAAAGGTTTTTGCGCTAAAAAATGCGCTTGACAAGGACGTTTAATCTTTACACAAATTAGCGAACGGAGGCTTTTGAGATGAATATTGCCGTAATAGGACTCGGAATAATCGGCGGCAGCTTTTGCAAGGCAATAAAAAAATACACCGATAATTATGTTATCGGAATAAACCGCACCCTTTCCACGGCGGAAGCTGCGCTGAGCGCAGGAGCGATAGATGAAATCGGCACGCCCGAAAACCTGAAAAATGCCGACCTCGTAATTTTGTCTATGTATCCGCAGGCGGACATTGACTATGTAAAGGAACACGGAGCTATGATTAAAAAGGGCGCCGTGGTGACGGACGCTTCGGGAATAAAGCGTGCAATCTGCCCTCAGATGACTGAGCTTGCGCAAAAATTCGGCTTTCATTTTGTGGGGAGTCACCCGATGGCAGGCAAGGAAAAAAACGGCTTTGACGTTTCCGATGCCGACCTCTATCAAAACGCAAGCTTCATCATCACTCCCTGCGGAGCAGAGCAAAGATATGTAGATTTGCTTTCCGATTTGGCAAGGAAAATCGGATTTTCCAGCGTAAAAATCACCACTCCGGAGGAGCACGACAGAATGATTGCCTTTACCTCTCAGCTCCCCCACGTTCTCGCCTGCGCCTACGTGCTGAGCCCTTGCTGCCCCAATCACAACGGATTTTCGGCAGGCAGCTACCGTGACGTTTCACGAGTGGCAAATATAAATTCCAAGCTTTGGAGCGAGCTTTTTCTCGAAAACAAGGAGCCTCTGACCGAAGAGCTTGATATATTGATAAAAAATATAACCCTTATTAAAGAATCTGTTGAAAGCGGGGACAAGGAAGCCCTGACTCAGCTTCTTGAAAAGGGTCACAGGGTAAAAGAGGCGCTCGGAGAATAGCTTTAGCCGAATTTTCAAAGCGGCTGCAAAATTCTTGAAAAGGAGAGTTTGTTTTGAGAACAATTCACGTTAATACGGGTAAACCTTATGATATTTTTATTGAAAGAGGCATAATAGACAGCGTGGGAGAATATGTAAAAAAATTCTCAAATGCGCAAAAGGTAACCGTCATAACGGATTCCAATGTTGCGCCGAAATATCAATGGCGCGTGTTAAACTCACTTGAAAAAGAGGGCTTTGACGTTCGAACCCACATTTTTCAGGCAGGAGAGCAATCAAAAAATCTCACCACCGTTTCCGAGATGTACAACACTCTTGCCGATTTTAAAATGACACGCAGGGACATAATTCTTGCGCTCGGCGGAGGCGTTACCGGAGATATGGCAGGCTTTGCCGCCGCAAGCTGGCTGAGGGGCATTGACTTTATTCAGGTTCCCACCTCTCTGCTTGCTCAGGTTGATTCCTCGGTGGGCGGAAAAACAGGCGTTGACATTCCGCAGGGCAAAAACCTTGTGGGCGCTTTTCATCAGCCCAACGCTGTTTTGATTGACCCCAATACTCTCGTCACTCTTCCCGACGTCTTTATGTGCGACGGAATGGCAGAGGTTATTAAATACGGCTGCATCAAGGATGCCGATTTCTTTGAAATGCTCAAAAACGGCGACGCTTATCAGAATATTGAGGACGTAATCGAAAGATGCGTTACAATCAAGCGTGACGTAGTAAGCCGGGATGAGCGTGAATCCGGAGAGCGAATGCTTTTAAACTTCGGTCACACTCTCGGCCACTCAATCGAAAAAATATATAACTTTACGGGAATCACTCACGGAATGGCTGTAGCAATAGGTATGGTGCTTATGGCAAAGACAGGAGAAGCCCGGGGCATTACCGAGCAGGGCACGGCTGACAAAATTGCCGACGTCTGCCTTAAATACGGACTGCCGACAAACGACGAAGCAAGCTTGGAGGCTATGGCAGAGGCTGCCGGAAGCGACAAAAAAACCTCGGGCGGCTGCATAAATCTCGTTTTGCTCCGCAGCATCGGCGACAGCTTTACAAAGAAAATTAAGCTTGAAGAGCTGCTTGAATTCATCACTACCGACTGACACTCAGAGGAGATAATAATGTCAAACGTAATCTATTCACCCTTTACTCCGAGCGGAGAGGTAACTGCTCCGCCGTCAAAGAGCGATGTTCACCGCGCAATAATCTGCGCAGCTCTATCACTCGGCAAATGCACAATTTCCCCCGTCGCCCTTTCAAATGACATTAAAGCAACCATAGGCTGTATTGAAGCTCTCGGCGCAAGGACTGAAATCGAAAACAATGCTTTGGCGGTTGACGGCTCAAATATGTTCAAACGCAAATCCGCTTTGCTTGACAGCGGAGAAAGCGGAAGCACGCTTCGCTTTTTTATTCCGATAGCCGCCGCCGGCGGAGTTGAAGCTGAATTTACCGGTCACGGCAGTCTTTTGACAAGACCTATCGGCATTTTTGCCGATATACTCCCTCCGGCAGGCGTTGAATGTAAAACAAGCGGAGTTCTTCCGCTTAAAATCAAGGGCAGGCTCAAGAGCGGACGCTTTGAGATTCCCGGAAATGTTTCCTCACAGTTCATTACCGGACTTTTATTTGCGCTTCCTCTGCTTGACGGCGACAGCGACATCATACTCACCTCCCCCATTGAGAGCGTGGGATACATAAATATGACGATTTACACAATGTCAAAATTCGGCGTCAGAGTTGAAAAAACCGACTTCGGCTGGCATATAAGCGGAAATCAGCGCTATATTCCCACCAACTACACAACAGACGGCGACTGGTCGCAGGCGGCGTTCTTTATGGTCGGCGGAGCCATAGGCGGAAATATAACAGTAAACGGCTTAAACAAGTGTTCTGCGCAGGGCGATAAAAAAATTGCGGACCTTCTGTCGCAATTCGGCGCAGACGTCAAGCTCGGCGACAACAGCGTTACCGTCAGCAAAAATAATCTTAAAGCCGTTACGATTGACGCTTCGCAAATTCCCGACCTCGTTCCCGTTCTTGCCGTGTGCGCTTCGTTTGCGGAGGGCACAACAAGAATAATCAATGCCGCAAGGCTCCGGATAAAGGAAAGCGACAGGCTCAAAACCACCGCCGGCTTGCTTAATTCACTCGGCGCTGCTGTGCGGGAGCTTCCCGACGGACTTGAAATCAACGGAAGAGAACGTCTTACAGGCGGAAAAGCGGACGGCTGCAACGACCACAGAATTGTAATGTCTGCCGCAGTGTGTGCGGTTCGCTCGGAAAATGATATTGAATGTACGGATGCGCTGAGCATAAACAAAAGCTATCCTGATTTTTTTACAGACTATAACAGCATTGGAGGAAAGGCAAATGTCCTCGACTTACGGTGATAAAATAAAAATCTCCGTTTTCGGAGAAAGTCACGGCGGCGGCATAGGTGCAGTCGTTGACGGCTTGCCCGCCGGAATAAAAATTGATATGGACAAAGTGCTTGCCCAAATGGCACGCAGAGCACCCGGAAAAGACAAAACGGCTACCCCACGCAAAGAAAGCGACACTCCCAAAATTCTTTCGGGAATGCTCGGCGATACCCTAACGGGGGCTCCGCTTTGCGCGGTGATTGAAAACACCAATACCAGAAGCGGAGATTACGGCAACATTATGAGCTGCCCACGACCGGGTCACAGCGACTACACCGCCTATGTAAAATACAACGGTGCCAACGACATAAGAGGCGGCGGACATTTTTCGGGCAGAATTACCGCTCCGATTGTATTCGCAGGCGCAGTTTGCAGGCAAATACTCGAAGCTAAGGGCATTAAAATTGCCGCCCATATCAACAGCATAGGCAATGTAAGCGACAGCCGTTTTAACCCGGTGTGCATTGACGACAGGCTGATTAAAAGACTTAACAGCTCCTCCTTTGCGCTGATTGACGAGAGCATTGAGGAAAGCATGCGTGAACAGGTTGAAAAAGCCAGAATGAGCCTTGACAGCATCGGCGGCACGATAGAGTGCGCCGTAACGGGAATTGAAGCAGGACTCGGAGAGCCTATGTTCGAGGGCGTTGAAGGCGTGATTGCAAAGGCTGTTTTCGGCGTTCCGGCGGTTAAGGGAATTGAGTTCGGCAAAGGCTTTGAGCTTTCAAAAATGCGTGGCTCTCAGTCAAACGACCCCTTTGAATACAAAGACGGCAAAGTTGTCACCGCCACAAACAACTGCGGAGGAATACTCGGCGGAATAACCGACGGTATGCCTGTTTTATTCACTGCGGCAATCAAGCCCACACCCTCAATCTCACAAAAGCAAAATACGGTTGACCTGCAAAAAAAGCAAAACGCAGAGCTTGAAATTCACGGCAGACACGACCCCTGCATTGTTCCGCGCGCCGTACCCGTGATTGAAGCCGTAACGGCGATTGCCGTGATAAATCTAATGTAATTTTTTCGATTAAACAGGACGTGAAGCAATGAAAAATTTGGACGAAATCAGAGTTGAAATTGATAATATAGACAACGAGCTTATCGAGCTTTTTAAGAAAAGAATGGATTGCGCAAAGGCAGTCGGTTATTATAAAAAGGAAAAGGGCATCCCCGTGCTGAGCCAAAACCGTGAACAGGAAATCCTTGATAATGTAGAGGATAAGGGCGGAGAGTACGGCGCCCATGCGAGGCTTCTCTACTCAAATATTATGGAGCTTTCCCGCGCGCTTCAGCACAACATAGTAGGCAGCGGAAACGAGCTAAAAAGCGTGATTGACAGTGCGGAGGGTATATTGCCCTCCGAAAACATAAAAGCGGCATATCAGGGCATTAAAGGCGCAAACGGGCACGAAGCAACGCTTAAGCTCTTCCCCAACGGCACCGCCGTAAATTACAAGACCTTCGGCGATGTTTTTGACGCAGTGGACAAGGGCGAGGTTACCTACGGAGTGCTGCCTGTGGAAAACTCCACCGCCGGTTCGGTTTCATCGGTGTATGACCTCATTTTAAAGCACAGGTTTTACATAGTCGGCGCTCTTGATTTGCCCATTGATTACTGTTTGGGCGGACTCAGGCAGGCGGAATTTGAGGATATTGAAAAGGTGTGGTCACACTCGCAGTCAATCTCTCAGTGCGCAGGCTACATTGAACAGCATAATTTTGATTCTATGGCACTTGAAAACACCGCCGTTGCCGCCCGTGACGTTGCACGGGAAAAACGGCTTAATGTAGCGGCTATCTGTTCATATCAGGCGGCAAAGGAATACGGGCTGAAGGTTCTTGATAGCCATTTGCAGGACGACAAGGGCAACACCACACGCTTTATTGTCATTTCAAAAAAGCTGTACATTCCCGAAAACGCAAACAAAATCAGTCTTTGCTTTTCGCTTCCCCACGTTACCGGCTCGCTCTACAGTCTGCTTTGCAGGTTTAATTCTCTCGGCCTGAATCTCACCAAAATTGAGTCGCGCCCGATGAAGGGGCAGGATTTTGAATACCTGTTTTATCTCGATTTTACGGGCAACGTGCACAGCAAAAACGTAATATCGCTGCTGTGTCAGCTCAGTGAGGAAAACCCGGAATTCAGCTTCCTCGGCAATTACTGCGAAATGTAACGAAATAAACATAAGTAAAGCCTCCCTTTGCCGGGAGGCTTAATTTTTAGAAAAATGTGCCTGCCGATAAATTCGTAGCATTACTTAATCTCGGTCATGCTTTTTTGCGGAGATTTATACGACTGATTGATAATCAGCACATCGCCTTGCTTCACGGTAGTTTTGCCGGTGGGAAAAATGACCCTGTTGCCGCGTCTGATCAGAATAACCAGCTTATCGTCGTCAAATTTAATATTTGACATTGACTCCCCTATCCATTCGTTTTCCTCGTCGATTTCAAGCTCTGTCAGGGAGCCTATATAATCGCTTTCGAGCGCCGAACCGCTCATTACCACTATATCATCGGGCTGCACCACTGTATTGCCCCTCGGAACAATTCGCTTGTCGCCCCTGATTATCAGCGCAAGAATTGTGTTGGGAAGCAAATGGATATTTTTGACTTTTTTGTTTGCCCAGGGATGATTTATCTTAATCGGCAGCTTAATAAACTGCACAGGAACCTCCTCGGTGTAGTCGTTAAAGGTTTTCATAACGTCGCTCTTGTCGTCAATCATATCGAGCTTTTTGGCTGCAAACGGTATGAGAGTGCCTTGAAATGCAATAGAAAACAGCACCACCAAAAATACAATATTGAACAAATCGCTTTCTATCTGAGCGGAGCTTACAAGTGCCGTAATCGCAAAAACTATTGAGGACGCGCCCCGAAGTCCCGACCAGGAAACAAGAATTTGCTGTCGGACAGGACATCCGAACGGAGTTAATATGCCGAACACTATCAACGGACGCGCGATAAACGTGATGAACAGAGCAATGAAAATTGCCGGAATAATCACTCGGGGAAGCTGTGACGGGAAGGAAAGCAAGCCGAGCAGGAAGAAAATCAGGATTTGCATAAGTCCGGTTATACCGTCAAAAAAATTTACAAGAGATTTTTTGTTGGGTATTGACATATTGCCTAAGATGATTCCGGTAATATAGGCGCTCAGATAGCCGTTGCCGCCGATAACAGCTGCACCGGCATAGGACGCAAGCGCTGTCGCAAAGACAAAAAGTGAGTCGAAGCCGTTGCCCGAACAGCCTGTTTTTTTCAGAACAAATGCAGATAAAAGCGCCGCCGCAACGCCGATGAGCGCTCCGAATACCACTTGAGCAAAAATCATATACAGCGTTTTGCCGCCGCTCGCATCTCCCTGCATAAGCTCAAGCAATAATATCGTCAGCATATAGGCGCAGGGGTCGTTGCTTCCGCTTTCAACCTCAAGCAGAGAGGCGGTATTATGCTTTAAATTAAGCTTTTTGGAACGCAGAATTGAAAATACCGAGGCAGCATCCGTTGGGCTTAAAACAGCGCCGATAAGAAAGCTTTCGAGTAAATCAAAATGCAAAACAGAGTAGCAAAACAACCCGGTAAGTACTGCGGTAAGGATAACCCCTGCGGTTGAAAGAAGGATGGACTTTGAAGCAATTTTTTAGCTCGGTGCCAATTTGTGCCGAAGCCGCCGTAAAACATAATGAATATCAGTGAAATTGAACATATCTGCTCGGCAAAATCGTAGTTGTCAAATTGAATTTTAAACAGTCCGTCCGAGCCGAACAGCATTCCGAGAAAAATAAAAACAAGCAGCGTAGGCAGTCC
This sequence comes from Clostridiales bacterium, assembly GCA_021202245.1. Classification (GTDB taxonomy): domain Bacteria; phylum Bacillota; class Clostridia; order Oscillospirales; family Acutalibacteraceae; genus Ruminococcoides. Next base: position 14,045 of record JAJQDK010000133.1, read on the forward strand.
GATTTTGGTTGAAAACTTGCTGAAAAGCAGACATATTATAAGTATAACGGCAACTGCCAAAATATATACAGACATTCATACCTCCGGATAATACTGAAAAATCACGGGCGCAGCAAAGGAAATGTTCAACTTCCTTGTTGCGCCCGCTCGTTAATTTTCTTTTATTATAGCATAAAAAGCTAAATAATTCAATATTAGTTTGCCGAAATCGGACGTTTGACGGCTGCAGACGGCAAAACAAAAGGCTGCCTCACCAAAAGTGAAACAGCCTGAATGTTTTAAATTAAACGAACTTACTCGTAGTAAACAGATGAAGTATCTTAGGGCAACCGAGTTATCTGTAAGAAACAACTTATCTGTATCTGAATAGAAGCTTATTCGTTAATAGCGATAACTGCGCCTGAACCTACTGTTCTGCCGCCTTCACGGATAGCAAAACGAAGACCGACTTCGATAGCGATAGGAGTGATAAGCTCAACATCCATTTCTACGTTATCTCCGGGCATACACATTTCAACACCCTCGGGGAGTGAGATTGTGCCTGTAACGTCAGTTGTTCTGAAATAGAACTGGGGGCGATAGTTGTTGAAGAACGGAGTATGACGACCGCCTTCATCCTTGGTCAATACATAAACCTGACCGCGGAATTTTGTGTGGGGATGAATGGTACCGGGTTTAGCAAGTACCTGACCTCTCTGGATTTCAGTTCTCTGAACACCACGGAGAAGTACACCTACGTTGTCGCCTGCTTCAGCATAGTCAAGAGTCTTTCTGAACATCTCAAGACCTGTAACAACAACTTTTCTCTTCTCGTCTGTAAGACCTACGATTTCAACCTCTTCGGAAGTCTTAATCTGACCTCTCTCTACTCTACCTGTAGCAACTGTGCCGCGACCTGTGATTGTGAATACGTCCTCAACAGGCATAAGAAAGGGCTGGTCAGCCTTACGGTCGGGAGTGGGAATAAACTCGTCAACTGCGTCCATAAGCTCGTGGATGCACTTGTACTCTTCAGCGTTGGGATCCTTTGAAGCGCTTGTGAGTGCAACATAAGCAGAACCCATAATGATAGGAGTATCGTCGCCGGGGAACTCGTACTCGTTAAGAAGATCACGAATTTCCATTTCAACAAGCTCAAGAAGCTCGGGATCGTCAACCTGGTCGGTTTTGTTCATAAATACTACGATATAGGGTACGCCAACCTGACGGGAAAGAAGAATGTGCTCTCTTGTCTGAGGCATAGGACCGTCAGCAGCGGAAACAACGAGGATAGCGCCGTCCATCTGAGCAGCACCTGTAATCATATTCTTTACGTAGTCGGCATGTCCGGGGCAGTCAACGTGAGCATAGTGACGCTTGTCGGTTTCATACTCAACGTGAGCTGTGTTGATTGTGATACCGCGCTCTCTCTCTTCGGGAGCCTTATCGATGTTTGCGTAATCAACGAAATCAGCGTCGCCTTCGAGGTTGAGAACCTTTGTGATAGCAGCGGTAAGTGTGGTTTTACCATGGTCAACGTGGCCGATTGTACCAATGTTGACATGGGGCTTAGTTCTTTCAAATTTTTCTCTTGCCATTGGAAATTTCCTCCTTATTGTTGTAAAAAGAATTTACAATAGATTTAATGATATTGTATCAACTTTTTTTAAAAAAATCAATACATTTTTTAAAAATAGCTCTTAAAAGTGTGAATTATATCAGTCTTTTTTAGCTTTTTCGCTCATAATCTTCTCAGCAATGTTCTTGGGTACCTCAGCGTAGGTATCGGGCTCCATAACATACTGTCCGCGGCCCTGAGTCTTGGAACGCATATCGGTTGCGTAACCGAACATCTCCGAGAGCGGAACGTGAGCGATAACTCTCTGAACACCGTTGTCGGCTTCCATACTCTGGATCATACCGCGGCGTGAATTGAGGTCGCCGATAACGTCGCCGAGATATTCCTCGGGAGTAATGACGGTAACCTTCATAATCGGCTCAAGCAGAACCGGATCTGCTTTCTTCATAGCACTCTTGAATGCCATTGAACCGGCAATCTTAAATGCCATTTCTGATGAATCGACTTCGTGGTAGGAGCCGTCATAAAGCTCAACCTTAACGTCAACTACATTGTAGCCTGCAACAACGCCCGAAAGCATTGCGTCCTGAACACCCTGGTCAACAGCGGGAATGTACTCCTTGGGGATTGCACCGCCGACAATGTTGTTTACAAATTCATAGCCGTTATCCTTGTTGGGATAAATGTTAATCTTAACGTGACCGTACTGGCCCTTACCGCCCGACTGGCGTGCATATTTCTCATCAACAGAAGTCTCTCTGCGGATGGTTTCCTTGTATGCAACCTGCGGAGCGCCGATGTTAGCCTCTACCTTAAATTCACGAAGCAAACGGTCAACGATAATTTCAAGGTGAAGCTCACCCATACCTGCGATGATAGTCTGACCTGTTTCCTCGTCTGTATAAGCCTTAAAGGTCGGGTCCTCTTCGGCGAGCTTTGCAAGAGCAATGCCCATTTTTTCCTGACCTGCCTTAGTTTTAGGCTCAATAGCAACACGGATAACAGGATCCGGGAACTCCATAGACTCCAAAATTACGGGAGCCTTTTCGTCGCAGAGTGTGTCGCCTGTGGTAGTATTTTTAAGACCTACGGCAGCAGCGATATCACCTGCATAGCAGCAGTCAATATCTTTTCTGTCGTTAGCGTGCATTTGCAGAATTCTGCCCATACGCTCGTTGTTGTCCTTAACCGAGTTGTAAACCGTTGTTCCTGCCTTTACCATACCCGAATATACACGGAAGAAGCAAAGCTTACCTACAAACGGGTCGGTTGCAATCTTAAATGCAAGAGCGGAGAACGGCTCTGTGTCGGAAGAATGTCTTTCGATTTCTTCGCCTGTTTCGGGGTCCGTGCCCTTAATTGCAGGAACATCCGTAGGAGCCGGCATAAAATCAACGATAGCGTCAAGGAGCATCTGAACGCCCTTGTTGCGATATGAAGAACCGCAGCAAACGGGAACCATCTCGTTGTCAATGGTTGCTTTTCTGATTACCTTCTTGATTTCTTCAACGGTAATCTCCTCGCCGCCGAAGTATTTCTCCATAAGCTCTTCGTCAAGCTCGGCAACCGATTCAATAAGCTTTTCGTGGTATTCGTTTGCAATGTCCTGCATATCCTCCGGAATATCTTCCTCGCCGAACTTTGTGCCGTCCTCGTTATAATAAATTTCGGCTTTCATTCTGATAAGGTCGATAATGCCTCTGAATTCATTTTCGGCGCCGATCGGAAGCTGAATCGGAACAGCGTTACATTTAAGTCTGTCCTTCATCATCTGAACAACATGGAAAAAGTTTGCGCCCATAATGTCCATTTTATTTACATAAACCATTCTCGGAACACCGTAGTTGTCAGCCTGATGCCAAACGGTTTCAGACTGAGGTTCAACGCCGCCCTTAGCACACAATACCGTTACCGAACCGTCAAGCACACGGAGCGAACGCTCAACCTCTACTGTAAAGTCAACGTGTCCGGGTGTATCAATGATGTTGATTCTGAAAGGGTCATACTGGTGCTTGCCGCCCTGCCAAAAGCAGGTAGTAGCTGCGGAGGTAATTGTGATACCGCGCTCCTGCTCCTGAACCATCCAGTCCATTGTAGCGGCGCCGTCATGCACCTCGCCTATTTTATGGTTTACGCCGGTATAATACAGGATACGCTCTGTTGTCGTAGTCTTACCGGCATCAATATGAGCCATAATGCCGATATTTCTTGTCTGTTCAAGTGAGACCTGTCTTGGCATAAAATCCTCCTCTAAAAATTAAAGCGGTAAAATCATTACCATCTGTAATGAGCGAAAGCCTTGTTTGCTTCAGCCATCTTGTGAGTATCTTCACGCTTTTTGTATGCGCCGCCTGCACTGTTTGTGGCGTCAAGGATTTCTCCTGCAAGTCTTTCTTTCATTGTTCTTTCGCTGCGGTTTCTTGAGTAGGTTGTAATCCAACGCAGACCGAGCGTCTGGCGTCTTTTGGGACGAACCTCCATAGGAACCTGATAAGTGGCACCGCCGACACGGCGAGCCTTAACCTCGAGAACGGGCATTACGTTTTCCATAGCCTGTTCAAAAACCTCGAGCGGGTTGTTTCCTGTCTTTTCTGCAATGATGTCGAATGCACCGTAAACAATTTTCTGGGCAACGCCCTTTTTACCGTCGTACATTACATTGTTGATAAGACGTGTTACAAGTTTTGAATTATAAAGCGGATCGGGTAATACGTCACGCTTCGCAATAGAACCTCTTCTTGGCACTTTGCTTCCCTCCTTCACAATAATTGAGATATCATAGGTACTCGAAAGCGACAAACTCCCGTATGCCAACAAGACATTCTACCGTATATAGTAAAATTCCTGCCGCATAGCAGAACTTAAAATTTAAGTCAAGAGAGTTTTGTCAATTCCTATTCTGCTTACTTCTTTTTCGGGCGCTTAGCACCGTACTTGGAACGGGCCTGCATACGTCCCGTAACACCCTGTGCATCGAGCGTACCGCGCACAATGTGATAACGAACACCGGGCAAGTCCTTAACACGGCCACCACGGATAAGAACAACGCTGTGCTCCTGAAGGTTGTGACCTACGCCGGGAATATAGGAACTGACCTCAATACCGTTAGAAAGTCTTACTCTGGCAATTTTTCTGAGCGCCGAGTTAGGCTTCTTAGGGGTAGCGGTCTTTACCGCAGTACAAACACCTCTTTTTTGTGGGGAGCTCTGGTCAATAGCAACACGCTTCTTTGAGTTCCAGCCCTTTAAAAGAGCAGGCGCTTTGGCTTTCTTTTCGGAAACCTCTCTTCCCTTGCGTACCAACTGGTTAAATGTAGGCATATTTTTCCTCCTTTCAAAAATATTTAAGAATTGAAAAACCGCTCTGTTTACAGAGCAATACGTCGGCCATTCACAATACACCCGAAAACGGGCGCACTTATAGAATGTCCCACGATTTATAATTATAAACCATTCTTTCCCGATTTGTCAAGCATTTATCGGATTTTTATTTTATTTTTGCCGTTCATCGCCCGATTTCGCCGCTGCGGCTTGCAACAAGCGCAGGGAAGGGCAAGCCCCTTATTTGAACCCTCACCGAAAAACAGTATATTTTTTAAACAGTCGGACTATGCTAAAATACTTGAAAAAAGGGATATTTAAGCTTATAATGGAAAATGACGGCGAGCGTTATTCGGGCGGCAGCAGCTTAATCGGCAGGACTTTGAAGCGCGAATATATACTAATATATACGCTTACGCTGAGATTTCACTGAAAGGACAAAGACATTGATAAACACAAGTACCGCAACCGACAGCCGTTTATCGGACTATTCGTATTACAGTTCATCCTCAAAAAGCAAAAAAGCTCCGAGGGCTTGGACAACATTTCTTTATTTTCCTCTCGCAATTTTCTGGATGGAAATTGCGCTCAAATTTGCCCTGGGGCTTTTCACAGCAGACAGTCTGCTTTATACCGCCCTGTTCACCGTGCCGTTTGCTCTTATTCTGACAGTGTTGTGCACATTTTTTAAAAAACGAAAAATTAACAGAATCATTTCCGCAGTAATTACCGCAATTTTATGTATTTGGTACAACACTCAAATGGTATACTACAATGTGTTCGGCACCTTTCTCGTCATAAAAAGCATAACCAACGGCGGTACGGAGCAGGCATTCAATTCCACTGATATGATTATTTCCTCAATCACAAGCAAGCTCGGATTTATTCTGCTTGTTTTTGTTCCGCTTATTGTCAATATCATCTTCGGCGGCAGACTCTTTGCTTTTACAAAAATAAGGCTTCCGTTTAAGGGAATCGTGATTATCATCGCAGCTGCGGTGTACGGTATCACTCTTGTATGCGTCAACCTCGATTCCTCCTCAAGCTCAAGCAGCAGCTACAACCTCTATTACGGAGAGCTTCAGCAAAACGCAGTCTGTGAGCGCTTCGGGCTGTTTACAATGCAAAGACTTGATATAAGTCATCTGTTGTTCGGCTATTCTTCCGTGCTGCTTGACGTAAGCACGGCAGACGAGGCTGCCGCTCCCACCACTTCCGCCGTAAGCACAGAGGGGAATGAAAGCGGAGAAGAGGATGAAACAGTTGAAATTAAGCCGCAGATTATCGAAACGGATTTTGAGGCGCTGTCGGAAAGCACCGACAACGACGAGCTTAAAACACTTTATAATTATTTCAGCTCCGCAGAGCCGAGCTATACAAACGAATATACGGGAATGTTTGAGGGCTACAACATTATCTTTATAACCGCCGAGAGCTTTTCAAAGTATGCTATTGACGAAGAGCTGACTCCCACGCTGTACAAGCTCTATAACGAGGGCTTTCAGTTTGAGAATTACTACTCTCCTGCCTGGGGTGTAAGCACCACCGACGGCGAGTACGCCAATTTAACCGGACTTATTCCCAAATCGGGCGTGTGGAGCTTTTCGCAGTCGGTGGAGGACAACATCAGCTTCCCGTTCACCCTGGGAGAGATGAGTCACACCTACAGCTACAGCGTTGTAAATGCATATCATAACCACACCTACAGCTATTATGACAGAGATCAATACCTAACCAACATAGGCTATGATTATTTTGCCATAGGCAAGGGACTTGACTTGGGCGAAAATGTATGGCCTAACTCGGATTATAAGATGATGCAGAAAACGGTTAACGACTACATAAATGCCGACAGCTTCAGCGTATATTATATGACTGTAAGCGGTCACGGAAGCTATTCCTACAACACAATGAGCATACGCAACTGGGATGCCGTTGAGGACCTTGATTACGACGACGAGGTCAAGGGATATCTTGTCGCTAATATCGAGCTTGACAAGGCTATGGAGTATTTGCTTGAAAGGCTTGAAGAAGCCGGAAAGCTTGACAATACGCTTATCTGTATGACGGACGACCACTACCCCTATGCCCTTGACGACGTGGACGGACTTGACGAGCTTGCCGGGCACGAAGTGGACACCACCTTTGAAAGATATGAAAACGCCTGGATTTTGTGGAGCGGTTCAATGGCCGAGCCTATAAAGGTTGACACCTACTGCTCAAGCCTTGACGTTTTGCCCACCCTGCTTAATATGCTCGGCTTTGAATATGACAGCCGCACGTTAAGCGGAACGGATGTGTTCGGCAGCAAGGCGCCGTTTGTGGTGTTCGCTGACAGAAGCTGGATTTCACAAAACGGAAAGTATAACGCAAACACGGGCACCTACACCGAGTTTGAGGATGCCGAGGGCGAGGACGACATAGAAAGCCTCAGCAACAGATGCAACAATATGTTTACCGTAGCCCGAATGATTCTTGACAATGACGCATACGCTCAAATGTACGGCTCAATAACAGAATAAAATACAGCGATATACAGCGGTCTGTCCGCAAAGCTGATAAAAAGCGGAAACCGACGCATTGCAGAAAAGCGATGCGTCGGTTTTTATTTGCGTATTCGTATTTAAGATTTCTTCCATGCAGACGGCTTAAACAAAAGCAGAAGCGGAAACAGCTCCAATCTGCCTGCAAGCATATCAAAAATAAATACTAATTTTGAAAAAATGCTGAAGCCTGAATAATTGCCTGCCGGACCTACCTCTCCCAAACCGGGACCGGTATTGTTAAGGCTTGCGGCAACAGAGGTAAAGCTCGTTGTAAAGTCCTTGTTGTCAACCGCAATCAATAAAAAGCTGAGTATGAAAATGCTTAAATAAACTATCAGATACACCGAGGTGGTTCTCACTGTTTCGTGGTTGACTGTTTTGTCGTCCATTTTTACCGCTTTGATATTCTTAGGATGCACAAGCAGGGCAAACTCTTTTTTTACCTCTTTAATCAGGATAATAATCCTCGACACCTTAAAGCCGCCGCCTGTGCTGCCCGCCATTGCGCCGACAAAGGTGAGTATCAAAATTATCGCCTTTGACAGCTCGGGCCAAGCGTTGACATCGGACAAGCCGAAGCCCGTGGTTGAGATGACAGAAACAACATAGAAAAAGCTCTGATTAAAGGCGTCGTACGCTGTGGGATACAAGTGGCTTATATTAAAGGCAATAACTGCAACCGAAGCCGCAATGATTCCGAGATACACCCAAAGCTCCTCAATCTTGAACGCCTGCTTGAATTTGCGGAAAATCAGCAGAATATAAAAAGTAAAGTTTATGCCGAACAAAAGCATAAATACGGTTATAATCATCTGCACATAATACGAATCGTAGGCTGCCATTCCGGAATTGTGGATGCCGAAGCCGCCCGTGCCGGCTGTGGCAAAGCTTACGTTTACGGCGTCAAATATTCCCAATCCGCCGAACAAAAGAAGTATGAATTCCAGCACGGTAAGTCCGATATAAATTCCGTACAGCAGCGAAGCGTAGCTGCGCATACGCGGAAGCGCTTTGCCGATAATCGGTCCGGGGCTTTCGGCTTTCATAAGATAAATATTTTGCTGACCGCCGAGCTTGGGAATGAGCGCAAGCAAAAAGACTATAACTCCCATTCCGCCCAACCAGTTCAGAAAGCTGCGCCATATCAGCATACAGTGACTCAAGCCCTCAACATTTGCCACAACGGACGAGCCCGTGGTCGTGATACCCGAAACAGTTTCAAAAAGGGCGTCTATAAACGTCGGAATTTCGCCGCTGAGCCAAAACGGCAGACAGCCGACAAGCGACATTAAAATCCAGCTGAGCGCTGTTGCCGCAAAGCCCGACCTCTGGTACAAAACCTGATTCTTTTGTCTTTTAAATTTTATTGCAGTCACGCCGAGAATTTCGCAGGCAATCCCTACACACAGAAAATAAATTCCCTCTTTTTCGCCGTAAAACAAAGATGTTACGGTTCCTATCTGCATTGCGGCGCCCTCAAAAACAAGAACCCAACCGAGGATGTATGTTATAATTCGTTTGTTCATATTGTTCTACTGTCCCAAATATTCTGAATAATATCGTCAAGGTCGCTGAGGCCCTTGTGCTTTGTAATTACAATTACCATATCGCCCGGCATAATCATATCTCTGCCCTGAGGAAGAATGACCTTCCTGCCGCGGTTAATACATATTATTTGCAAATTATCCTTGAGGTTAAGCTCCTGAATCGGAATATTTATAATTTTTGATTTTTCGCTTACTCTGAATTCAAGCGCCTCTACCCTGTCGTCATTGAGCCTGTACAGAGTTTCTACGTTGCTTCCCAGAGAATTCTGCATTGCTCTTACATAACGGACTATATATTCGCCTGTCAGGTTTTTAGGGTGAATAATACATTCAAGGTCAAGGTCCTGCAAAATGGAATCAAACGAGGTGTTGTTTACCTTTGTAATAATTTTGGCTTTTGATACGCCCTTTACAAACAGGGAGATAAGGATATTTTCCTCATCATAGTCCATCAGCGCCGCAACGCCCTTTGCGTGGTCAATTCCCTCGCTGAGCAGCAAATCCTGATCCATACAGTCGCCCTTTATTACAACGGCTTCTGGCAGCATTACAGCCCGCTCGGTCAAGCGCGCCGTATAACTCTCTATAATTTTTACGTTTGAGCCCGAGCTGATGAGCTTTTTTGCGAGGTAATACGAAACCTTGCCGCCGCCCAGCAAAAATGCGTCACGGCTTTTTCCAATTGTGACATTGATACGCTTGAAAAACTTGGCGGCTGTTTCCGCCTTGGAAACGACGGAAATTTTATCTCCGCCCATCAGGACAAAATCACCGTTAGGAATGTAGACCTCGTTTCCTCTTTCAACGGAGCAAATCCTGACCTTGCCCTTCAGCGTGTCAATCTCGCTTATCTTTTTGTTGTCTACTATCGAATCATCGGGCAGAGTGACCTTTATCAGCTCCACCATACCCCTTGAAAACGTGTCAATTTCAAGGGCGCCGGAAAATCTGAGCAAACGGCTTATTTCATTGGCAACGGTCAGCTCCGGGTTTATCGCCATAGAAGGCCCGAGCAAATCCTTTACCCTCATCAAATCGTTTGTATATTCGGGATCGCGCACCCTTGCTATGGTATGCTTTATTCCCGCTGCCTTAGCCATAAGGCAGGCATAAAGATTAACCTCGTCCTGAGCCGCCGCCGCAATCACCAAATCGGCGCTTTCCGCGCCTGCTTCAAGCAGCACATCGTAGGTAGCGCCGTTGCCCTCAACCCCAAGAATATCAAGGGAATTTGACAAATCCTCCACCGCGCTTCGGTTAATATCCACCACGGCGATTTCGTGTCCCTCGTTGTTGAGCTGAGTAGCAATAGAGGCTCCGACCTTACCGCACCCGACAATTATAATTTTCATATGAATACCTCGTTGTACATAAATAAAAACGGATTTTCAAGCTGTGCTTTTACATAGTTTCTCAGCACATATGACATAATACACCAAACTGCATACAAAATCAATATTTTTGCCGATAAAAAGATTAAAAAAATAATTTTCCGCTATCCCGTCTTTTTTTGGTGAAATTTGCATTTGAATATTGTGCTTTTTTCTGTTTTATTTTATAATAAAGCAGAAGATGTCCTATTCTTATTTTATTGAAAGGAACAAGCCTATGATAATAATGTCAGTTGACCTCGGCAAAGCCAGAACGGGCATTGCGGTATGCGACAAAAACGAGCTTCTCGCCTCTCCCTACACGGTGATTTTTGAAAAATCTCCCCTGAAGCTTCCCGAAAAGGTTGCTCAAGCCGTTTGCAGCACAAAGGCGGAGCTTGTAGTGGTGGGGCTGCCGAAAAATATGGACGGCACCGAGGGTGAAAGCGCCCGAAACGCGCGTGAGTTTGCGAAAAAGCTCACCGAGCTTACCGGAGTAGAATCCGTGATGCAGGATGAACGAGGCACTACGATAACGGCTCATAATTTTTTAAACACCACAAACACACGGGGCAAAAAGCGTAAAAATGTAGTGGACGAGGTTGCCGCAACAATAATTTTGCAGGATTACCTCGACTCCCGCCGCAATTTTTCAAGCCGTTAGAGCGGTGTGACGAAGCGGCTGTACAATTTAAGACTTTTATCCATTGAATGTTTTTATTATTTGTATTATAATGTAGATTTAGAGATTGAAATGTTACATAACTTAGGGCAAGCCCCTTATTTAAATTTCTTTCCCTCTAAATAACCGCTCAGACGGATTAAAAAGGAAGTAATAAGATGGCGAAAAAGCAATTTAAGTCAGAGTCAAAAAGACTTCTTGACCTGATGATTAACTCAATCTACACGCACAAGGAAATTTTTCTGCGTGAAATCATTTCAAACGCAAGCGACGCTATTGACAAGCTTTGCTTTATTTCACTCACCGATGATAAGGTGGGTATGGACAGGAGCGATTTCAAAATCACACTCACTGTTGACAAGGACGCGCGCACTCTCACCGTTGCCGACAACGGCATAGGAATGGACAGGGACGACCTTGAAAACAACCTCGGCACTATCGCTTCATCCGGCTCATATAAATTTAAACAGGAGCTTGACAAGGCGCAGGACGACGTAGACATCATCGGTCAATTCGGCGTAGGCTTCTACTCTGCATTTATGGTTGCCAAAAAAATCACCGTAAATACAAAAAAATACGGCTGTGATACCGCATATTGCTGGCAGTCAAGCGGAGCCGACGGCTATACCGTTAAGGAAATCGAAAAGGACGCTCCCGGAACGGAAATTATCATCGAAATGAAGGACAATACCGATGATGAAAGCTACGATGAATTCCTTGAGCAATACAGGATTCAGGGGCTTGTAAAGAAATATTCCGACTATATCCGCTATCCGATTATGATGGATATGACCCGCAGCCGTGTTAAAGAGGAAACCAAGGACAGTGAAAATCCCGAATATGAGGATTACACCGAAACCGAAACTCTTAACAGTATGGTTCCCATTTGGCAGCGCCGCAAGCAGGATGTCACCCAAGACGAATACGACCGCTTCTACAGCGAAAAGTTTATGACGGCAGACAAGCCGCTCAAAACCATAGTCACCTCGGTTGAGGGTGTTGTCACCTACAAGGCTCTGCTCTTTATTCCCTCAGCCGCTCCGTACGACTATTACACCAAGGAGTATAAAAAGGGCTTGCAGCTATATTCAAGCGGTGTTCTCATTATGGAAAACTGCGAAGAGCTTCTGCCGGAGCATTTCCGCTTTGTAAGAGGTATTGTGGACAGCGCCGACCTGTCGCTCAACATTTCCCGTGAGATGCTTCAGCACGACCGTCATTTGCTCACAATAGCGCAGAATATAGAGAAAAAGATTAAAAACGAGCTTAACTCTATGCTTGCAAACGACCGTGAAAATTACGAAAAGTTCTTCGCCGCATTCGGCAGACAGCTTAAGTACGGCATTGTTTCCGACTACGGAATGCACAAGGACGAGCTTCAGGATTTGCTGATGTTCTATTCCTCAACAGAGAAAAAGCTTGTTACGCTCAGCGAATATGTTGACAGAATGAAGGATGAGCAAAAGTTCATCTACTTTGCCACGGGCGAAAACGCCGCCGCTATAGACACTCTCCCCCAGACCGAGCTGCTCCGCTCAAAGGGTTATGAAATTCTTTACTGCACCGAGGATGTAGACGAGTTCACGCTTCAGAGTCTTATGACGTACAAGGAGAAAAAATTCTGTTCTGCCGCTAACGACGACCTCGGAATTGAAAGCGATGAAAAGGACGAGGAGGAAAAGGACAACAGCGCACTGCTCACCTTTGTAAAAGAAACTCTCGGCGATAAGGTAAGCGAGGTAACGGAGTCCAAAAAGCTTGTTTCACACCCCGTTTGCCTGACGGCAAAGGGCGGAATTTCCTTTGAAATGGAAAAATATTTTAACTCCGTTCAGCCCGATTCGGGTATGAAGGCACAGCGTGTTCTTGAGCTTAACCTCAATCATCCTGCCGTGAAGGCAATGGAAAGCGCAGTTGAAGCAGACATTGAAAAAGCCAAAAAATATGCAGAGCTTCTGTACAGCCAGGCACTTTTGATTGCCGGTCTGCCGCTTGAAAACCCCTCCGAGTACACCGACCTCGTTTGCTCGCTGATGTAAAAATACACAGGGTATTTGAGTATACATAAAACAAAACGCACGGCGTACGCTGTGCGTTTTGTTTTAACTTTAACAGGCAAGAAAAAAATACACAAATATTTTTATTTAATCATTGACAATTTTTTGTAACTAACTTATAATATAAATGAACAGTGAACCAGCCTCACTGAAATTTATTAAGGAGGTCAAATCAAATGAAAATGAAAAAAATATGTTCTGTTGTTTTAATCGCGGTAATGCTGTTGTCGGCATTTTCAATTACAGCTTCAGCAAGCGGTTATATTGATTTAAATTCAAGTGTATACGAGGTTACACAGCTTCCCGATAATTTGGAAGAACCTGACGAGGACACTGCCGCACAGTTAAAAAGCGGCTTATATAGCTCTTGAATATACTTACGGCGGCACAAGCGAAACTCTT
>JAJQDK010000067.1 GCA_021202245.1 Clostridiales bacterium
CACAGTGGTATACGTTGCGGCAATGGCGCACACTGTGCGCCGCTACGAACGGGTGAAAAATAATACGTTGGTACGCAGATGGATAAATTACATATTTATTTTTCCTTAAGTTACGACATTGCGTTACAAGGCAAATTTCTTTTTTACTTATCTTAAAAATAATGCCTTAAATGAAATAAAACAGAGGCGCAATATGATATTATATTTAATAAATAATATATATTAAGAAACGATATATCGGTAAGCACGGATTTAATCTGTGATTACTTAACGGGAGGCCGATGATTTATGTCAGATGTAATCAGAATTTTTGTTGAAAAACGAGAAGGCTTTAATGTCCTTGCAAAGCAGACCTTGTGGGATATTCGTCATAACCTCGGTATGAGGTCCGTTACGGATTTACGCTATATTGTCCGCTATGATATTGAGGGACTTACAAGGGAGGAATACAACAGCGCAAAGGGAGTTGTTCTTTCCGAGCCTAACGCCGATGTGATTTACGAAGAAGCTCTGCCGATTGACGACGGATGGAAGGTTTTTGCAATGGAATACCTGCCCGGTCAGTATGACCAGCGGGGCGATTCCGCCGAGCAGTGCGTTCAGCTTCTCACGCAGGGCGACAGATGCAAGGTGCTTACCGCAAGGGTAATTGCGCTCAAGGGCGATTTAAGCGACGATGAGGCCAAAAAGGTTCAGGATTACCTGATTAACCCGGTCGAAAGCCGTCTTGCTTCTCAGGACAAGCCCGACACTCTTGATATGGATATTCCCGTGCCCGAGGACGTGAAGCGTGTTGAGGGCTTTATAAAATGGGATGACGGTCAAATGGCGGAATATTTCGGCTCAATGGGCTTTGCGATGACGCTTGACGATTTGAAATTCTGCCGTGACTATTTCCGTGACACGGAGCAGCGTGACCCCAGCGTTACCGAGCTGAGGGCAATCGACACCTATTGGTCGGATCACTGCCGCCACACCACCTTCCTCACCCGTCTTGATAAAATTGAGGTTGAACAGGGTGCGCTCGGCAAGGTTATCGAGGACGCTTTGCAGGAATATTACGACACACGCAGCGAGGTTTACGGAGAAAACACCGACAGGATAGTATCTCTTATGGATATAGCTCTTATCGGTATGAAATCGCTGAAGAAAAAAGGGCTTATCCCCGACCTTGACGAAAGTGAGGAAATCAACGCCTGCTCAATTCAGGTTCCCGTTACCGTTGACGGCAAAACCGAGCAATGGCTTGTTCAGTTCAAAAACGAAACCCATAATCATCCGACGGAAATTGAGCCATTCGGCGGTGCGGCAACCTGTCTCGGCGGCGCAATCCGCGACCCGCTTTCGGGACGCTCGTATGTATATCAGGCAATGCGTGTAACAGGCTCCGGCGATCCGACGATTCCCTTTAAGGACACAATGCACGGCAAGCTGCCCTCGCGCAAAATCACAACAGGCGCGGCTAACGGCTACAGCTCCTACGGCAACCAGATAGGTCTTGCAACCGGTCAGGTAGCTGAGCTTTACGACCCCGGATATGATGCAAAAAGAATGGAAATCGGCGCAGTTATCGGCGCTTCGCCCAAGGAAAACGTCATCCGAGAGGTTCCGCTTCCAGATGATGTGATTGTGCTTTTGGGCGGAAGAACCGGTCGTGACGGCTGCGGCGGAGCAACAGGCTCGTCAAAAGCCCACACCGAAAGCTCCATTGAAACCTGCGGCGCAGAGGTGCAAAAGGGCAATCCCCCCACAGAAAGAAAAATTCAGCGGCTTTTCCGCAATGCGCAGGTCGCTAAGATGATAAAGAGATGCAACGACTTCGGCGCCGGCGGCGTTTGCGTGGCAATCGGCGAGCTTGCGGACGGTCTTACGGTTGACCTCGACAAGGTTACAAAGAAATATGACGGACTTGACGGAACGGAGCTTGCAATCTCCGAAAGTCAGGAGCGAATGGCTGTTGTGCTTGACAAAAACGACGTTGACAAATTTATTGCCGAAGCCGAAAAGGAAAACCTTGAAGCTACGGCAGTTGCCGTTGTCACCGAAAGTCCTCGTCTTACAATGAACTGGAGAGGCGATACCGTTGTTGACTTAAGCCGTGAGTTTCTCAACACAAACGGAGTTACTCAGGTTTCCGACGCTTTTATCGCCGCACCCAAAGCGGAGGACTGCTACTGCAAAAAATGCCCCGACGTTTTAAAGAACCTGCCCGTTGACGAGGCGATTGCCGAAAATATGTCACGGCTGGAGGTTTGTTCGCAAATCGGCCTTTGCGAGCGTTTTGATTCGTCAATAGGCGCCGCTACCGTTATTATGCCGTTCGGCGGCAAAAATCAGCTCACTCCGCAGGAGGCTATGGCGGCAAAAATTCCGCTTGAAAAGGGCGAAACCGACGACGCAACCGCTATGAGCTACGGCTTTATTCCGGGTGTTTCACGCTGGAGCCCGTTCCACGGCTCGGCTTATGCGGTTGTTGAATCCCTCTCAAAGCTGCTTGCAATCGGCGCAAATCCGCTGACCGCACGCCTTACCTTCCAGGAATATTTTGAAAGACTCAAGGATGTTCCCTCGCGCTGGGGCAAGCCTGCCGCCGCACTTTTGGGCGCAATGGAAGCTCAGCTCAAGCTCGGACTTCCGTCAATCGGCGGCAAGGACAGTATGTCGGGAACATTTGAGGATATAGACGTTCCGCCCACGCTCGTAAGCTTTGCCGTTGCAATGACAAAGGCATCTGCGACAATCTCAGCCGAATTCAAAAAAGCCGGCTCCAAGGTAATCTATGTTCCCGTTCCCGAAAACAAGGAAACGCTTATGCCCGACTGGGAGAAGCTCATACAAATGTACAACGCCGTTTATGCTCTCTGCAAAAGTGGCAGGGTGCTTTCTGCATCCGTTGTAAAGGAGGGCGGCGCCGCCGCAAGCGTATGCAAGGCTTGCTTCGGAAACGGCTTCGGCTTCAAATTCACAAATAATCTTACAAACGATGAGATGTTCGCTCCGCTTTCAGGCTCGCTTGTTATTGAGCTTGCTCAGGGCGCAGAGCTTGACGGCACGGTAACAAGCTATGATTTGGGAGTGATTACGGATGACGGTAAAATCTCAATCAATGGCAAAGAGGTTGAAATCTCTGCACTCATTGATAAATGGAGCGCTCCGCTTGAAAAGATATTCCCGACACAGGCAGAATGTCCGAAAATGGAATACAATGCAGAGCTGTATACAGAAAGAAATACAAAAGCTCCGTCAATAAAAGCTGCAAAGCCCACGGTATTTATCCCGGTATTCCCTGGCACAAACTGCGAGGTGGACACCGCACGCGCCTTTGAAAAAGCGGGCGCAAATGTTGAAATGCTCATTGTAAAGAACCTCACCTCAGGGGGCATTGAAGAAACGATTGGGCAAATGGAAAAAATCATAAACAAATCTCAGATGATTATGCTGCCCGGCGGCTTTTCGGGCGGCGACGAGCCGGACGGCTCAGGCAAATTTATTGCCACAACCTTCCGCAATCCGCGCATTGCAGCAGCCGTAAACGAAATGCTCAAAAACCGCGACGGTCTTATGCTCGGCATATGCAACGGCTTCCAGGCGCTTATCAAGCTCGGACTTGTTCCCTACGGCGAAATCAGAGAGCTCGCCGAAAACGACCCGGCCCTTACGTTTAACACCATAGGCCGTCATATTTCCCATATGGCATACACGAGAGTTACCTCTGTGAAATCACCGTGGTTTGCAAACGTCGCCGCAGGCGATGTGTTTGCCGTTCCCGTATCCCACGGAGAGGGCAGATTTATGGCTGACACCGAAACAATTAAACGGCTTGCAGCAAACGGACAAATTGCTACGCAGTACGTTGACCTCGACGGTAATCCGAGCGATGACATCAGATATAACCTTAACGGTTCAATCTGCGCCGTAGAGGGCATAACCTCGCCCGACGGCAGAGTGCTGGGCAAGATGGGCCACAGCGAGAGAAAGGGCGAAAACCTTTATAAAAATGTACCCTTTGCCAAGGACCAGCAAATATTTGAAAGCGGCGTAAAATATTTTAAATAATTTTATAACTTATGCA
This sequence comes from Clostridiales bacterium, assembly GCA_021202245.1. Taxonomy (GTDB): domain Bacteria; phylum Bacillota; class Clostridia; order Oscillospirales; family Acutalibacteraceae; genus Ruminococcoides. The sequence continues at coordinate 4,073 of JAJQDK010000067.1, forward strand.
AAGATGGCGCCCGCCACTAAGGCGGCGGGCGCCATTCATCATTTCAG
>JAJQDK010000152.1 GCA_021202245.1 Clostridiales bacterium
ATCCTTTCCCTATTATGTGGTATAATTATAAAAGTTAAAGCTATTTAGTTTTAGATTGTCAATAAAAGACTGTAAAAAATTTAAAGAAGCAGGTGTTATAATGTCTAATTCATTTAATGATGAAGCTCCGCAGATAATTAAAAAATATCTTTATTATTTGCAAACAGTCAAAGAAAAATCTCAAAAGACTGTTGATGAATACTATCTGGACTTGAGAACATTTTTCAGATTTATTAAGCTTCACAAAGGTCTTGTCCCGAAAGAAACAGATTTTGGAAAAATTAAAATTGATGATGTTACACTTGAGCTTATAAAAACAATTACAATTAACGATGCTTATGAGTTTATGAATTATATTATCCGTGAACGAAACAACAAAAGCGCCTCAAGGGCACGTAAATGCTCTGCTTTAAAGGGTTATTTTAACTTTTTGTATAAAAAAGAACATTTGATTGACAACAATCCGCTTGATGAATTGGATATTCCGAAAAAGAAAAAAAGCCTGCCTAAATATCTTACGCTCGAACAAAGTATCGACCTGCTGAACGCTGTTGACGGACCTAATAAAGAGCGCGATTACTGCATTATAACCTTGTTTTTAAATTGCGGGCTACGTGTTTCGGAAATGGCAGGATTAAATTTTTCTGATATACGAACCGATAATACAATGAGAATTTTAGGAAAAGGAAACAAGGAGCGTGTTGTATATTTAAACGAAGCCTGTGTAAATGCAATAAATGAATATAAAAAGGTTCGCCCTGTTGACGGAGTAAAGGATAAAAACGCTCTGTTTATCAGCAGAAATCATCAAAGAATGTCAGTTAAGACCATTCAAGCGATGGTATATAAATATCTTGAAAAAATCGGATTAAACGCGCAAGGCTATTCCTGCCACAAGCTTCGTCATACTGCTGCCACGTTGATGTATCAGCAAGGCGGTGTTGACATCAGAGTGCTTAAGGATGTTCTGGGTCACGAAAATCTCGGTACAACCGAGATTTATACACATTTAAGTTCAGAACAAATGAAAAAAGCTACAGATTCAAACCCTCTTTCCGGAGTTAAACCGAAGAAAACATACGGTGAGGAATGATTTTAAATTTTCTGTGCCCTATGATATTTTTACAATTCCGCCTATATCGGTAAGCGGAGCTTCTTTGCCGATAATATCAATTTTAACATTATATTTTCTGCAAAAATTATATATTCCCGGGAAATACGGATTATTTTCAATATTTCCGAAAAAAGCAAGAGTATTATTGTCAAGCTTTGCGCCGGCTCCGCCTATAAATCCGTAATCATAACCATCAAGCACAATATTTCCGTTTGATATTTTCAGCACATCCGCTCCGTTTTCCTGCAAAGCATTTTGTATAGCGCTGTCGGCGGTTATGACAGCGTTTTCGGCTGCAACTAAGGCGGAGCATCTGCAATACCCCTGATTAACATTCACGATTTTTATATTATTTGTTTTGCAGTATTTAAGCAAGCCGCTGTCTATTGCCGACAGCTTGCCGTATAATATTTTGTTTAAATATAAAAAGTTTAACAAGACATTTTTAGGGTAGGTCTCCCCTGCCCTGTTTTTGCATATTTTTATATCTGGGTTTGTGAGTTTTTTCTTTAACTCGGTACACTCTTTCAAGATAAAAATATCATTATTTATGGATAAAGTCTGCATATCTGCATGCTTTTGTTCAGGTAAGAGAAAAATATCAATAGTATCTGAAGCAAGAATTTTATGACCTTTTTTACTAAGTTCATTTACAAACAGAGGATATTTATCCGACATTTCGAATGTACTCATATGCTGATTGCATCAAAGGCATCACGAATATTTTTGACGCCTATAAGCTGAGCCTTATCGCAATGAACGCCCTTGATGTTGTGATAAGGCATAATTATTTTTTTAAATCCGAGCCGTTCCGCCTCGTTAATTCTCATTTGAGCCTGAGAAACAGCCCTTATTTCACCGGCAAGTCCTATCTCACCGAAAGCGATTGACTTTTCATCAATAGGCTTATCCTTTAAACTGCTTATTAAAGCCATAGCAATGGCAAGGTCAATGGCAGGTTCATCTATTCTTAATCCGCCGACAATATTTATATATGTATCGCAGTTTGAAAAATAATATCCTGCACGCTTTTCAAGCACAGCAAGAAGCAGTGAAAGCCTGTTGTAATCAAAGCCCGTTGACATACGCCGCGGGTTTCCGTAGCCGCTCTGTGTCGCAAGTCCCTGTGTTTCTGCAAGAATCGGCCTGGAGCCTTCAATGGCACAGGTAACGCAGGTTCCCGAAACATTCTTCGGCCGTCCCGATAGCAGCATAGTTGAAGGGTTTTCAACCTCATTCAAGCCCTTGTCCGTCATTTCAAAAACGCCTATTTCATTAGTTGAGCCATATCTGTTTTTAGCGGCTCTGAGTATACGGAAGCTCATCTGTTTGTCGCCCTCAAAAAGCAAAACCGTATCTACAATATGTTCAAGCACCTTTGGTCCGGCTATGGAGCCCTCCTTGTTGACGTGACCGACAATAAACATAGGAATATCGCAACCCTTTGCGGTTCTCATAAGCATATTTGTACATTCACGTACCTGTGTTATACTGCCGGGTGATGAATTTAATTCCGTTAAATTCATTGTCTGAATTGAATCAACCATCACAATATCAGGTTTAACTGTTCTTATCTGTTCACAAACTATTTCCACATCGGTTTCGGTCATAACAAACAGATTGGGAGAGGTTACGCCGAGCCTGATTGCGCGCAGCTTGAGCTGTCGCTTTGATTCCTCTCCGGAAATATAAAGAATTTTCAGCGTGTCCCCCATATATTGGCAAATCTGCATTAACACCGTCGATTTTCCTATTCCGGGGTCACCGCCTAATAAAATCAAACTGCCCTTTACAATTCCGCCGCCGAGAACTCTGTTCAGCTCTTTACTGCCCGTGTCATAGCGATGCTCGTCTTCTGTTGAAATTTCATCAATTGAATCCGGCTTTGAATAGGCTGAAAAAGAGCGTTTTTGAGCTGTTGCAGCTGTTTTTGACGTATCCTTAACTTCTTCATTCATTGTGTTCCATTCGCCGCAGGACGGGCATTTTCCGTACCATTTAGGCGATTCATAACCGCACTGCGAACAGATATATACACTTTTTGTCTTTGAAGCCATATTTACACTTCCCAATATTATAAACTTAGAGCAAAAAGGATAAACTCCCCTATTTTAATAATTGTATGATATAAGCAGAATTATTCGCTTGAGCTGAAATAATTTAAAAATCCCATTGTAACAGAAAAAGCCATTTGCTTTTGATACTCTTTATCGAGCAGCTTGGCACATTCTTCGGGATTTGAAATAAATCCGCACTCAACAATAACGGCTGGTATTTGGGCATTGTTAAGAAGGTATATACCGCTGTCCGCCTGTTTGCATTCCCTTGTGTTATCAGGCTGCAGTAATGACCTTACAGAATGTCTTATGCTTTCGGCAAGAGCGCTGCTGTTTTTGTTATTTGCCGAATAAAAAATCTGTGTGCCGTAATATTGACTTTCTGTAAATTTGTTTTGATGAATACTTATAACTACGTTATTATCATTTGAATTAAATATCTCAAGCCGATTTTTCATATCTGATACTTTTCGGGAATGTACCGTATCACCTTCGGATGTAAGTGAAGTATCGTCCGTTCTGGTTTGAATTACCTCAAATCCTAAAAATCTGAATAAGTCAGCCGTTTCGTTGGAAATAATCAAATTCAAATCTTTTTCAAGCACTCCCTCGTCATTAACAGCACCGCCATCCTCACCGCCGTGACCGGCATCAATTACAACTGTCGGCATTGATTTAATTGCTTCTGAGGAAACACCTACATTTATTTTATATAAGGCTGTAATCATAAGAAAAATAAAAGCCGCAATCATCAAAATGCATACTATATAATACAGTGCGCTTTTCTTTTTAGACATAGCAATCACCTCTACACAAAAATATGCGTTGGATGATAGCTCTTATTACTAAATACAATAATGATTTAGGCGTGTATACCGATAAATATATTATAGCAAAGATTAGCGAATATTTACG
>JAJQDK010000106.1 GCA_021202245.1 Clostridiales bacterium
TCCCGCAGGGGCAACGCGCCCGCCACCCGCCGCGCATGCATGAGCGACAGCCCTCGCCGCCGCAGATAAGCCACCTTATATCAAGCTCAAAGCCCGGCTCCACAAAGGGGAAAAATCCGGGGCGGAGCCTTACCTTTATATCCTTTTGAAATACCTCGGAGAGCATGGTTTCCATAAAGAAAATAAGGTTTGAAATAGAAATGTTTTTGTCAACCATTACGCCCTCCATCTGGAAAAACGTGTTTTCGTGACAGGCGTCGGTGGCCTCGTTGCGGAAGCATCTTCCCGGGAAAATAGCCTTAATGGGTTCGCCCTTTTCCACAAGCCGTTTGCCGTATTTTTTAAGAATTGCATTTTGTGCGGCGGAGGTCTGTGACTTTAAAAGCTGACCGTTTTCAAGGTAATAGGTGTCCTGCATATCGCGCGCGGGATGATGCTTGGGAATGTTTACCGATTCAAAACATTCATAGTCGGTCACAACCTCCGGATAGTCCTCAACCGTAAATCCCATAGATTTAAAAATCTTTTCGCACTGTCTCTGCACAAGGGTTATCGGGTGATAAGACCCCCTGCCGAGGTCAACGGGAGCGGTAATGTCAAACTGCGGCATAGCTGCAATTTCCCGTTCAATTTCCTCTTTCTTCAGCTCGGCAATCTTTTCCTCGATTTTTTGAGATGCAAAGCTTTTAAGCTGATTAACATCTGCGCCGAACGCCTTTCTCTCCTCGGCTGACAAGTCCTTCATACCCTTCAGCAAAGCAGTAATACTGCCCTTTTTGCCGAGAAAAGCAACCCTTAGCTTGTCAAGGTCCGCAAGGTCAGCGGTGCTTGAAAGCCTGCTTTTAAATTCGTCCTTCAGATTGATGATTTTTTCGTCCATAACATACCTCCGTAAAAAAATTAAAGCCCTGCGTAATTTCTTACGCAGGGACGAATAAATCCGTGGTACCACCCTGATTTTTGCATCAAAAGAAGCAAACACTTCTCAGACCTGTAACGGAGCCTAAACCGTTGAAGCCTACTGTATAATTCAGCCTCACCACTCAAAAGTGAACTTCACACTCACAGCCCCGAAATGCGCTTTCAGCCACGGCGCAAATTCTCTTGAACGAAGCGTTTTTAAGTGCTACTCTCTTTGTCAACGTGTTATCTTTACATATGATAACACTATTTATTTTATTTTGCAAGCTTTTTTGCGCAACATTTATTGAAAATTCAAGTCCTTTATGGTATCATATATATCAATATGAGCAAAAGGAGTTTGAAAATTGAGCGAGTTTAACGAACAGGTAGTAAAAAGGGTCAACAAGCCCAAAAATCTTATTATTAAAATTTTGTCAATCGTACTGCTGATTACCGTGCCGGTGCTTTGCGCTTTTCTTGCGGTTTTGGTTCAGATTACCTATTTAATCTATGTCGGATTTTTTATTTTTTTAGGCGGCATTTATGCTGTATGGTATGTTTTTTCTCTGCAAAAGGTTGAATATGAATATACGGTTTTGGGCGATGAGCTCAGAATTGCAAAGATTATATCTCTGCGCAAGCGCAAAAAGGTTTGCTCTGTCCCGATAAAATCAATAGAAACGCTTGAAAAGGACGAAAAATCAACACAGGGAAAGCGCTTTTTAAAGACCTTTACCGCAGCAAGGGATATAGACAGAGCCGATGAAAATTATTTCCTTACCTATAACGATTCTGCCTACGGAAAAAGCCTTTTGGTGTTTTCTCCCAATGAGGATATTTTGCTGGCGATGAAACCCCACCTCAAAAAAGACATAGTTATAAAGCTGTTTTATAACAGAAATGCAGGTTGATATGGAAACCACCGACAGAAACATTGTAAAAAAAGCAATTTTCAATCGTCCCGACGATGCCAACAAAGGAACTCTCGGTTCACTGCTCAGCATATGCGGCTGCTGCGGTATGGCAGGTGCGGCTGTTATGGCAGGCAGGGCTGCGCTGAAATGCGGGCTCGGCTTGCTGAAAACCGCTGTACCGAAAAGCATATATAATATTGCCGCTCAGTCTGTTTTTGAAAGCGTTTATTTTCCTCTTGAAGAAACCTGCGACGGCAAAATCAGCAGTATAAATACAGCATTTTTGCTTGAACAGTCGCAAAGCTCAAGCGCTGTCCTTCTCGGCTGCGGACTGTCTGTCTGCAAGGACACCGAAAGGCTTGTTAATTCTTTTACGGAACAATGCGCCAAGCCGCTTGTTCTTGATGCGGACGCACTCAATATAATATCTCAAAATCCCGATTCTCTGCTCAGCTTAAAAGCAGCCGCAGTTATAACCCCTCATCCCGGCGAGATGGCAAGGCTTACGGCAAAAACCGTCAAGGAGGTCAACTCTCAGCGTGAGCGTACGGCGCTTGATTTTGCCCGAAAATACGGCGTTGTCACCGTACTTAAGGGCGCCGGAACAATAATCGCTTCTCCGAACGGCAGAGTTATGATAAATCATACGGGCAATTCGGGAATGGCGACAGGCGGCAGCGGAGATGTGCTTGCCGGAATGACGGCTTCGCTGCTTGCTCAGGGGGCGGATGCCTTTGATGCAGCAGCTGCAGCGGTATATCTGCACGGCGTTGCCGGCGATATAGCAAAAGAAAAGTACGGCAAAATTTCAATGCTCCCCGGAGATATAATAGACAATATTCATCTTGCGCTCAAAACCTGCGGGTTTTAGCGGCCTGTCATTCGGAATTATAAAAAGATAAAAGACATATAATATATCAAAACAGGAGGTGTCCTATGGCGGACCGAGCTTTGAAAATATTATGCGTCTTTATTTTTTTGCCGTTTTTTGCGTTATCGGGCTGTGATGAGCCGTCTGAAGAAACGGCGGCTGTGATTACCGACTTTTCGGCTGATTTTATCGCCGTATATAATGATGCCCAAATCAAGGGCGAGCTTTCCTGCACCGGTCAGGGAATGGCAAACATATCAATAACCTATCCCGACACTCTGAGCGGCCTCAGCGTAAGCTACAGAAATTCCGAAATCTTAATATCACGGGAAAATCTGCAATGCAGTGCCGATGAGGCTTATGTGCCTGACAACAGCTTTCCGGCGCTGCTTCACGCTTTTATAAAGGGAGTGGGAGAGGGCAGATACAGTCTGTCGTCTCAAAAGGAAGGTGAATACATCTACACTCTCCGTCTGTCCGGTGACAAATGCAGCTTTGCGGCCGATGAAAGCGGATACATATTAAATGCAAAAATAAAGAATCAAGGCTTTGAAATATCATTTTCAAGCGTTAAGGCAAATCAGCAATAGCTAAGTCCAAGCGCTTGCTTAAACATTCACAAATTTTGCGCCCAAAAATATTATGTAATAGCTGTATAAAAGCTTTAAGAAAGGCAAAAATATTAGTAAACAAATTATTTGGAGCGTGAAAACCTTGAGTATCAAACGTGGTGATATATATTATGCCGACTTAAGTCCGGTTGTCGGCTCGGAGCAGGGCGGAGTGCGTCCCGTGCTGATAGTGCAAAACGATGTGGGCAACAGGTTCAGTCCCACAGTTATTGCGGCGGCGATTACCAGTCAGCAGGCAAAGGCAAATTTGCCCACCCACATACCTCTGCACGCCGACTCCTCCGGACTTTCAAAGGACAGCGTGGTTTTGTTTGAACAGGTTCGCACCATTGACAAAAAGCGTCTTAAAGAAAAAATGGGCACGGTTGACGAACACTCGATGAATGAAATCAATAACGCCATTTTAATTTTCTTTGGGCTTAACGCTTAAATATGTTCTACATATCAATGTAGATACTCCGTTGCCGCAAACCTTTAGCTATGCAAAAGCCTTCCCTTAGAGGCAATGTCGTCAACTTAAGAATTATAACACGTTCGTAGCGGCGGTCAGTGACCGCCACAGTCGCTCCGCACATCACTGTGTGCGAAGGTATAATTTATCGCTGCAACCCGTGCCTCCCTCTGACGAGGGTATTCCCTTGAAAAGGGAAATGTCCGCTTGCGGACAAAGGGTTTGCCACTTTCGCAGAAAGGTGTCACGCAAAGCGTGACGGAGGGAGAGAAAACGTAAAATT
>JAJQDK010000114.1 GCA_021202245.1 Clostridiales bacterium
AGATGCCAACACTTAAAGTGTCCACCCAATAGGGTGGGCGCTTGTTTTTTTATTCTACCAATAAACACGGTGAAAATATGTACAGCTTTGACGACAAGACAAGCGTTTGGAGCAAGCTTAAAAACAGCAAAACGCCTGTAATTTTATACGGAATGGGCGACGGAGCCGACAAGGTTCTGGCAGCCTTTGAAAGGTACGGAATAAAAGCGGACGGGGTAATGGCAAGCGATGAATTTGTGCGCGGACAGAGCTTTCACGGCTTCAGAGTTAAAAAGCTCAGCGAGCTTGAAGCCGAGCTTGATAATTTTATGATTGCGCTCTGCTTTGCAAGTCAGCTGCCCGACGTAATTGCCGGTATTAAACGCATTGCAAAAAAGCACACCGTTGTTGTTCCGAGCGTGCCTGTTTTCGGAAGCACACTGTTTGACGAGAAATTTATCGCTCAAAACAGCGAAAAAATCAACAGCGCCTATGCCCTGCTTGCCGACGGGCAGTCAAGGCGTGTCTTTGAAAACGTCCTGCATTTTTACTATACCGGCAGCATTGATTATCTTGATGAAATAACAACAGACAAGTCGGAGGCATTTAACAACATTTTAAAGCTCGGCCCAAACGAGGTCTATGTTGATTTGGGCGCCTACAACGGAGATACCGTTGAAGAATTTTTACACTACACAAACGGAAGCTACCGCCGAATTATCGCCTTTGAACCAAACGAAAAAAACTTTAAAAAGCTTTCCGAAAGCTGCGGCGGTCTGAAAAACACCGAGCTTTGGCAGCTGGGGTGCTACAACCGAAATACCACGCTGTATTTTAACAACAAGGCGGGGCGAAACAGCGCAATTTCGGACAAGGGCACAGCCGAAACCCGAGTTGCCGCAGTTGATTCCGTGCTTTGCGGAGCGGCTGCAAGCTACGTTAAAGCCGATGTTGAGGGCGCCGACCTTGAAACGCTTGAGGGTATGAAAAATACGCTGAAAACCTTTAAGCCTAAGCTAAATTTTTCAGCGTATCACAGATTTGAAGATATTTTCAGGCTTCCGCTCCTTATCGGGGAGCTTAATCCCGAATACAAAATATTTTTGCGCCACCACCCGTACATTCCGGCTTGGGACACGAATTTGTACTGCGTTTAGCGTTTTTTATCAGAGGAGCCGAACTCGCTGAGGATATCGTCAATCTCGTCCTCTGTTGATTTTACCTGAGGTTTATCAATATCGGAAGTGTATTTGTCATAGTCAAAATCATAATCCTCGGAATTGTTGTTTTTGCTGCGGCTCTCTGCCCTCAGCTCTCGCCTTTCCTTTTCGATTTTATCTCTGCGGTTAGCCTGAAGAAGCATTTCCTCGGCTTCCGCCTTTTCTTTTTTCTCCTGCTCTCTGCGCTTGTCGCCAAAGGCAATATCGCCGATAAACAAGCCGAATATACCCGATACAAGATAGGCTGCCGTAAGGATGACGTTGGTTGTGGTGAATCCGCCGTTATATACAAACATACTCAGCAGATAAATCACCGGCGCAATCAGCGTAAACAGAAAGTCAAGGCCGTATTTTGCGCTGTAAACAGCCGCGCACACTATGGCTGTTGCAGGGAATACAAAATAATATGCGACAGCCGAAAAATTCTCTAACGCTTCGGGAATAAAAATAAGCGGAACAATCATATATACCGCAAGAATTATCACCGCATAGGGCAAGTATTTTTTAATAACATTTTCCATAATATACCTCCGAATAAGCTTTGCTTTATCATTCATACTACATAATACATTATATTTGCAAAAAAATCAAGGAATAAGCAAAGTAATTTGGGCTGCTCCTTATGTAAGGCATTTGTAAAATTTAAAAAATATCGTTGACAACATTAAAAAAACAAACTAAAATATATAAGGTGGCAAAATAATGCCGGCAAATTTATTTTAAAGCTGAGGTGAAAACTCAATGGACGCAGACGGTAATAAAGGCGCAGTGCCCGGGCGAAGTACCGACAAAATGGCCGCTTTTGCGCTCATTTTGTTTTCAGTTTAACATATTCAAGTTAATATCGCCCCTGCATACGTCTTTACTCCCAACGAATTGAAAAGGAGGAAAGATTATGGAACAGGTAAATGTAACGCTTACGGAAACCATCAGCGTGCTGCTTGACGAAAAAAAGTATACCACGCTCAGGGATATTCTGGTTACAATGAAGCCTTATGACATTGCGGCTGTTTTTGAGGAGCTTAAGGACGAAAAGGTTCCTATTTTGTTTCGTATTCTGCCCAAGGAGCTTGCGGCTGAAACCTTTGTGGAAATGGACGACGAAACACCGCGCCTGCTGATTCCCGGCTTCAGCGACAGCGAGCTTAAAGAGGTGGTTGACGAGCTGTTTGTAGACGACGCCGTTGACCTTATCGAGGAAATGCCCGCCAATGTCGTAAAGCGTATTCTGCGCCAGGCCGACAAGGATACAAGGAAGCAAATCAATGAGCTTTTAAAATATCCCGAGGACAGCGCAGGCTCAATTATGACGACGGAGTTCATTGTGCTTCGTCCCGATATGACCGCCGAAATGGCAATTAAACGCATAAGAAGAACGGGTGTTGACAAGGAAACCATCTACACCTGTTACATTACCGACGACAACAACAAGCTCATCGGAACAACCACGGTAAAGGACCTTTTGCTCAGTGATGACGACGAATTTGTAAAGGACATAATGGAAGAAAACGTCATCTCCGTTAAAACTCTTGACGACCAGGAGGAGGTTGCGCACACACTTTCAAACTACAACTTCCTTGCGCTGCCCGTTGTTGACATTGAAAACCGACTTGTCGGAATTGTAACGGTTGACGACGCCATCGACGTAATCCAGGAGGAAACCACCGAGGATATTGAAAAAATGGCTGCTGTGCTGCCATCGGATAAGCCGTATATGAAAACAAGCGTTTTCGGAATTTACAAAAAGCGTATTCCGTGGCTGCTTGTGCTTATGCTCTCGGCAACCTTCACAAGCACCATTATCTCATCGTTTGAGGACGCGCTGTCAAGTATGATTGTACTTTCCGCATTTATACCGATGCTTATGGACGCCGGCGGCAACGCAGGCTCGCAGTCGTCCGTTTCGGTAATACGCGCCATTTCTCTTGATGAAGTGGAATTCAAAAGTATGTTTAAGGTGCTTTGGAAGGAGCTGCGGGTTTCAATTCTCTGCGGCGTCACCCTTGCGGCTGCAAACTTTGTCAAGCTTATAATATTTGACCTGCACGGCAATGAAAATGCTTTTTGGATAGCTCTGGTTGTATCGCTTGCGCTCATAGGCACGGTAATCATCGCCAAGCTAATCGGCAGCAGTCTGCCGCTGTTGGCAAGCAAAATCGGCTTTGACCCTGCGGTAATGGCAAGTCCGCTTATCACAACGCTGAGCGACGCATTATCCCTGATGATTTATTTTGCCCTTGCAACCTCAATATTAAATTTGTAGGCCCTTTTAATTTTCACACTTTTAACTTTTAATTTTGTACTTTTAATTTTCATACTTTTTAACGGAGTTAAGCAGGAAACCGCTTAGCTCCGTTTTTGTTTGGATGATTTCATTCAGCGCCGAACCGCCGCACAAAGCCCAAACGTGGGAAGCCCCGCAGCTTGACTGCGGGGCTTCGTCACTAATACATTTTTCTATACATTTCTTCTTGTCAAAATTAATCTTGCGGCTTTATCCCTCAACCCTTTGACCCGTAAGGCCGGTGTCGGAATATCCGCCCACTATGTATTTCTGAATGCAGGTTGCATCCAAAACAGAAATTCTGCCGTCGCCGTTCACGTCGGCAAGCGTGTTTTGCTCCTCGGTGAGCGTTGTAAGCTTAACGGCAACCTTTTGCACTGTTGTTACGTCGGCTATCGTAATCATTCCGTCGCCGTTTGCATCGCCGATGAGGGCTCCCTTGCTCTCACTTTCCGAAACAAGCGCATACATACTGAAGTGGTCGGTCGTAAATACCATATAGCCGTCTTCATAGACTGCGTTCATATCGGTCTTTGTGCCGTCGTCCTCAATTCTGTACACCTTG
>JAJQDK010000132.1 GCA_021202245.1 Clostridiales bacterium
GGCTGCCAAGCTTGAAAGCATAAGGCAAAGAGATTATGAGGAGGAGTTTTAGCTGAGCCTACCGAAAACGGAAATAATTGCTCGACTTTTGTTGCTTTTGATACAATAAAACCGTAATATTTTTGTAATTATTATATAACCCGATAAAAGTGGAAAAAAGCCCAAAAAAACATTGACAAAGATTTAACAAAGATGATAGAATGATAATGGTCGAAATAAGCTTATCGATATTTACACAACTTTGAAAGGATCCTTGATTTATGAAAAAATTTTTATGTGCAATGCTTGCGTGTGTTCTTTGCTCATCGGCGGCAATCGGCATCTCCGGCTGCGGCTGCTCTGACGACAACACATTGGAACCAGGCTATGTGGTTGAAGAAACCGAACCCGATTTGGTTGACGGAGATTTCGGCTTCTTTATCATCAACAGCGACGAACTTATGGTTACCAAGTACACCGGTACGGATACGGATATCGTGATACCCGAATCATATAATAACTACACGGTTACAACCATCGGCTCGGGCGTATTCAGCGGTTCGGACATCACAAGCGTAGAAATGCCCGACACAATCACAACTATCAACGACTATGCGTTTTATTCGTGCAGACAGCTTACAAGCGTGACCCTGTCGCAATAGCTTTAGGCTATGGGCACTATCGTATTCATTCTTTGCAGCAGTCTTGAAAGTATTGAGCTTCCCGATTCTCTGAAAACCCTGGGAATCTATACCTTCTCCGCTACGGGACTCAAAAGCGTTACAATTCCCGAAAGCGAAACGCTGACTTCTATTGAAAACTACGTTTTCTATCAATGCCAGAGCTTAACCGAGATTACAATCCCCGACACCGTCACGGATATAAGCGAATTTGCAATTTACGATTGCCCCAACACAATCACAATCAAAGCTTCCGAAGGCTCCGCTGCCGAAACATATGTTGAGGAATACACCGGAGAAGAAGATCAGCTTGTTTTTGAGTCAACGGGCACCTCGGATTCAGCCGACGACGCACAGGCTGACGAGGAAGAATAAATTTTCACTCACATCAGTTATCTTTTTCAGCTTTGCTGAATTTAATATTATGCAGATAAGAGGTAGATTTAATGAGCACAAAAGAGTATCCGATTGTAGACAACGCAGAATCTTTTGAAGCGGCTTTGGCAAAGGTTAAAGAAGCTCAAAGAATTTATGCAACCTACACACAGGAACAGGTTGACAAGATTTTTCTTGCAGCAGCAACCGCAGCAAACCAGATGAGAATCCCGCTTGCCAAAATGGCTGTTGAGGAAACAGGTATGGGTATTGTGGAGGACAAGGTCATCAAAAACCACTTTGCTTCCGAGTATATCTATAATGCCTACAAGGACGTTAAAACCTGCGGTGTTCTCGAAGAGGACAAGGCTTACGGCACAAAGAAGATTGCAGAGCCCATCGGCGTTATCTCTGCCGTAATCCCCACAACCAACCCTACATCAACGGCAATTTTTAAAACGCTTATTTGCTTAAAGACACGCAACGGAATAATCATCAGCCCTCACCCCCGTGCAAAGAAAAGCACCATTGAGGCTGCAAAGGTTGTTCTTGAAGCAGCTGTAGCCGCAGGCGCTCCCGAAGGCATCATCAGCTGGATTGACATTCCCTCGCTGGAGCTCACAAATATGCTTATGCAGGAGGCTGACTGCATTCTCGCCACAGGCGGTCCCGGAATGGTTAAGGCAGCTTATTCATCGGGCAAGCCCGCTCTCGGCGTAGGCGCAGGCAACACACCGGCTATCATTGACGAAACAGCCGACATTCTTCTTGCGGTAAACTCAATCATTCATTCAAAGACCTTTGACAACGGTATGATTTGCGCTTCGGAGCAGTCCGTTATTGTTGAAAAGAAGGTATATAACAAGGTCAAAAAGGAATTTAAAGCCCGCGGCTGCTACTTCCTCAATGACGAAGAGCTTGAAAAGGTTAGAAAAACCATCATCATCAACGGCGCTCTCAACGCTAAAATTGTAGGTCAAAAGCCCGTTACAATTGCCGCTCTTGCAGGCGTAACCGTGCCCGAGGAAACCAAAATCCTCATCGGCGAGGTTGAAAGCGTTGACATCAGCGAGGAATTCGCACACGAGAAGCTCTCTCCCGTGCTTGCTATGTACAAGGCCGAAAGCTTTGAGGACGCAATCGCAAAGGCTGAGCAGCTTGTTGTAGACGGCGGCTACGGTCACACCTCGTCGCTCTATGTTGACGCAGTAAACGAACAGGCTAAAATTGACGAGTTTGCTTCTCATATGAAAACCTGCCGTATACTTGTTAATACTCCCTCCTCACAGGGCGGTATCGGCGACCTTTACAACTTTAAACTTACTCCTTCACTCACACTCGGCTGCGGCTCCTGGGGCGGCAACTCAGTATCTGAGAACGTAGGTATTAAGCACCTTATCAACATTAAGACAGTAGCCGAGAGGAGAGAAAATATGCTTTGGTTCAGAGCACCCGAAAAGGTATATATGAAGAAAGGCTGTATGCCCGTAGCTCTTCAGGAGCTTAAGGACGTAATGGACAAAAAGAGAGCCTTCATCGTTACAGACTCATTCCTTTACAAAAACGGCTTTACCAAGCCTATTACCGACAAGCTTGACGAAATAGGCATCTCTTACGAACTCTTCGCTGACGTTGAGCCCGACCCGGCGCTTGCTTCGGCTCAGAAGGGCGCAGAGGCAATGAGCAAATTTGAGCCTGACGTAATCATTGCGCTCGGCGGCGGCTCCGCAATGGACGCCGGCAAGATTATGTGGGTTCTCTATGAGCATCCCGAAGTAAACTTTATGGATATGGCTATGCGCTTCAGCGATATTCGCAAAAGAGTTTACACCTTCCCGAAAATGGGCGAAAAGGCTTACTTTATCGCTGTTCCCACATCATCAGGTACAGGCTCGGAGGTTACTCCGTTTGCAGTTATCACCGACCAGGAAACCGGCATTAAATATCCCCTTGCCGACTATCAGCTTATGCCTAATATGGCTATCGTTGACGCCGACAATATGATGAGCGGTCCCAAGGGACTTACCTCGGCTTCCGGTATTGACGCAGTTACTCACGCACTTGAGGCTTACGCTTCTATGATGGCTACAGACTTCACAGACGGTCTTGCAATCAGAGCGCTTCAGGTTATCTTTGAGTATCTCCCCGCTTGCTATGACAACGGTATGAACGAGCCTGTTGCCCGTGAAAAGGTTGCTCACGGCGCTACAATGGCAGGTATGGCATTTGCCAACGCATTCCTCGGTGTGTGCCACTCAATGGCTCATAAGCTGGGCACATTCCACCACCTCCCCCACGGCGTTGCAAACGCACTTATGATTGAGCAGGTTATCAGATTTAACTCCTCAGAGGTTCCCACCAAGATGGGTACCTTCCCGCAGTATGACCATCCCAAGACAAAGGCTCGTTATGCAGAGGTTGCCAAGGGCTTGGGCATTGCAGGCAAGAATGACGACGAAAGCGTTGAAAACCTGATTAAGGCTGTAAACGACCTCAAGGCAAGAGTCGGCATCAAAAATTCCATTCAGGAATACGGCATTGACGAAACCGACTTCCTCAACAGACTTGACGAGATGAGCGAGCAGGCATTTGACGACCAGTGCACAGGTGCTAACCCGAGATACCCGCTTATAAGCGAAATTAAGCAGATGTATCTCAACGCTTATTACGGCAACAACAGTGAGGCTGTTTAATTGTCATAAATCGCATAAATAACGCATAAATTAAGAGCTGTCCGCTTCAAAACGGCAGCTCTTTTGCTTTGGCGCAATATTAAAATTTTCCGCACATTTGCAAGCGATATAACTTATGCAAAGATGTCCCCGCCTCTAAGGCGGCGGTCAGTGGGTAGTGCTTAGTGTTTAGTGGGTAGTGTGGAGTTTGGAGTTAAAATTATTATGCCGCAGCTTCCTTTGCGATGATA
>JAJQDK010000042.1 GCA_021202245.1 Clostridiales bacterium
GAATGATATGATAAGAATTAACATAATCTGCATCGGTAAAATAAAAGAAAAGTATTTTGCCGACGCAATAAATGAATACGCAAAACGGCTTTCGTCATTTTGCAAATTTAATATTGTTGAGCTTTCGGAAGAAAAAATCAGAAGCAGCACGCCTAATTCCTCGCAGATTAACGAGGTAATCGAATCGGAGGGCAAACGTATAACGCAGAAAATCTCCGCCTCGGATTATGTGGCGGCTATGTGCATTGAGGGCAAAATGCTTTCGAGCGAGGAGCTTTCAAAAATGCTTGACAGCCTGTCGGTTGTGGGCAAAAGCACGATCGATTTTGTCATAGGCGGAAGCTACGGACTGAGCGGTACTGTGAAAAGCAGGGCAGACTTAAAGCTTTCAATGAGCAGAATGACCTTTCCTCATCAGATGGCAAGGGTGATTTTGAGCGAGCAGATTTACCGCGCGTTTGAAATCTCATCAAACGGGAAATATCACAAATAGCACAAATCAAAAGACGAACAGAGGTGCCTGTGTGGCGCTTGACGGAATATTTTTAAGACATATAAACAATGACATAGAGGAACAGGCTCTCGGAGCGAGGGTATCGCAGATTTATCAGCCCAACCGTGACGAGCTTGTATTTGCGCTGAGAACATTCGGCGGAAACAAAAAGCTGTTGATGTCCGCCAGAGCAAATTCTCCGAGAGTAAACTTCTGCGCAGGCACTCCCGAAAACCCGGCGCAGCCGCCTATGTTCTGTATGCTGCTGCGCAAACGCCTCGGCGGCGGAAGGCTTGCCGCCGTAAGGCAGTTTGACTGTGACAGAGTAATTTTTCTCGACTTTGAATGTGTAAACGAGCTCGGCGACACGGTGATGATTACCGTTGTCTGCGAGATAATGGGAATGTACAGCAATATAATTATTGTGGATTCGGACGGCGTGATTATAGATTCGCTGAAGCGTGTCGACCTCACAATGAGCAGCAAGCGCCTTGTTCTGCCCAATATAAAATATGAGCTTCCTCAGGCACAGGAAAAGCTGAATATTTTGACCTCCTCCCCCGTAGAAATTGCAGAAAAGGTAAAAGCGCTCGAAAGCGAAATGCCGCTTGGCAAGGCTCTTTTAAAGGTAATACAGGGTGTGTCCCCCATTGTGTGCCGTGAAATTGAATTCAGAGTTTGCGAGGGCGCAACAAACAGAGTTGAAGGCGTGCTTTCGGACAGGCTGATAAGCGAGCTTCAACGGCTAAAGGACATCACCGTGAGCTGTGCCGGAAAGCCGTATGTGGTGTACCGTGACGACGGAAAGCCGCTGGACTTTTCGTTTCTGCCGATTGAACAGTACGGCGATTTTGCCGAGGTTAAAGAGTATGACGATTTTTCGCAGCTGCTCGACGCTTTTTATGACGTAAGGGACAAAAGAGAGAGAATGAGGGTTAAGTCACAGGACCTGACCAAGCTCCTCACCAACACCTGCGAAAGAATTTCACGCAAAATTTCAAAGCAGCAGGCGGAGCTTGCCCGCTGCGCCGACCGTGAGCATTTGAGAATCTGCGGCGATTTGCTTCAGGCAAATTTGTACAGAATACAAAAGGGCGCTCCTTTTGCCGACGTTGAAAATTATTACGATGAAAGTGGCGCAGTTTTACGTATAAAATTAAATCCTGCCCTTTCCCCGGCGGCAAATGCGCAAAAATATTACAGAGATTATCAAAAGGCAAAAAATGCGGAGCATATATTAAAGGAGCAAATTCAAAAGGGAATGAGCGAGCTTGATTATGTTGACTCGGTTCTCGACACGGTAAACCGTGCCGAATCGGAAAAGGAGCTTGCGCAAATCCGTGAGGAGCTGACGGAGCAGGGCTATCTGTGCCGAAGAAAGGGCAAACAAAAGCCGACTGCCACTTTGCCGCCTCTTGAGTTTGAGTCTAGCGACGGATTCAAAATACTCGTAGGCAGAAACAACCGGCAAAACGATAAGCTCACGCTGAAAACCGCTTCTAAAAACGATATGTGGCTGCACACCAAGGATATACACGGCTCGCACACGATAATAGTGAGCGGCGGACGTGAAATCAGCGATACCGCCCTAATGGAAGCTGCGCAGCTTGCGGCATATCACAGCAAGGCGCAAAGCAGCGGACAGGTTCCCGTGGATTATACGCTTGTGCGCTATGTCAGCAAGCCGAGCGGCGCAAAGCCCGGTATGGTTGTCTATGTCAACAACAGGACGCTTTACGTCACACCTTCAGATAAAATATAAGGCGAAGTCAAACAGCTTGCTTGACTTCGCTTTTGCTTTTCGGGCAAAAATTTGATTTTGCGTTATCGGTTCAATTCCTCTTTACATTTTTGCAGCTTTATTGTATAATAGAATGAAATAGCAAGTTCTGACGAATTTGCAGAAATAAAAAGGACAGGAGGGACAGCGAATATGATCAGCGGAGCTGAAATTATGGTAAAATGCTTGGAAGCCGAGGGCGTCAGCGTCGTCTTTGGTTATCCGGGCGCGGCAATCTGCCCCTTTTACGATAAGCTTTACGACTCAAGCATAAAGCACGTTCTTGTTCGTGAGGAACAAAATGCGGCGCACGCCGCCAGCGGCTACGCTCGGTGCAGCAGCCGCCCCGGCGTCTGCATTGCAACCTCGGGTCCCGGCGCAACAAACCTTATCACGGGTATTGCCACCGCCTACACCGACTCGATTCCGCTTGTTGTCATCACGGGACAGGTGCGCAGCGATTTGCTCGGCCGAGATGTTTTTCAGGAGGCTGACATTACGGGAGCGTGCGAACCGTTTGTAAAGCACAGCTACCTTGTGAGCAAAACCGAGGATTTGCCCCGTGTGTTCAAGGAAGCCTTTCACATCGCTTCAACAGGCAGACAGGGCCCCGTTCTCATTGATATACCGATTGATATTCAGCAAAGGGAAATTGACGAATTTGTTTATCCTGATTCAGTAAATATAATCGGCTACAAGCCTAACACCAAGGGACACGCAATTCAGGTTAAGCGCGCGGCGGAAGCAATCAAGGCAAGCAAGCGCCCCGTCATAGTTTCGGGCGGCGGTGTGCTGAGCTCGGGCGTAAAGCCTAAATTTCAGGCATTTGCGGAAATGACCAAGATCCCCGTAATCTCAACTATGATGGGCATCGGCGTTATGCCGAGCGAGCATGAGCTTTATCTGGGCATGCTCGGAACCTACGGCAAGGCGGTTGCCAACCGCGCCCTGCACGAAGCCGACCTTGTAATAGTATGCGGCGCGCGCCTGGGCGACAGAGCGGTTGCTTCTCCCGATCAGATGAGCAAAAACACTACGGTTATCCACATTGACATTGACCCTGCGGAAATCGGCAAAAATGTTAAAACCGAAATCCCGATTGTAGGCGATATGAGAAATGTTATGAATATGCTTATTGACAGCATCGGCGATTATCAGGTTCCTGCGCAATGGAGCCAAACAGTTAAAACGTGGAAAAAGGATTTATTCAAAAAGCCTCCCGTGTTTGAGGGCTGTGTTGAGCCGAGAACGCTTGTGGGCAATCTCAGTGCGATGTTCCGCTCCAAGGCGATACTTGTTGCCGATGTAGGGCAAAACCAAATTTGGTGTGCAAACAACTTCAGAATCCGTGAAGGGCGGTTTCTCACAACCGGCGGTATGGGTACAATGGGCTACTCCATCCCGGCTGCGGTGGGCGCAAAGTTTGCAAGACCTACACGTGACGTCATTGTAATCTGCGGCGACGGAAGCTTTCAGATGAGTATGAACGAGCTTGCAACTATTGCCGGCAATCATCTAAACATCAAAATCATTATTATGCGCAACAAGCGGCTCGGTATGGTGCGTGAGCTTCAGGATATAAACTACAACCAAAGGCACTCGGCAACCGTGCTTGAGGGCGACCCCGATTTTCTTAAAGTTGCGGAGGCCTACGGCATTGACTGCGCCGAAGCAAGCTCCAACGAGGAAGCCGAAGAGATTATCAAGGGCATTGTTGATTCGGATAAGCCGTTTATTCTTGTCTGCAATGTTCATCCCGACACTCCGTCGATTTAAATGAGGTGAGAAAATGCAGTACACATTATCAATACTTGTTGAAAATCAGGCGGGCGTTCTCTCAAAAATTTCGGGACTTTTCTCTCGCCGAGGATTTAACATTGACTCTCTTGCAGTCGGTGTGACCAACGACCCGACGGTGTCGCGCATTACAATTATCGCCAACGGCGATGAATATGTCGTTGAGCAGCTTGAAAAGCAGCTTAACAAGCTTATTCCCGTCATCAAGGTAAAAAGACTTAACGAGGGCGAGTTTATCAGTCGGGAGCTGATTTTGATTAAGGTTCACTGCACTGCGGCAAAAAGAGCCGAAATTATCAAGACGGTTGAAATTATGCAGGCAAAGATTGTTGACGTGGCGCAAACCTGCGTTACGGTTGAGTATTGCGAATGCGCAAACCGTGTCAACACACTTATTGACTTATTAAAGCCATATGGTATCCGTGAGATTGTAAGGACAGGCACTGTTGCTATTGACAGAGGAACTACCTCCGTTTCGGTTTAGCAAGGCGAATAGGCAAGGCTTATCCGCTCTCTGCTCCGTTTTAAAATCTTACAGAATAACATACAATTCAAATTTATATATGCCGTAAATTCGGCAAGGAGGAACTTAAAATGAAAGATTACACAGAAAACATGAAGGCGCCGATTTATTATCAGTCAGACTGTAATTTGTCTTTGCTTGACGGCAAAAAGATTGCAATCATCGGCTACGGCAGTCAGGGTCACGCTCACGCTCTCAACCTTAAGGAATCGGGCTGCGACGTAATTATCGGACTTTACAAAGGAAGCAAATCCTGGGCAAAGGCCGAAGCTCAGGGCTTTGAGGTATTCACCGCTGCCGAGGCTGCAAAGCAGGCTGACATTATTATGATTCTTATTAACGATGAAAAGCAGGCGACTATGTATAAAAAGGACATTGAGCCTAACCTTGAGGCAGGCAATATGCTTATGTTCGCTCACGGCTTTGCTATTCACTTCGGCCAGATTGTTCCGCCGGCTGACGTTGACGTTACAATGATTGCTCCCAAGGGACCGGGTCATACGGTAAGAAGCGAATACGAAGCAGGCAAGGGCGTTCCGTGTCTTGTTGCTGTTCAGCAGGACGCTACGGGCAAAGCAAAAGACCTTGCTCTCGCTTACGCTCTCGGCATCGGCGGCGCAAGAGCAGGCGTTCTTGAAACAACATTCAAAACAGAAACAGAAACCGACCTCTTCGGTGAGCAGGCTGTTCTCTGCGGCGGCGTTTGCGCTCTTATGCAGGCAGGCTTTGAAACACTCTGCGAAGCAGGCTACGACCCCAGAAACGCTTACTTTGAGTGCATCCACGAGATGAAGCTCATTGTTGACCTTATCTATCAGTCGGGCTTTGAGGGTATGAGATATTCAATTTCCAACACTGCCGAATACGGCGACTACATCACAGGCCCCAAGATTATCACCGACGACACAAAGAAGGCTATGAAGAAGGTTCTTTCCGACATTCAGGACGGCACCTTTGCAAAGGACTTCCTCCTCGATATGTCACCGGCAGGCGGTCAGGCTCACTTCCGCGCTATGAGAAAGTCAGCGGCAGAAGCTCCCGCTGAGGTTATCGGCAAGGAAGTAAGAAAGCTCTACAGCTGGTCGGACGAGGACAAGCTCATCAACAACTGATTTTCCCTCTCCCTAATGTTTAACGGCAGACCGAATCGCAAATCGGTCTGCCGTTTTTTGATGTGTTAAGGAGCCGAATGAAAAAGCGGCTGTGTTAAAGTCGCTCTTAGATATAAAAATGTGTTAAGCTCAGGTCGATAAACTGACAGTTATCAGATTACTCATACCAAACCAAACCATTTTTTAAAGGTTGAACAGTTGCACCCTTTGGAACTTTCTTTAAAAGAAGAATCACATCCATATAATCGGGTGCAGGCGAAATCAATCCCATAAACATCGGCACTACACAAATTGTAATCAGCCATTTCATTGTTATCGGACAGGCGAGGAAAATTACCAATGGGATTACGCCCAAGGCAGAAGGTGCTAACGACATCAAAATATACCTTTCTCTGCTCATGGCAGCGGCAGAGGCAGCAAATGCCCGAAGCTGTTTTATCGAAACTCCTATGTAAACCCTTTCGCCCTTTGGGTAGCAGACAGCATGAAATAGTTCATGCAAAGGCATGGCTGCAATAAGCCCGATCAAAAACGAAAGCGGCATAAACCAAACGTTGAAAATAAACACATCCGACAACTCTTTTTTTATCAGAACAGCGGCAAAGCATATTATGCACGGAACAATCATATACGGAACAGATGCTTTAACAATATCAGCCGGTCTGTCAAGAAAAACGGCTTTTTCAGGGATGTTCTTTTCTGAAATTTCTTTATCCCACAGTTGGTTTCCGTTAGAAACATCATCCCAATTTTTATTTCCACACCATATTATATGTGCCAATATTCTGTACCTCCAAATTCCGGTTTTCACTCTGTAATTTCGGTCTGCCGTTTTTTGATGTGTTAAGGAGCCGAATGAAAAAGCGGTTCGGGATAAAAACTTGTAACGAGCGGTCACCTTTTGTTTTTTTCGTCAATCTCAGCCTTTATTTTGTCAAAGGTAACGCCGTATTTTTCGGCAATATCCTTTGCATAGCTCATTCCCTGCGGCGGCTCGATGAACACCTTGAACGAGCGCTGTCCCCTGTCAACTCCCGTAACCATACTTTCAATCCTGCTGTCGCCGTCAACGGAGCCGTTCACCTCGTCAAGATTGCGGGCAAGTTCGTGCATATGCGTATTAAAAATCGCTCTTGTGCCGAGGTAGCGCATAGCCTTTACTACGTCCTTTGCTATATACAAACCCTCCGCAACATTAGTTGTGGCAAGGCTTTCGTTGAGCAGCAAAAGGCTGTTTTTGGTAGCGACTTCAAAAATCTCGGACAATCTTTTGCTCTCCTCGCCGAGTCTGCCCAAGTCTACGGTGTCGTTTTCATCGGCAGGAAAATGAGTGTAAATATTATCGCAGGGACTGAATTTCATAGAGGATGCCGGAACGTAAATTCCGTTTTGCGCAAGCAAAAACGCAAGACCTACAGCCTGAGTAATAGTAGTCTTTCCGCCTCTGTTCGGCCCCGTCAGAATATAAATTCGCTTGGCATCGTCAAATACAAATTCGTTTGTTACTATATCAATTTCTTCGCCCTGAACGGCTTTGACTGCAAGCTTTATGTTATAAATATCCTCAGCAAAGCAGTTGCGGTCGTCCTTGGGCAGCACCTCAGCCTTGCACAGCGGAAGTCCCTTCTGCATAATTTTGTCGCACAGCTCTGCAAAACGAATATAAAATATGATTTCGGGCATAAGCGCAACAAGCGAATAACCGCTTATATTTACATATTTATTCAGCATTGATTTAATTTCGTTCACCGTTCGGCGGAGAATATCGCTTACCACCTTTTTAAGCGCATCCGACAACGGATCGGAGCCGGTCAAATCGCTTGTCATAATGTGGTTCACATCACCCTGAGCGCCCACTACCATTTGACCGAAGCCCATTTTTGAGGACGACGGATTGGCAGGATGAAAATTCACAAAGCCCGTCACGTCATTGCCGTGGTGCAGCTCGCTCTCGTTGTTAGCAAATTTTTTAAAGCGTTTCAGAATACCGCTGTCGGTAAATTCCTTGTCGTTAAGAGAAACAACGCCTACGGTTTTGGGGCGAAGAAGCGCGTCGAGGTTAACTCCGAGAGTTATGCTTTTCATTCGCTGCGCCTTGGCAAGCGTTTCTTCAATGTCAGCTTTCAAGTTGGGGAAGCCGCTGTCGTTGTATATAGACCGAACGGACTCTCTGAGCTGTATCAGTCCGCGGGACTGTATATCCAGCGCTTCAAGCGTATTTTTTATCTGAGTAACACAGTCCACATACTCCCCCATTTCACGCAGTCTGTTCACAAGCTGCCAAAGTGAGGATGCCTCCGAGTCCTTTTGAAAGCGCTCAATCTCACGCAAGTCATTGAGCTTGTCGAGCAGCAGAGTTAAATCCTCTCTGAGCTTGGGAAATCTCAGAAAATCGTCAAATACATCGCACCTGTACCGTATTACCTCCTCATCATCGGTAACGCTTATAAGGAGCTGTCTTATGCTGTTCTTTTCATACGGCTCATCGGTCAGAGCGTCGCACAAAAAGTCTATTGATAAGTCGTTAATCGCCTCTTTTGTGAGTGTTTTATAAACCGCCTTTGAATTTTGCGGATGAAGTAAGCTGAGCTGTTCCATTTTTTGACCTTCTGTCTTTATTTAAAATCGGTAAAATAAAAAATTTCTATACAAAAATAATATCACAATATTTACGGCTTTTCAATGGCGCTTTTCTTATTTCCGTACCAAAATAATGATATGCACTTGTAGATAATCTGCGTTTGTGTTAAAATATTTTAAACAGTGCGGTTAATCGGTGCAGATAAAATTTACAAGCTGCGCCGTATGCCGAGCAGAGCAAATCCGGTAAAAAACAAAACGAGGTATTTATATGGAAAACAAAATGCTTGAAAGAATAAACGAGCTTGCCGCAAAGAAGCGTGAGCAGGGACTTACCGACGAGGAGCAGACAGAGCAAAAGAAGCTTTACGCCGCCTATCTAAAGGATATTCGCTCACAGTTCAGCTCTACCCTTGACAACGTGAGCGTCAAGGGAAAAAGCGGCAAGGTTGTACCGTTTAAGGAAGCGTACAAAAAGAAATCGGATACCCCCGATACAAAATAACCTCCGCCGCAAAACCAATGTAAAAGAAAAGAACCGACGAGAAATCATCGGTTCTTTTTATTTAGACGAAAGCATTTACAAAGCTCCTTTGCAATTCAAACACACAATCAAAAATAATTGCAAAACGAATATAACGCTTTCGGCTGTTTCAAATTTACCGTCTAACAGTTATGTCGGTGTCTGCGCTTGCTTGAGCCAAGCGCTTTTCCTTTCTTGCAAGGTATCTTGCGTATCTGTTCGCCTTTCTGTCGCGAAGGAAAAATACCACTGCAAGCGCTGTCAAAATCACTGCCACAAGCACAAACCAAAGCCATATATTTGCTGTTCGCTTAACCTCCGAGGTGGTTGCCGCCGAAATTACCGATGAAGAATTTGAAAGTGCCTTCTTAGTAACTCTGTTAGTGGTGGTAACAACCTTTGAAGCGGTGTCGGCATAACCCTGATTTTGCTCGTTAGTAATTATGTACTGTGAAATGTCGGTCGAAACAGGCATCTGAACAGGGCCCGATTCGCTCGCCCCCGATGAGTCTTCTTCGTCCGTGGTAAGATACGGATTTTCTATTGCTTCATCGCTGAAAAGCCAATTATAGGTTTCCTCGTCGACAATGCCCGTTGAGGCAAAGTTGTTTGCAAGCTGGAAGTTCTTTACAGCCTGTACCGTATAATCTCCGAAATAACCGGTTGATTCAATGTCAAAATAACCAAGCTCGGCAAGTCTGTCCTGAATAGCCTTTACGGTGTCGTTTTCATCGCCGCTTTTCCATTCGTTTACATCCTCTTCAACCGTTTCCTCTTCCTCTTCTGCTTCGGTTGTTTCTTCCTCCGCAGCCTCGGTAGCTTCTTCGGTTTCTTCCTCTTCAGTCACTTCCTCAGCCGCCGCTGCCGGCGCATCGTCGGAATAGAGAATCTCTCTGTCCGAGCCTGCTATGCCGTCAACTGTAAGTCCTGCGGCCTCCTGGAATGCCATATATGCAGCCTGTGTGGCATATCCGAACTGACCGTCAATATCTCCGGTATAATATCCTAACTCAGTCAAACGCTCCTGAATTTTTGTTACCTCTTCGCCGGATGAGCCGTACTGCCAAATTGTCTGCTCTGAGTTTGAAGAAACGTTCGAGGAGGAGCTGACCGATGAAGTAGTGCCTGTTTCAGTATCGCTCGATGAAGAGCTGCTTGATGAGGTGTCTGACGAGCCGCTTGATTCAGTGCTGCTCGATGAAGAGCTGCTTGACGAGGTGTCGGACGGAGTCCTGTCCGCCTTACCCGTAGAGTCAAATGTATAGGTAACACCGTCGATTGTTCTTGAGGTGCTTACTATGTATTGACCGTCCTCATAATAATAGTAGCCGCCGTTAAACTCCTCCCAGCCGTTTGTAACGTAGGTGCATGCCGCTACCTTAAACCAATACGTCCATCCCATATATGATGATGAAACGCTTTGATAACACATATCGGATGACTCATTTCTTGCGTCAACCTCCATACCGTCGCCGATGTAAACACCGACGTGACCGGGACTCCAAAGACCGAGTCCGTGTATTCTCGGTATACTGCTTGCCGAGCCCGAAGCCGTTGCCGAGCTGAGCAGGGCGTCACTGGTTCTTGCGCCGCCGCAATATGAATAGATAAGACCCGAGCAGTCAACCGCTCCGGCGGATGAACCGCCGTATACATAAGACCAACCACTGTAATAGGCGTTAAGCGCCCATTCCGCAAGGCCTGCACCGGTGCCGCTTGCACCTGCCTGCGATACGCTTCCGAATACGCATACGCTTGAAAGCGTAAGAATACACAGAATAATAGCAGTGATTTTTTTTACTCTCTGCATTGTTAAAACCTCCGATTATGAAAATAAGCGCGGCGAAAGAATTCGCAAACCGGTCCGAAAGGTTACAAGACCAATCACGCTTATTAACAAGTTTGTAACCATTATAACAGTTTATTCCAAGAAAATCAACCCCATAACTCGATTTTTTGCTTTAAAAGCAAAATTACGTCAATCTGTTTAAGATTTATTCAGTTCATAAGGTTTTTTTTGAGTAAATCGGTTACAATTTATTACAAAATTTGTAACTTTTCTGAAATTTTAAAATTTTTTGCGCAAAATAAAAAAGCCGCCCCCTGCGGAGCGGCTCCGATTTAAAGCAAATTTACGATTTATTATCGTCCTTGAATTGATCCTCTGTAATATTATAGGTTGCGCCGACAACCTCCTGAGAAAGGAGCTCCGGCTGAGCGACTGAGGAATTGTCCGTGCCGTCCTCTTCGGCGCTGTCTGTGCCGGGCCATTTGGAATAAACCATCTTCAGCAAAACGGGCGTAACAAGAGAGGAAACTATAATAAGTATAATAACGGGAGTAAAAAATTCGGGCGACATAAGGCCTACGTCAAGTCCCTTTTTAGCGACAATCAGTCCGACCTCTCCCCTGTTCATCATACCAACGCCTATTTTCAGCGAGTCGGTATTATTGAAGCGGCAGAGCCTTGCAGTGCCTCCGCAGCCTGCAACCTTGGTAATAAGCGCAACAACCACAAGCACAACCGAGAACAGCAGCATTGAAATGTTAAAATCATCAAAGCTTGTCTGCAAGCCGATGCTCGCAAAGAACACGGGTCCGAAAATCATATAGGAGCTGACGTCCATTTTTCTTTCTATGTAATGAGAATCCTTTATACTGCAAAGGATAATTCCGGCAACATAAGCTCCCGTAATGTCTGCAATTCCGAAGAATTCCTCGGCGCAGTAGGCGCAAAGGAAGCAAAGCACAAGTCCGAAAATCGGAATACGTCTTGAGTGGGGCCAAAGCTTGTCGAACCATTTGAACAAATAATAAAACGCAACGCCCACAACAATCGCCAGCACAAAGAAAACCACTATATTGATACAAACGCTCAGAGGCTTGACATCGGGGTCCTTAAAGCCGATAACAACCGTCAGCAAAACAATTCCGATTACATCGTCAATTACCGCTGCCGATAAAATTGTTGTGGCAGCCCTGCCCTTGAGCCTGCCCATTTCCTTAAGCGCCTGAACGGTAATGCTAACCGAGGTGGCGGCGAGGATAGTGCCCATAAATACTGCTTCAAGCATTTTAGCATCGGGAGAGCCGAAGCCGAAGGCAAGGTAAATTCCGGCGCCGCCGACTATGGACACAACAACGCCTGCGAGCGCAATCAAAAATGCCACGGGGCCTGTTTTGAGAAGCTCCTTCAGGTCGGTTCCGAGCCCGGCTGCAAACATAAGCAGAATTACACCTATCTCGGACATTCCGGCAATAAAGTCATCGTACTGTACTATATTAAGCAAGCACGGACCCACAATCAGACCGGCAACAATTTCTCCGACAACCTGAGGGCCGTGGATTTTGCGGACCAAAAGGCCGCACAGCTTTGCCGCCGCAAGAATTATTGCGAGATTTTTAATGATATTCAGTACATCCAAAATAAACACCTGCGTTTCTTCTCCAAATCGGCAGCAGAGAGCTATTTTCGGATTTTCCGAGGTGGATTCCGGTTGAGGGCTTGTCCTGAATTTGTGCCCCGTCTGAATTTCTAAAAAAGCTCCCAAGCCCTTAGCAAGAGGGGCCGTCTGCGATTTAGATTACATATATACATTATTATTTCCTTATTTATTTTATCACTGAATCTTCAAATTTCAATCAAATATTTCTCAATTTGATAATTTCTATTTTATATCCAAATACTTTGATAATCAGCAAAAATTTTATAGCGAAATTCAGAACCCTAAAGCAAGGATAAATCTGCAAAGCCGCTCCGCAAAAAACAGCACACCGGTATTTCGGCGTGCTGTCCTTAATGTTTAAATATATTTTAAATTTCAATCATTGCAAAGCTCTGAGCAGACATTTTTACCTTTCCGTCCGAAAATTCAGATTTTCCGATTTCATAAACTATCCTTCCGCTGTACTCCGTGTTCATTTCAATTTCTCTGCCAAGCGGATTGAAGAACATAACGAGCTTTCCCCTCTTGTAGGCAAACGGAATACTGCCCTCTTCATAAAACAGTTCAAAGTCGCCGTTGCCCTTTAGGTCATCGTACCTGTGGCGGAGCGCAATAACATCCGTAACCGTCCTGTAAATGCTGTCGGGGGCGTTCTGCTGATTTTCAACGGTCGGAGCGTCTGCGGACGCGTCGGTCGGAAGATACGGAGTATCGCTCTCTGAAAAGCCGAGATTTTTGCCGCTTGACCACTGCATCGGGGTGCGTGAGCCGGTGCGGTGGAATCCGCCCTCCTTGCTTACAAGGTCTTTCTGATATTTCATACCTATTTCGTCGCCGTAGTAAAGGAACGGAACGCCGGGCATTGTGAATATGAACGCATTAACAAGCTTGATTGCCTGCTTGTCAAGATAAGCCGTGGGACGGGGCATATCGTGATTGTTAGTCATAAAGCTGATGTAGCCGTTATCCTTTGTCAGCTCATAGGATGCAAGATATTCATCGGCAAACGCCTTTACATTGCCTCTGCCGTTGGGATTGAACACAGCCTCATCGCCCCAGCTTCCGCAGCGGAACAGAAGATTGTAGCCGTTGCCTGCGTGGTCAAGGTAAAAGTCCATATGGAATCCTGCGTTGTTGATTGCACGCTCCGGGTGGCACCATTCGGCAACCATAGCCGCTTCGGGGTATTCCCTGTCAAGCATTTCACGCACGCCGCGCCAAATTTTTGCGGTAGCGATTTTTTCCTCATCGTTTTTCACAAGAGAATCAGCCATATCAACACGGAAGCCGTCGGCGCCCTTGTCAAGCCAAAAACGCATTACGTCCTTCATTGCCTCGGCTGTTGCAAGGCAATCGGGATGATTGGACGGAAGCTGCCAGTCGGGATGGGTAATATCGTAAAAGCCGTAGTTCAGGGCAGGCTGTGAGCTGAAAAAGTTTACAAGGTAATTGCCGTCACGCTCACAAATTCCGCACATAAGCCTGTACTGCGGAGGAGCCTCCCAAGCTGAATTTGTAAACACATAGCGGTTGGAATACTCGTTTTTCTCAGCCTTTTTTGCTTCCTGAAACCACGGATGAGTGTCTGAGGTGTGGCCCGGAACAAGGTCGAGCAAAATTTTAATTCCCTTTTTGTGTGCCTCGTTAAACAGATTTTCAAGGTCGTCGTTAGTGCCGTAGCGAGGGGCAACCTGCTTGTAGTTGCGGACGTCATAGCCGGCGTCCATGAACGGCGAATCATAGATGGGATTGAGCCAGATTGCGTTACAGCCGAGTCCCTTAACATAGTCAAGCTTTTGGATAATTCCGTTAATATCGCCTATACCGTCACCGTTTGTGTCGTAAAAGCTTTGAGGATAAATTTCGTAAAATACTGCGTCGTTAAGCCATTGCGGCATAAGAAACACCCTTTCCGTATTGTTTTATTTATTTAAAGCGGAGCAGCAAGCGCAGAAAGCGCAAGCTCCGCCGGATTTCGGCGAGAACATCTGCTCTTGCTATATTTTAACATTTTTAGTATGTGCAGGCAATACAGAATTATATTATTTTCCTGTCATTTTTCCACTAATTATTACTTGCAAATTTTACGAATAAATCATAATATGTTAATAACCTATTTGACAATCTTAAGCGAGCCTACATCGGACTTTGCTCCGAGTTAAATACATCGTTTGCAAGGAGGAGAAGCATTGACCTTTGACAAACTCGATAAAAACAGAGTGCTTATAATATTATGCGAAAAGGATTTAGAGGATTTTTCGCTTGATTTTAATACATTAAGCTTTGAGGACGCACATTCACGCAAAATTCTTATGCGTATTTTACAGCTTGCCTGCTTTAAAACAGGGATTGAGGCGGAGGGCAAAAGCATAGCCGTAGAGGCTCTGCCGCTTAACGGAGAATGTTATATTCTTCTTACGGTCACGCAAAAAAGCCGCCGCACCTACAGAATGAAGGAAAACAAAAGGAGTGTGTGTTATTTTCTGGGTGGCAGCGACAATTTTCTTGATGCCGTGGAAAAGCTTTACAAGCAAAATGTGTGCTGCAACAAAAACTCCGCTTACTGCTACAAGGACAACTACTATCTGATTTTTGACTATCCGTCAATTCCGCGCAAGCTGAGGCGTGTGCTGGGTGAATACGCTCAAAAATGCGGCGGCAGGGTAAGCGCCGCCCGTATCAGGGAAAACGGAAAAACAGTCTGCACCGTAAACGCCATTGCCCAAATCGGTCAGTGCCTGTAAAAAACAAATCTCGTAATCCGTTGCCGGCATTAAGCTATCTTGCATCGGCTTTGCTCCGGGTTAAATACACCGGGGAGAACAGAAAAGCTCTGTTCTCCCCTAAAGCCGTACGGCTGCCGATTAACCTCAGCGGCCGCCTTGTCTGTTCAGTTTGTTTCCTCAATCGCCTTTTTTATCTGAGCCTTCAGGCGCTCAAGCGGCGTGTCCTTTTTGGCTATTATTTCATTAGGTCCCAATTTTTTTGGCTTTATATTTGAAGCTCCCGACTGGCTGTGCATTTGAATTACAATATGCTCATGCTGAATAAGCGCAAAAAGCTGGCTGAGAGATTTTGCTTCGTCAACAGCCTTTAATAAGCTTTTCTTGGATTTTTTGCTGTAGCCTCTTACGCCGTTTGACGTCATAAAATCCCCCGCTTTCATAAAATCAAAAAACTATTTTGCCGTAAAATTTCCCTCTGTACCAAACCCTTTTCTCAAAAAAAGTCCGCTATAAGGTATTATACTTAATTTTTGCTTTATTTTCAATACAATAACGCATAAATTTCGACTTATTTTATTTACAGAAGGAAAAAAGTGTGTTATTCTTTTGATAAGCCTTACGATATTTTGCCGAAAAATACGAGGTTTTGTCTAAATAACAGAATCGGAGATTTAATATGAAAAAGCTAATATGCCTGCTTTCTGCCGCCGCGCTGCTTTGCTCTGCCCTGCTCTGCGGCTGCTCAAGCGGAGAAACAAGTCAAGCCGAAAGCGTGACCTACGCCTCGGCAACCGACACTACCGTTACCACTACGGGAGAAAAAATACATATCAACGACAGCACTCTCGGAGAAATATGGATTACCGTGCTTGAGGACGTTCCCGTAAACACTCTTGACAATTCCGCCTTTACCGCCGACAGCACCTTTAAGTATTACAGCGAGAACGGCAAAGCCGCTTCCAAGGAGGGCGTGGATGTTTCCTCATACAACGGAGAAATTGACTGGGAAAAGGTTGCCGACTGCGGAGTTGACTTTGCAATGATAAGAATCGGCGGCAGGGGCTACGGCGACGACGGAGAGCTTTATGCCGATGAAACCGCCGTAGAAAACCTGACCGAAGCCAAAAAAGCCGGAATTGACGTGGGAGTTTACTTCTTCTCTCAGGCAATCACCGCCGAAGAAGCAGTTGAAGAGGCGGACTACGTGCAGACCCTGCTCGGCGATATTAAGCTTGACTACCCCGTGGCTTACGACTGGGAAATCATCAAGGACGACGAAGCGAGAACCGACGGTGTTTCGGCTGCTCAGGCTACGCAATGCGCCCGCGCGTTCTGCGACCGAGTTGCAAGCAACGGTTACACGCCTATGATTTACTCACCGAGTCAGGAGCTTTATTTTAAATACGACCTTCAGCAGCTGTCGGATATTGACATTTGGTACTGCGAATATGCGGACACGCCCACCTTTTACAATCAGTTTTCAATGTGGCAATACTCGTCAACGGCAACGGTTGACGGAATTGACGGCGAAACCGACCTGAACATTTGTTTTACAAGCATTGCCGATTACGACTGAACAAATGAGGATTGGCCAAAGCTATTTTAGGAGTTAAACAGTATGAAAAGAATTGCAAGCTTTACGATAAACCACAACACACTTAATCCGGGAGTGTATGTTTCAAGGATTGACGGTGACATCACAACCTATGATATGCGCTTTATAAAGCCGAACACTCCGCCCTATCTTCCCAATCCTGTTATGCACACGATAGAGCATCTTTTTGCAACCTACGCGCGCAACAGCGAATTTGCCGAAAACGTGATTTATTTCGGTCCTATGGGCTGCAGAACCGGATTTTACTTTTTGGTAAGGGAGCTTTCCGAGGAACAGGCTCTCGGGCTTATTAAGGAAACAATTAAAAAATGCGCACGTCACAGCGGAGAAATCCCCGGAGCCGCAAAAATTGAATGTGGAAACTATAAAGAACACGATTTGGACGGCGCCCTGAACGCCTTAAAAAAATATGATGATTTACTGACCGATTACACCGTTGAGGATTTAAAATACAAATAAATCTCAGACAGACCCTATCGCATGTCTGCTTTTGCAAACGGCTTGATAATAAAAACGCTCCCCGGCAGGATACCCTGTCGGGGAGATTTTGTATAAAGCTGAAATACAAATTTGTGCCTGCACCGGCATATTAAGCTATGCCGACAACCATTTTTTGAACCGCAGTAGCATCAGCCACTGTCACCGAACCGTCGCCGTTCGCATCGGCAAGGGCAAACTGCTCATCCGAAAAGCTTTGTGAGCCGACAACAAATTTTTGAATTGCCGTTGCATCGGAGACGGTTATTTTTCCGTCAAGGCTGACATCTCCGACAATGCAAACCGTTTGCGTATCGGATTCTTCGGTTGCCACGGCAATGGTTGTTGCAAAAGATTCGGTTGAAGCTTCGGTAGCTGTTGTGCTTGAAGCCTGAGATTCGGATGATTCCTGAGGCAGTGTTGACTCCTGTGCTTCAGTCTCTGAAGCTGTCGGATCTGTTTCGGCGGGCTCCTCGGGCTCGGCTACCGTTACGGTGCAGGTCTTTATTAAATTTTTGCTTGTATCACCGGTTATCGTATACAGAGCTATTGTTGCCGTACCTGTGCCCACTGCTGTTAAAATTCCGTCATCGCTTACGGTAACAACGCTTGTATCAGATGAATTTATATAAAATCCGCTCATCGTTTTTGCATAATTACCCGATGGCGTTGTGGTGTAATTAAGCGGCATAGACTGCCCCGGTGCCATATTTACTTCTGAATCAACTGTTATTTCGCTTATAAGGTCAACTGCGCGGATATTGTAGGTTGCGTAATCCACGCTTGATACGGTAACGTTTTGCTTCAAAAGGCTGTCGTAGTAAGTGTAGGTTGAAGTTACCACAGCGGTTATTGTATATAAACCTGCTTTAGTCGGGGTAACTATTCGGGTAGTTGATGTGGAGTCCGCAATCGACATTCCGGAAGGCAAATCTGACCAGCTTACGCTCGCTATGGTGCTGTATGCCGCAATATCAGCCGGAGTCAAAGACACGGTGGCACCGACCAAAACTACGTGAGCGCCGTCGGCATCCAATACCGCACCGTTGCTCAAAATTGTAACCTTTTCCTCATCCTCCCATTTGGCAGTCAATGTAATATCCTCGGTTACTTCCGTAAAGAAATTCCATTCCCCGTCACCGTTGTACCAACCGAGGAAATTATAACCCGAACGTGTCATATTAGCCGACGGGCGGTAGGCGTAACCGTTTTCAGGCACCTGAATTGAGGGAATATCCGCAACACCGCACCCGTTATAGGTAACCGTGTAATAAACCGTGCTTTCATCCTCCGAGCCGTCATCCTTTGCGGCAAGCTCGGAATTATAATGCCACTCCGCTTTGGTAAGGCAGCTGTTGCCCGTTTCTGAAATATAAATATTTTCCGCTTCTGCTTTGCTTCCGGCAAAATACACATCGGTTATGCTTCCGCAATCGTAAAAGGCTCTGTCGCTAATGCCCACATTTGCTATACTTACGGGAAGCATAACCTCGTTGACATTCGTACATCCTGCAAAGGCGTATTCCGCAATGCCGTTTACCTTGGCGGGTATACTGATGCTTGACAAGGATGAACAGTAGGCAAAGGCATATTTTTGAATACTTGTTATTTTTGACGGCAAAACAATACTGCTTAAGCTGCTGCATTTGTAAAAGGCGTAGCTTCCTATGCTTGCAACACTTTCGGGGATTGTTATACTCTTTAAATCCGTACACCCGTAAAACGCATAGCTACCTAAGCTTGCAACGTCATCGGGAATCGGGATATTTGTTATGCTTGAGCAGCCGGAAAAAGCTGAATTTCCGAAGTCGGTTATACTGTCGGGAACGGTCACGCTTGTGAGCTTTGAGCATTTATAAAACGCATAATCGCCTATTTTCGTGACTCCGTTTTCAATAAACACTTCAGCTACGGAAGAACGGTAAGACGCCCAAGGCACTGAGGCGGCAGTTACGGAAGTATATGAGGTCATTTCACCTTCGCCGAAAATATATAACGCACCGCTTTTGTACAGCTTCCAATACACCGTTTCTCCGCAGGAACCGCTGTACGGATACGCCGAGGTCTGTTCCTTGTCAAAATCCGAAAAGGTTATACTTGTCAGTGCAGAACAGCTTGCAAAAGCGTTTAAGCCGATATTTGTTACGCTGCTCGGCACAGCAACACTCACAAGATTCGCACAGCTTTCAAAGGCGTTGTTTTCTATAACGGCTATTCCTTCCGGTACGGTTACGCTTGTAATACTGTCACAGTTGTAAAAAGCATATCCACCTATGCTTTCAGCGTTGCTCGGAATTATTATATTCGTAAGGTTTTTGCAGTTGTAAAAAGCAAAATTGCTTATTACAGCGGTTTCAGCTGAGATTTCCGCACTTTTCAGGCTTGTGCAATTATAAAAAATGCCGTCTCCTATGCTTACCGCACTGTCGGGAAGTGTTATGCTTTCAAGACTTGTACAGTCGGAAAACGCATATTTACCTATGCTTTCTACGCTGCTTCCGATTGTTATGTCCCTTAGATTTGAACACCTGATGAACGCATAATCCCCTATGCCGGTTACACCGCTTCCTATTGATACACTTACAAGATTTTCACAATCGGAAAACGCACGATTGTCTATGTTCGTTACACTGTCGCCTATTGTAACGCTTATAAGGCTTGCACAGCCGGAAAAGGCATAATTGGCAATTTCCAAAGCGGCGTTGTCCGGAATTATTATGCTCTCCAAGCTTATGCAGTCGCTGAAAGCATATCCGTCCACACTCACCAAGCTGTCGGGGACTGTGAACTCCTTATCGGTTTTGCTTGCCGGATAAAGAATAAGCTGGGTCAAATCTTTATTATAAAGAACTCCGTCAACCGATGCATAGCTGTCATTATCTTCCGAAACCGCTATGCTTTCAAGCGCTGTGCAGCCCTCAAAGGCATTGCCCCCTATGCTCGTTACGCTGTCGGGGATAACTATATTTGTAAGGCTTGTGCAGTCTCTGAAGGCATATTCGTCTATGCTTGTAACTCCTTGCGGAATTTCATACACGGGATCTGCCTTTTTAACGGGATAAGTAATTATTTGTGTCAGGTCGCTGTTATAAAGCACTCCGTTTACAGACCTATAGCTTGTATTGTCCTCTGAAACATTTATATTTTCAAGGCTTGTACAGTCCTTAAAGGCATCGCTGCCTATGCTTGTCACGCTTTCGGGAATCTCGACGGTCGCAAGAGCCGTACAGCCGTAAAAAGTGTTTTTGCCTATGCTCTTTACTCCGTCGGGGATAGCAATTTCGGTCAATCCCGTACACTTATAAAAGGCATAATTGCCGATGCTTGTAACGCTTGATGGAATAGTTATTTCGTTAAGATTTATGCAATTATAAAAGGCATATAAGTCTATGCTCGTTACACTGCTCGGTATCGTTATATTTTCAAGGCTTGTGCAGCCGTAAAAGGTATAAGTGCCTATGGTCTTAATACCGCTCTGAATTGTTGCGTCGGTTAAGCCCGTACAGGAATAGAAGGCGTAATTTCCCAAGCTTGTTACACTGCTCGGGATTGTTATTTCCGTCAAGGCAGAGCAGGAATTAAACGCAAAGGTTCCTATACTCTTTACGCTGCTCGGTATGCTTATGCTCGTAAGACTTGTACATTTATGAAAGGCGCTGCTGCCTATGCTCGTAACGCTGTCCGATATTTCTATGCTTGTAATCTCCGTACAGCCGTAAAATGCCTCCGCGCCGATGCTTGTTACGCCGGATTCGATAACTGCGTTTTTAATAATGGAACTGTAGACACAGTACGGAGTAGTGCCGTTTGAATAATATTCCGATAAATATGCGTCCGCGGCGTTGGCGTATGACGTCATTGTGCCGCTGCCGCGTATGTAAAGCGTACCGCTTTCGTACAGCTTCCAATACACCTTACTTCCGCAGGAACCGCTGTACAGCAGTTCGGTGGTTTCTTCCTCATACGAATCGGCACCTACCGAATTGCTCTCGATTTTAGCCGCATTCGCAGTGAAAGGCACGGCAGTAACCGTACTCAGCAGAATAATCACCGCCAGCATGAGTGATAAGGATTTTTTCAACTTTTTCATTGCTTCCGCCTCCCTGACCTTACAGACTTATCAATACGACAAGTTTTTTATTTGCATCGGCAGAATATTTACCGATTACATACTTCTACAGCTATATTGTATCATTTTACTATACAAAAATCAACTGCAATGTTATGTATTTTTGTAGGCTGTTGTGCATTTTGCTCAAAATATTTTCCAATTCAAAACGTCCGCAAAAGCGGCAAAGGTTTTTCTTGACTAACTGTGAGCATATATTATAGAATGACAATTAAACAAATCAAATTTAAGTGGTGTTTATTTTGACAAAGCTGTTGACAAAAATATTTGTAAAGGACAGTGAGAATACCAAAAATCCCGACGTCCGCGCCGCCTACGGCAATATGTCGGGCGTTGTGGGGATTTTTCTTAACCTCTGTCTTTTTGTGGCAAAGCTTACAGCCGGCATTGTGTCGTCCTCCGTTTCGGTGATTGCCGACGCCTTTAACAACCTCTCCGATGCAGGCAGCTCGGTGGTTACGTTTCTGGGGTTTAAGCTTGCAAATCGCCCTGCCGACAAACAGCATCCCTTCGGTCACGGCAGATATGAATATGTGGCGGGGCTGGGAATCTCGGTAGTAATACTGATTGTGGGCGTTGAGCTGATGAAAAGCTCTGCGGAAAAGATTTTAAATCCCGATGCCGTCACCGCTGTAAGCCTTGGCTCCGTTATCATCCTTGCCGCTTCGGTTGCGGTAAAGCTGTGGATGTTTTTCTTTAACCGCTCGCTTTCAAAAACGATAGCTTCAACCGCTCTTCGGGCAACCTCGCTCGATTCGCTGACCGACAGCATTGCCACAACGGTTGTTTTGGCAGGCTGGCTTATATCCGTGGTCGGCGGATTTAGTATCGACGGCTGGCTCGGTATTGCGGTGGCTCTGTTTATACTGTTCACCGGATTCAACACGTTCCGTGACAGTCTTTCTCCCCTCCTCGGCAATCCGCCGAGTGCGGAATTTGTAAACGATATTCGTGAAACCGTATTGCAGGACGAGATGATTGTGGGACTTCATGATTTAATTGTTCACGATTACGGTCCGGGCAGATGTATCATTTCTCTGCATGCCGAGGTGCCCTGTGACGTAGATATTCTCAAGGCTCACGACGCCATTGACCTTGTGGAAAAAACTCTGGAGCGGAAATACAACTGTACTGCCACCATTCATATGGACCCGATTGCTTCAAACGATGAATACACGGTTGAGCTGAAAGAAAATGTCGCAGACAAAATGTATGAAATCAACCCACAGTTTTCAATTCACGATTTCAGAGTTGTTCGGGGCGATACGCATACCAACGTGATTTTTGACCTGGTGATTCCCTTTGAATGTGATTTGAGCTGCGACAAAATAACCTATTACGCAAAGGAAAAAATTCGTGAGATTGACCCCAAGCTTATCCCCGTAATGCAAATTGAAAAATCCTTTGTAGAATAACGCAAACGACCGACGGCTCCCTGTGGATAGGGAGCCGTTTGATTTGGAATTATTCCGTTTTTGCGAACTGACTGTTGTAAAGCGTGCTGTAGAAGCCTTGCTTTGCAAGCAGCTCCTCGTGCGTGCCCTGTTCAACAATATTGCCGTCCTTCATCACGAGGATAACGTCGCTTTCCCTGATAGTTGACAGTCTGTGTGCAACAACAAAGCTCGTTCTGCCCTTCATCATTTTGGCAAACGCTTTCTGCACACGGCTTTCGGTCAGCGTGTCTATCGACGAGGTTGCCTCGTCAAGAATGAGCATAGGCGGATTGGAGAGCATTGCCCTTGCAATACACAAAAGCTGCTTCTGTCCCTGACTCAGGTTTCCGCCGCCCTCGCTTATTACGGTGTTGTAGCCCTGCGGCATACGGCGGATAAAGCTGTGGGCATACGCTGCCTTGGCGGCTGCGATAACCTCCTCATCAGTTGCATTTTCGCTGCCGTACCTCAAATTTTCCATTATTGTACCGCAAAACAGCCAGCTGTCCTGCAAGACCATACCGTACATACGGCGCAGGTTATTCCGAGAAATGTCCTTGATGTCAACGCCGTCAATAGTGATTTTTCCGCTGTCCGTTTCATAAAACCGCATAAGCAGGTTGATGAGGGTTGTTTTTCCGCAGCCTGTAGGACCCACAACAGCCACGTGCTCTCCGCTTTTTACATCAAGAGAAAAGTCTGTGATGAGCGGCTTTTCACGGGTGTATGAAAAGCTTATGTTACTTATGCTTACATTGCCCCTGCAGCCTTCAAGCTGCTTTGCATTTTTCGGTTCGGGAGCTTCGTCCTCCGCTTCAATCACCTCAAACACCCTGCCTGCGGCGGCTAATGCCGTTTGCAGCTGCGTAAGAACACCGGTAACCTCGTTAAACGGCTTTGTATATTGGTTTGCGTAGGTCAAAAAGCACGAAAGCTGACCAATGCTTAAGGTGCCGGAAATCGCCGTAAGCGCACCGAAAATGCCTACTGCGGCATACACCATAGCGTTTACAAAGCGTGTGCCGGGATTTGCCAATGCGCCCGCAAACTGCGCTTTAAAGCCCACGTCGTACAGCTCTGTGTTAAATTTATCAAACTCATCAAACGCACGCTGCTCATATGAAAACGCCTTTACAATGCGCTGATTGCCTACGTGCTCCTCAACATATGATGAAATTTCTCCCTGAAGCTCCTGCTGCTGAGAAAACCGCCTGTGTGACAGCTTGCCGATAAAGGCGGCGACAAACAGCGAAAGCGGAGTCAGCACAACAACCGCAATCGCAATTCTCCAGTCAATCATAAGCATAAACACAAGCGTGCCAGCTATGGTTACAATGCCCGAAAAAAGCTGCAAAAACATCTGTGTAAGTCCGTCGCCGACGGCGTCAACGTCATTTATCACACGGCTTATCAAATCACCGTGAGAATTGGAGTCGATATATGACAACGGCACGTTGTTAAATTTTCCGAAAACCTCACGGCGTAAATCACGGACTGTTTTGTAGCTGATAATATTTGTAAAATAGTTCATTATCCATTGAAAAACCGTCACACCGACTATGCCCGCAGCAATATACAGCAGAATTTTCGATATATTTTCAAAGTTCACGTTGCCTGTATCTATTATATTGTCAATGGCTTCACCCGTCAGCACGGGAATATAGAGCGTGAGTGAAACGCTGATTACCGCACTGAGAAGCGCAAGAATCAGATAGCCCGAATAGGGCTTAATTTTTTTGAGTATCTTTGAAACGGTGGATTTGTTTTTCATCTTTTCGCCTCCGCTTCATTAAGCTGCGACAGGCAGATTTCACGGTAGCAGTCGCAGGTGTCGAACAGCTCACTGTGGGTGCCGCTGCCTGCAAGCACTCCGTCGTCAAGCACAAGTATGCGGTCTGCATTTTTGATTGTGGAGCAGCGCTGAGTTACAATAATCACCGTCATATCAGACGTGCTTTGCTTCAACGCCCTCCGCAGAGCGGCGTCTGTTGCAAAATCAAGAGCCGAAAAGCTGTCGTCAAGTATAAGCAGCTTGGGATTGCCTGCGATTGCACGGGCTATGCACAGCCTTTGGCGCTGACCTCCGCTGAAATTTCTGCCACCCTGCTCAACATAGCTGTCAAGACCGTTGGGGAGCTTTTCCACAAACTCATACGCCTGCGCAATTTTCAGAGCGTTTATAATATCCTCGTCGCCGGCATCCTTATTCTGCCATTTCATATTTTCACGAACGGTACCGCTGAACAATACCGATTGCTGCGGTACAATGCCTATTTGAGAGCGCAGCTGCAAAAAGGAATATTCCTTCACGTTCACGCCGTCAACGCTCACGCTGCCGCTTGCTGCGTCGTAAAATCGGGGTATAAGGTTAATCAGCGTGCTTTTTCCGCTGCCCGTGCCGCCTATTATGCCGACCGTCTGCCCCCTCATTATTTTAAAGCTTATATTGTCAAGCTCGTTGTCGCCGTCGCCGTAGGTAAAGGAAACATCGTTAAATTCAACCTTGGGAGTGCTTTTACCCGTGTCAACCGAAATTATTTCTCTCGTTTTTTCCTTAACGCTCGGCTCGGTTTCAAACACCTCGTTTATCCTCGCAGCGCTCGCGCTCGCCTTGGTCAGCAGCACCACAAGGTTTGCAACTACTATCATAGCAAGCAAAATCTGCGTCATATAGTTGACAAGCGCTATAATGTCGCCCGACTGCATACCTGCGCCGTTATTGACGTTAATTGCGCCGAAATATATTATGGCAATGACGGCAAGGTCGGTCACGGCATAGGTTACGGGGCTCAAAAGTGCGGAAAGCCTGCTGACCCTGATTGACGTTTTTGCCAAATCCTCGGTAGCGGCGTCAATTCGCTTTTTTTCGCTTTCCTGCTTTGAAAAGGCTCGGATTACCCTGTTGCCCGACAGGTTTTCTCTTGAAATAAGCCCGATTTTGTCAAGCTTTTTCTGCATTGCTCCGAAAATCGGTATGCTTCTGCTCATAACAAAGTAAAGTGCGGCGGCAATAAGCAGAGCGGCAATAAAGAAAATCACCGAAAGCTTCAAATTTATTGTCATAGCCATAACCATTGAACCGATTACAATAAACGGCGCTCTTGTGAACAGACGTATACTCATTGCAACCGCCTGCTGAACCTGATTTGTGTCATTGGTGATTCTGGTGATAAGCGACGGGGTGCCGAGTCTGTCAAGCTCGGCGTGAGAGAGCGAATTGATATGCAAAAACAAATCGCTTCTGATTTTTGTTCCCACTCCCTGCGAAGCACGTGAAGCAAAATATTGGCACACAAGCGCGCTGCACAGTCCCACAACGGCGAGCAATATCATTACTCCGCCCATTTTCAGCACATAGGCGCTGTCGCCGTTTTTAACTCCCACGTCAATTATGCTTGCCGTCACCAAAGGCACAAGCAGCTCAAGTATGGCTTCAAACAGCTTGCACAACGGCCCGACTGTACATTCCTTTTTGTAATCCTTTAAATATCTTCTGAGCTTGTACATTGTTCTCCCTTTTTCAAAAAATACTATCGGATTTATTTTACACCAAAAACTGTAATTCATCAACTTATATATTGAATTTTTTACATTGAGCATAATAAAAAGACGCCTGCAAGCAAGCGCATACCGCTGTGTGCTGGCATATGATTTAATACCCGTTCGTAGCGGCGCACAGTGTGCGCCGCAAAATTTAAACTGCAATTTATACAGCGACGAAACACAAAAATTACAGCACGCCCGTAGCGGCGGTCAGTGACCGCCACAGTCGCTCCGCATACCACTGTGTGCAGACGTATAATTTAATACACGTCCGTAGGGGTATTCCCTTGATAAGGGAAATGTCACGAAGTGACAAAGGGTTTGCCGTTTTCGCAGAAAAGATAGTATCCGCCCGAGGTAAAGGCAGGATGTTTTTAATCCAAATTATACATTTGATAAAGTTATATACGTAAAAATACAAATTCAAAAATTGATAAAATTAAATTATAGTTTTTATTAGGTTACACGGCGTTTCACGCCTACACCTCATCAGTCTGCTCCGCAGCCAGCTTCCCCTCAAGGGGAAGCCTTGCTGAGAGATGACGTTTTCCTGCTTATT
>JAJQDK010000030.1 GCA_021202245.1 Clostridiales bacterium
TTTTATGCGATAACGTCAAAAAATAAGATCGGGCAGTCCATGGCGGATTACCCGGGCTGTTAGTTTTTAATTATTAAAAATTTATCAATTATCGGCAAATTCCGACAGGATTCACCAAAGCCTCAAACAAGGGCATTGCCCGGCTTAATATCGGCGAATAGGTTATTTTGCGTAATCGGAAGCTCTGCTTTCACGGATGATGTTTACCTTAATCTGACCCGGATATTCAAGCTCGCTTTCGATTTTCTGACAAATTTCTCTTGCAAGCGGAACCATACGCTCGTCGTTTACAACCTCAGGCTTAACCATAACACGAACCTCACGGCCTGCCTGAATGGCAAAGGTGCGTTCAACTCCGCTGAAGGACGACGCCACCTCTTC
The DNA here is from genome assembly GCA_021202245.1 of Clostridiales bacterium. Taxonomy (GTDB): domain Bacteria; phylum Bacillota; class Clostridia; order Oscillospirales; family Acutalibacteraceae; genus Ruminococcoides. The sequence continues at coordinate 382 of JAJQDK010000030.1, forward strand.
AAGCTTTTGCAGACGTTTAACGTAGTTTTCCACATTTTCTCGTCTTGCGCCCGGGCGTGCAGCCGAAAGCGCATCCGCAGCCTGAACAAGACAGGCAACAATGGTCTTGGCTTCAACGTCGCCGTGATGAGCCTGAATTGCGTGGATAACGGCTTCATTTTCCTTATATTTGCGTGCAAGATCCACGCCGATTTGAATGTGCGTTCCCTCAACCTCGTGGTCGATAGATTTTCCTATATCGTGCAAAAGTCCGGCACGCTTTGCAACGGTGGGGTCAAGTCCCAGCTCGCTTGCCATCATACCGGCAAGGAAAGCAACCTCGATTGAATGGTCAAGAACATTTTGACCGTAGCTTGTGCGGTAGCGAAGTCTGCCGAGAAGCTTAACAAGCTCCGGGTGGATGTTGTGGATTCCTACCTCCATAACAGCTCTTTCGCCCTCACGCTTGATTGTGGCGTCAACCTCGCGCTTTGCCTTTTCACCCATTTCCTCAATTCTTGCCGGGTGAATACGACCGTGGGCAATAAGCTTTTCAAGCGCAATCCTTGCAACCTCACGCCTTACCGGCTCAAAGCTTGAAAGCGTGATAGCCTCCGGTGTGTCGTCAATTATAAGGTCAACGCCCGTGAGCGTTTCAATGGCTCTTATGTTTCTTCCCTCACGACCGATTATACGACCCTTCATTTCATCGTTGGGCAGAGGAACAACCGAAATTGTGGCCTCCGACACCTGATCGGCTGCAAGACGCTGAATGGAGAGAGAAATAATATTCCTTGCCTTTTCGTCAGCCTCTTCCTTAAGCTGTTCCGTATACTCGGCGATTTTAACCGACTTTTCGTGGGTAAGCTCATCCTCAAGCTGAGAGAGCAAATAGCTCTTGGCTTGCTCAGCCGTGTAGCCGGAAATCTTTTCAAGCATCTCAAACTGGCTCTTCTTCAAAGCGTCAATTTCCTGAAGCTTTGAATCGGCTTCCTTAAGCTTTTTGGAAACCTTATCCTCCTTGCGCTCCATATTATCGAGCTTTCTGTCAAGGGTTTCCTCTTTCTGCTGAATACGTCTTTCCTGACGCTGTACCTCCTTGCGGCGGTCGGCTATTTCCTTTTCGCTCTCATTTCTGAAGTGGTGAACCTCGTCCTTGCCCTCAAGGACAAATTCCTTTTTCTTGGCTTCCGCTGTTTTGATAGCCTCCGCAACAATCTTTTTTGCTTCTTCCTCGGCACTGCCGATTTCTTTTTCGGCAACGCGCTTTCTGTAAGCAATTCCGCAGAAAACACCTGCGCCGATTCCCAAAATCAACGCAGCGACAATGCAGATTATTACAATCCATAACTGCATTTCAGACACCTCTTTAAATTGATTTGTTTCAAGTTTTTAATTATATAAATCAAAATAAAATCTAAAGGTGCCGTTATACAAGATATTAAATTTTCATTTTAAATTTTACAGATATTTTTTGATTTTTTATCAGTTGCCTTCAATGTTTTATTAAATGTATTTTTATCAACAAAACAATGCAAGCGCAAAAGCCGAATTGCCCGTTCAAACAGGGCTTGCCCAAAGGATTTGACCGTTTCGGCAGGCACTTCAAAAGTTTTTGCTCGGGTAAAATAAAAAAGTTAAAAATATATTAAAATAAAAAGTATAAAAGATAAAAATATCTATATATAACGGCTCTGTTAAGAGTCTGATTAAAAAGTAAACAAAGGGTCAGGGTTAGGTTGACCTTTTGCCGAAAACTGCAAACGCAGTATTCTTTACTAATTTTATATTAAAATCTTCTTAATGTCAAGAATAATAATGTAATAAATGTAAATAAATAATATTCAAATCGGCGCAAGCTCTGTCAAGCTCGCTTAAGATTGGCTAATGGGCTGTACAGGTATGCTTCTTTTACACAAATTAAAATAATAACCTAAAATATAAAGATTAAATAAGGAAATTTTACATATTATGTAAAAATAAAAATTTTTTTCGTTAAATATTTATCAAACTATTGAAGAAATGAAAAAAATGTAATATAATAAAAGCACATTAAAAATTAGGAGGAATTTTTATTATGTCAGTAAAAGTTGCAATTAACGGCTTCGGCCGTATCGGTCGTCTTGCTTTCAGACAGATGTTCGGCGCAGACGGCTACGAGGTAGTTGCTATCAATGACCTCACAAAACCCTCAATGCTCGCTCAGCTCCTTAAGTATGACACAGCTCAGGGCGGCTATTGCGGAAGAATAGGTGAAAATCTTCACACCGTAGAGGCTGACGACGAGGCAGGCACAATCACCGTTGACGGCAAAACTCTTACAATTTACGCTAAGGCTAACGCTGCAGAGCTTCCTTGGGGTGAAATCGGCATTGACGTTGTTTTGGAATGCACAGGCTTCTACACCTCAAAGGCTAAGAGCCAGGCTCACCTTGACGCAGGCGCAAAGAAGGTTGTTATCTCCGCTCCCACAGGCAATGACCTCAAAACTATCGTATTCAGCGTAAACGAAAAGACTCTTACCGCAGACGACAAGATTATCTCTGCCGCTTCCTGCACAACAAACTGTCTTGCTCCTATGGCAGACACTCTTAACAAGTACGCTGAAATCCAGAGCGGTATTATGTCAACAATCCACGCTTACACAGGCGACCAGATGATTCTTGACGGTCCTCACAGAAAGGGCGACCTCAGACGTGCAAGAGCAGGCGCTGCTAACATTGTTCCCAACTCAACAGGCGCTGCCAAGGCTATCGGACTTGTAATTCCCGAGCTTAACGGCAAGCTCATCGGTTCGGCACAGCGTGTTCCCGTTCCCACAGGCTCAACAACAATTCTCACAGCTGTTGTTAAGGGCAGCGACGTAACAGTTGAGGGCATCAACGCAGCTATGAAGGCTGCCGCTTCCGATTCCTTCGGCTACAACGAGGATCAGATTGTTTCTTCAGACGTTATCGGTATGAAGTTCGGTTCACTCTTCGACGCTACTCAGACAATGGTATCTAAGATTGCCGATGACCTTTACGAGGTACAGGTTGTTTCTTGGTATGATAACGAAAACTCATACACAAGCCAGATGGTAAGAACAATCAAGTATTTTGCAGAATTAGGCTGATTTGAAGCTTAAATAATCGGTCTTTCGGGCTGTTCCGTTTGGGACAGCCCTTTTGTTTTGCAATGCTCCGGATGTTTACGATAATAGGGCAAATTGTGCGCAGGCGATTGATACCCCACACGTTCGTAGCGGCGGTCAGTTGGTAGTGATTAGTGTTTAGTGATTAGTGGGTAGTGCTTAGCGTGCAGTGTTGAGTTTGGAGTGAGGAGTTTGGAGTGAGGAGTTTGGAGTTAGGAGTGTGGAGTTAGGAGTGTGGAGTTAGGAGTTTGGAGTTAAGAGTTTGGAGTGGGGAGTTAAAAATATTATGCCGCAGCTTCCTTTGCGATGAATCACTAAATTTATCACACGTTCGTAGCGGCGAACAGTGTTCGCCACAGTCGCTCCGCATATCACTGTGTGCGAAGGTATAATTTATCGC
>JAJQDK010000140.1 GCA_021202245.1 Clostridiales bacterium
ATGAGGTGTAGGCGTGCAACGCCGTGTAACCTAATAAAAACTATAATTTATTTTTCATCCATTTTTGATTTAAAGGTAAACGAATATAGCTTTATCAAAGGTTTAATATGAATTAAAACATCCTGCCTTTACTTCGGGCGGATACTATCTTTTCTGCGAAAACGGCAAATCCTTTGTCACTCCAAACTCCAAACTCCACACTCAACACTCCCCACTGACCGCAGCTGCGAAAACGGCGCAAGGTTTGTCAACTTTATTTTAAAAACAGGTTGACAAATAACGGATGAGATGATACAATATCAATGATAAAAGTCAGAAAAAACAGAAACGGGGTAATTAAAATTTCAGTATCGGTAAAAGAAAACAAAGGAAAAAGCAAAATACTCGACCTGGTATTCATCGCCATGTTCGCCGCAATTATTGCGGTGTGCGCACAAATATCCATTCCTGTCGGCGCAGTGCCGTTTACTCTGCAAACGCTCGGTGTATTTACTGCGGCTGCAATGCTCGGTTGGAAAAGAGGCGTAATCTGCGTGCTGGTATACATACTTTTGGGGCTTATCGGAGTGCCTGTGTTCGCAAACTTTTCCGGCGGAGTGAGCGCCTTGTTCGGGCTTACGGGCGGATACATCATCGGATTTATCTTTACCGCCCTGGCAGTCGGACTTATGTGCGAAAAGCTCGGCAGAAAGCTTTGGGTACTTGTGGTTTCTATGATTATCGGACTTTTGCTTTGCTACGTATTCGGCACGGCATGGTTTTTGATAGTATATAACCTACAGGGCAGCTCAATGGGATTGGGCGCAGCTCTTATGACCTGCGTTGTTCCGTTCCTAATCCCCGATGCTGCCAAGATTGCAGCCGCTGCAATTTTGGTTAACCGCCTTTACAAGGTTGTCAGGCTGTAAGCTGCGCCCTCACCACAGCCTGTGTATTCAGTTCTTTGAGGGCAGGGGCTACAGTGAGGAATTTGTAAGCGCAATGACCGACATTATCCGTATGCTTGAAGAGGACAATCCTGTTTTGACCTTGACGGACAGCTGTGACATCATCTGTGACCGCTGTCCCAACAGGCAGGCGGACAAATGCCGTTCGGAATGCAGGGTCGGCAGGATTGACAGCGGCTGCCTGAGAGAATACGGACTTTCCGCAGGCGATGAAATTCGCTGGAGCGATTTAAAAAAGCTTGCCGCCGATAAAATAATATTGCAAAGCAAGCTCCCGCAAATTTGCCTTGACTGCCAATGGCATTGCTTTGATTGGAATTGAAACCTCGGGCAAGCTTAAGCGAGCTTTGCTCCGAATTGAAAAAAGTTAAAGCCTTATCCGGTTTAAAGGATAAGGCTTTTGTTATTGCTTGTGTTTAACCGCCCACAACCATTTTTTGAATTTCGGTTGCGTCGCTTATATTCAAAACTCCGTTGCCGTCAACGTCGGCGTTCAGCGCTCTTACATCGGTCAGGCTCACATTGCCCACTATGTATTTTTGCAGGAGTGTGGCATCCGCAACGCTTATTGTGCCGTTCAAATCAACATCTCCGAGCATACTGATACTCGCCCCGTCGCCCGTGGTAAGCGCTTTGATAACAAAGGTTCCGCCGTTGTCGTCGTTGTTGTTGTCCTTGTACCAATCGAGAAGCTCATAAAGGCTGTCGTCATAATAAATATAGCTGTCGCCCTGAGAGGTATCGTTTAAAAATGTTATTTTTGCGGAGTTTACAAGCCATTCTCCCACGCCGAGGGTGTTTTTGATGTATCCGCTGTCGCTTTGGGAGATACCACTGTTTATGTCCGAGGTGTCAATCTCTATGCCTATTGCGCCGTAGCCGAGGGGCAGAGTAAAGTCGTCTATGTCGGCGCAGATGTAACCGTTGTAGTCTACAACGCCCTCAAAAAGCTTTGTCCAGCTGCTTTTGTCCGAGGCTATGCTCCCCGTGCTTGACTCGGCAGGAATATAATAGATGCTGTAATCCGAGCCGATGCTTGAGGTTTCAAAAATAACCTTGTCCAGTGTGTTATAGCCGTTTGAAAAATCAAATCTGTTTATATAAACTATATTGCTGCTGCTTATATAATCAAAGTTATATGTCGCTCCGTAAATTTCGTTTTGCTCAAGCTTCATTTCGCTTGTAATTTCGGTATAGTCCCTTATCGTGTAGCAAATGCTGTAGGTTTCGCTCAAAAAATATTTGTCCTCGTAGGATACCCAAAAATATCCGTCAAGCGAGTTGAAATCGCTTCCCCAGCTGCCCTTGCAGAGCCACGCTCCGTTGCTTTGGGGAGTTTCACCGTTTACCGCCTTGAAGATGTTTTTTGAGTAATTGTCGTTCCAGCCCACTATTTCAACTGCGTGTCCGGTGTAGCTTGCGGAATAGGATTCGGGCATATAATAGGCGATTTTGCTGTTATTGTAGCAGGAGGCGGCATAGCCGAATGAGCCGTAAACACCGCCGTTTTCCATAATTGCATTTTTAACGGCGTCGTCGTTGTTGTCAAGATATTCAAGCTCGGTTACTCCGTATTGAGTGAGGTCGGTCTGCAAATCATCGCCGTTTGTGCTTCCGCTCATATCAACACTGCCGATGACGCTGCTTTCCACTCCGCCCTGCCACGAGGTGAGGTAGCCCACGGGAATTTCGGCATATCCTCCGCCCGATATATTGCGCTGCCAGCCGGTGCCGTTGAGCCTTGTGGTTGCCCACAGATTGAGATGGTCGGAGGACATCTGCCCAACCGAAATACCGCTTGACAGCAGCTTTGACTCATAGGCGCCGAGGCCTGCGTAGGTCCAGCAGTCGTTGTACTTTTGAGTTTGAACCTCGGTTACATAGCCCAAATCCTTTGAGCTGTAGAAAGAGGGGAGGGTTGAAGCTTTGAGCAGAGCTTTGGACGAGCTGTTTGCCGAATCAAGCGTTTGAATTTCTATGGCAGATAGAGCGCCGTCGTCTATGACTGCCGCACCTGCACCGACAATCGAGGACAGCAGGGCAAGGCTTACAGCAGAAATTACTGCGATGGATTTAACTAACTTCTTCTGTTGCATATTCAAACCTCCGGATTTTATTATCGAAGCGGAGCAATGCTGTCTTGTCCGCAAAATATATTGCACTTATTATAGCAAACGCAGTTTATTTTGTAAAGAATATAACCGCAATATTTATCAATAATATATATGAAAAATTATGGAAGGAATTGATTGAATGGAGCTAAGAACAGACCTTGCGGTTGAGGCAAGAGAAATTGCAGGCGAAAATATTAACGGAATTGAATACAAAACCTACAGTGAAAACGGGCTTGAAATTTCACGCCTGCGGGTTAAAACTCAAAGGGCGCAGCAGGCGCTCGGCAAGGAAGCAGGAACGTATATCACGATTGAGCTTCCGTCCCTGACGGATAATTTTACCGAAACCGACGAACGCCTTGTGACAATCGGAAGAGAAATACGCAGGCTTTTGCCCGTAAACGGACTTGTGCTGGTGGTGGGACTCGGCAATCCGGAGATAATTCCCGACTCTCTCGGTCCCAAGACAAGCTCACGGGTGCTGGCTACCCGACATATAACCGGAGAAATTGCCGAAGCTACAGGACTTGACCGCCTTCGTCCCGTGGCGGTTATGCAGACGGGAGTTACCGGGCAGACGGGAATAGAAACGGGCGAGTATATTTTGAGTGTTGTAAAGCGTATACGTCCCAATGCTGTGGTGACGATAGATGCGCTTGCTTCACGCAGACTTGAAAGATTGGGCTGTACCCTGCAAATAAGCGACACCGGAATATCGCCCGGAGCAGGTGTGGGCAATCACCGAACAAAAATCACCAAGGAAACCATCGGGGTGCACGTGATAGCTGTCGGAGTGCCGACTGTTGTTTATGCGCAG
>JAJQDK010000077.1:0-4000 GCA_021202245.1 Clostridiales bacterium
CCTGCCGGCCCGCTGCCGAGTATCACAGTATCGTACATAATTCCTCCGTAATTTTTACATCACATTATTACAAGCTTTTCCTTTTCCGCCTTATCTCCGACAATTTTAAAAGAATTAAGCACCGGATTTTTACTGTCCATAAGTGACAATATCATATAGCTTGCCTTGCTGTCATAGGCAAGACGTTTGTCCTCGTCCGACGGTCTTGAAGGTGACTCGGGATGAGAATGCCAATTGCCGAGGGGAGCAAAATTTGAAGTGCGCATATCCTTTATTGCGGCAAGCTGCTCCTTGGGATCGAGAGAAAAATGCTCGTTTGAATTATCAATATTAGTAAGTAAATACACCTTTTGAATGATTTTATCGTTGCCGTCAATTACTCCTGCAATCAAGCCACAAGCCTCATTCGGGAATTCTTTTTCTGCGTGGGCAAGGATTTTTTTATAATCTGTTTTAGAAATCTTTATCATAATCCTGCACCGTCGCATTCCGCCTGTTCATAGTCGATAAGCTCTGTTATTGTCGGATTTTTTCCGCACACAGGGCAGTTATCCGTATTGCTCGGAAGCTTAACCTTTCTGAACTCCATTTTAAGGGCATCATAGGTAAGCAAATATCCCGTGAGTAATTCTCCTACACCCAAAATATATTTGACTGCCTCCATAGCCTGCAAGCTTCCGATTACACCGCCCATTGCACCTATTACACCGGCCTGTTTGCAAGTGGGAACAGCATCCTTCGGCGGTGGGTCACGGAACACACAGCGATAGCATGGTCCCTCGTTCGGCACATAGGTCATAAGCTGACCCTGAAATCGAATAATTCCTGCGTGCGAAAACGGCTTTTGCGCCATAACGCAGGCATCATTTATCAAAAATTTTGCAGGAAAATTATCGGTGCCGTCTATGATAAAATCATAATCCTCTATGAGTTCTGTAATATTTTCACTCATGACAAAGGTTCTGTAGGTATTTACCTTCACATCGGGATTCATTGCTATCATTGTTTCCTTTGCCGAAAGCACTTTTGCCTTTCCGACATCCTTAGTTGCGTGGATAATCTGTCTTTGAAGATTTGAGAGGTCAACCTCGTCGGCATCTGCAATTCCGATAGTCCCTACACCTGCCGCCGCAAGATACATTGCGGCAGGTGCGCCGAGGCCTCCTGCGCCTATTATAAGCACTCTTGAATTAAGCAGTTTTTTCTGGCCCTTAGAACCGACCTCTTTGAGTATAATGTGTCGGGAATAACGCTCTATCTGTTCATTTGTAAACGTCATTATCGACCGCCCCCCATAAAGTACAGAAACTCAATCACATCCCCGTCTTTTATCGTCGTGTCTGCAAATTCGCTGTTTTCAACAAACTCATCATTGATTGTAACCGTAATATATTGTGGCGTTTCAACCTTTTCATCAATAACAAGCTGCGCAACCGTTAAGCCGTCTGCAACTTCTTTTTTTACTCCCGAAACTGTAATAATCATAATTGGACTCCTTTTACCTTAAATCGTTTATAATATCGGATATTTCTGACTTATTCACTAAACCCGTCAGCCGCGATTTTTCCTCTCCGTTTTTAAAAAACACAAGCGTGGGCGACGACTGGACCTCAAATTCATGAGCAAGTTCCGAATCAAAATTTATATTAACCTTTACAAGCTTTACGCTGTCTTTATTTTCTTCCTCAACCTCGGCAAGAAGTGGCGCAATACGCTTGCAGGGAACGCAGCTGTCCGAATAAAAATCTGCTATTACAAGTTTATCGCTTTCAAGCACTTCATTGCCGAAGTTATCTTTGCTTATACGAACCGACACTTAATCACCAACCTTTTTTACAATCAAATCATATGTGCCGTCGTTATTGCTGCTAAGCTTCAAAATCTAATGCCCCTCATCCTTGATACTTCTCGGAACATTCAAAACCGGCTCTCCGTCGTTCATTCTGATTGAAAGTATCTGTCCCTCGTCAAGCTCTTCAAGAGCAATTTTAGCCTTTACAAAAGTTGTGGGACATACCACATCGGTAATGTCGACCGTATCATCTATAATAAAATCAGCCATTATATGCCTCCCGTATCCTTGCTTCAAATTTTTCTTTTCCCAGGCGATCAAGAGTAAACTTAAAGCGTTCTCCTGCTTCTGCATTGTCTTCAAAGAATTGTATAGCCGCATCGCAGACCTTCATAAGCCTTTCGTGATCCTCAATAAACGGAATTATTGTATAGCCCGTGCTTATGCAGTTGCCGAACAGTCCTCCGAAGGAAACAATGTATCCGTTTGTCGTATCCCACGCATCGGTAGGACAGGACTTACAGCACCGTCCGCAGAAATTGCATTTGCTTTCATCAACAATAATTTTGCCGTTTTCAATAGTAATTGCCTCGCTCCTGCACGCCTTTTCGCAAACGCCGCAGCCGATACAATCCTTTTCCTTCCAGCTTACCATTATGCCGCCCTTTATTCCCAAATCATTTTCTTCGGCTTTAAGGCAGTTGTTCTGACAACCTGTAATTCCGAATTTAAACTTATGCGGCAATTCCCTTGCAAAATAGCGGTTGTCCAGCTCCTTTGCAAGGGCATATGTATCAATACATCCGCTCGGACATATAGCCGAGCCCTGACACGCAGTCACGGTCCTTACCCTCGGTCCGCACACGCCGGGTTCAACATCGCCCTTTGCCAGCATAGCCTTTACATTGTCAATTTCATCAAGCTTTATAAAAGGGATTTCAACGCTCTGCCTTGAAGTGAGATGTACATATCCCTCACCAAACTTTTCGGAAACCTCAGAAATAGCAGAAAGCTGTTTTGCGTTAAGATTTCCGCCTACCACACGAAGTCTGAGCGAAAAATTATTTTTTTGCTTTTGCCGCATAAACCCGCCTTTTTTTAATATCGCATAATCAACACCCATAACCATTTCTCCTTATGAATTTTCTATTGCCTGTTTGAAGTCGAAAATCAAATCGTCAATATCTTCAATTCCTACACTTATTCTCAGGGTATCATCATACACACCTGCGCTTAATTTTCTTTCTTGTGAATTATGTGTATATATCGTGCTGCCGGGATGAATTACAAGGGTTCGGATATCTCCGATATTAGTTGCATTTATCGCATACTTCAAATTGTTTGTAATTCTGAAAGCACGTTCCTTGCTTCCGACTCTTATTGTCAGAATCGCTCCGCCTCTGCCGCCGAACATTTTTGATACAAGAGGATAATACCGGCTTGAATTCAATGCAGGATAATTGACCTTTATATCGTTATAGCAGTCAAGGAACTGAGCTAATTTTAACGCGTTGCTGCAAAGGCGTTCCATTCGCAGTCCGAGTGTATCAAGACCGATTGAATTTAAAAAAGCATTCATAGGCGCAAGACAACAGCCGACATTTCGCCATATTCCGTCTTTAAGCTTGGCAAGATATGAAAACTTACCATATTTTTTATATTTAGCAAGTCCCGAATACCTATCATAATCCCACGAAAAATTTCCGCTGTCTATAATGATGCCGCTTATGGAATTTCCACCGCCGTTAATATACTTAGATGAAGAATGAATCACAATGTCCGCACCGTATTCAAACGGATGGACAAGATAAGGCGTTGCCGTTGTACTGTCAATTATAAGCGGTATTTTGCAGGTGTGCACAAAATCTGAAACGCTTTTTAAATCAATGACATCAAGCCTCGGGTTTCCTATCAGTTCGGCAAATACGGCTTTAGTTTTATCAGTAATCAACGGTTTTATACCCTCAACCGTCATCTCATCAGTGAAAAGAGTTTTAATATCGAACGGCTGTAAATCGGAAAACAAATCAATCGTTCCGCCGAACAAACCGGAGCTTGCTATAATTTCATCTCCGGATTCCAAAATATTGAGAAGCGCAAGCGTAACAGCAGCCATACCGGATGAACACGCTACAGCTCCGATTCCGTTTTCAAGCGATGACATACGCATTTCAAATGAATTAACCGTGGGGTTGCTTATGCGTGAAT
>JAJQDK010000077.1:4010-26366 GCA_021202245.1 Clostridiales bacterium
TGAATAGGCATAGCCGTAAGCCTTATCATTAAATACCTTTTCAAGCTTTTCAGCTGAATCCTGAGAAAAAGCGTTGACTTGATAAATGGGTATAATCGTTGAGCCGGTGGATTTCTCTCTGTCATAGCCACTATGCAGCAGCGCAGTATTAAACTTCATATTATCACCGTCCATGCTTTTGCTTAAATTTTTCGTTACCCGATAATTATATATCTCTTTTCTTACTAAGTCAATAGGTTTTCTATATTTTGTTTATCTTATTGTTCATTTTTGTAATTTCCAAAATTTTTCAGAAGATAATTTTAGGCAAACCTACTTAGTTCCGATTTAGATATTTTTTTAATAAATACTTGCAAAATTTAAAATTTCGATTTATACTTAGTAATAACATATGATTTATAAGTTTTTGATAAGGAGAGCGAAAATGAAAATTTCCAAGAAGGTTGAATGCGGCATTGTCGCAATTGTAGACATATCACTCCATTCCGTAAACGGCGAGTCGGTAACAGTAGAAAGCATATCAAAACGCCGTAATATTTCAATAAAATACCTTGAACAAATTCTGCCTTCATTGCGCCAGGCGAATCTTATACAAAGCACGAAAGGCTGCCGAGGCGGATATGCAATATCAAGGCAAACCGATGAAATTACGCTTAAAGATATTATTAACGCCCTTGACATAACAATTTTAAACGACTGTTATTTTGACAATAACGACAGCTGCACTGTCATTAACAACACCGTTTATGAGCTTTTTTGGAAGAAATCAATCGATAAAATGCAATCATACGCTGAAAATATTACGCTTGAAAAAATAGTGCAAAAATGCAGTGAGGCTATGGCGGAAAGCAATCAAAATTTTATGTACTACATATAACCGCATATATCCAGGCTATGCAGACAGCACATTTGAATATACAAACCGCAAACGTCCTATTCCCATATGACTTAATTGTCAAGGAATAGGGCTTTGCTTTTTCTTCGGCTTGTTATTCGTATGACCTGATAACTACTGATTTTTATCTGAAATTTTTTATTACGTCTGCAGTGTATTTTATATCATCGTCGCTGTGTGCCTCTGATAAAAACATAGCTTCAAACTGTGACGGTGCAATATTGATTCCGTTATCCTGCATATATCTAAAATACTCGGCATACTCGGCGGTATCAGAGGTTTTTGCGCTTTCATAATCTGTTACCTTCGTATCGGAAAAAACGCTGTTATCAGCGAACCTGCACGATTGACTTTTAATCCTGCGCATTTCATTGCGTTTTCTATATTCTCCGCCTTTTTGTCAAGCTTTTTATACAAGTCGGGTTCACTTTCAATAGCTTTCAGCGTAGCAAGTCCTGCCGAAACGGCTATTGGATTTCCCGAAAGAGTACCTGCCTGATATACAAAACCGAGCGGTGCAAGGCACTGCATAATATCTCTTTTTCCGCCGTACACGGCAAGCGGCATTCCTCCGCCTACAATCTTGCCGAGCGCAGTCAAATCGGGAGTTACTCCGTAAAGCTTTTGCGCTCCGCCTATGCTAAGGCGAAAACCCGTTATAACCTCGTCAAAAATCAAAAGCGCATTGTTCTTGTTTGTAATTTCACGCAGGAATTTTAAAAAGCCGGCTTTCGGAGGAACCACACCCATATTTGCCGCACAAGGCTCGACTATCACGCAGGCTATATCACCGCTGTACTTATCAAACAGCTTTTTAACCGACGATTCATCGTTATATTTCGCAAGCAAGGTATTGTCTGTATAACCCTTAGGTACACCTGCACTGTCGGGAATTGAGTTTGTGAGAAGTCCCGACCCCGATTTTACGAGCAGACCGTCGGAATGTCCGTGATAACAACCTTCAAATTTTATGATTTTGTCACGGTGAGTGTATCCTCTGGCAACACGGACTGCACTCATAACTGCCTCTGTGCCTGAATTTACAAATCTTAAAAGCTCCATTGACGGCATATGTTTCTGTATTATCTCAGCAAGTATAATTTCATTCTCGTGGCAAGTGCCGAAGGTCAAGCCCTTTTCACAGCTTCTGATTACCGCCTCTATAACCTCCGGACGATTATGTCCGAGAATATTCGGTCCCCACGAACAAACATAGTCAATGTACTCGTTTCCGTCAACGTCATAAATCTTATCTCCCGACGTCCTGTCAATAAACAATGGACTTTTGCCGACAGAATAACACGCACGCACCGGACTGTTTACACCGCCCGGCATAAATTTCTGCGCTTTTTCGTACAATTTTCGGGATTTACTTGTATTCACTTGTCTTCCTCCAGCCACTTTGCCGCATCTAATGCGTGATAGGTTATTATAATATCAGCACCTGCTCTTTTTACGGCAGTGAGATTTTCCATGACAATGCATTTTTCGTCAATCCAACCAAGCTGTGCCGCCGCCTTCACCATAGTATATTCTCCGCTGACATTGTAAGCAGCAATCGGCAAATCAAATCTGTCACGGGCCGCTTTAAGCACATCAAGATACGCAAGGGCAGGCTTAACCATTACCATATCCGCTCCCTCGGAAATATCGTCTTCAATTTCTCTGAGAGCTTCACGCCCGTTTGCCCCGTCCATCTGATAGGATCTTCTGTCACCAAAGCCGGGCGCAGAATCCGCCGCGTCACGGAACGGCGAATAATAAGCAGATGCAAATTTTGCACTGTACGAAAGTATCGGTGTATCAATAAATCCGTTCTCATCAAGTGCATTTCTTATAGCCGCAACTCTGCCGTCCATCATATCCGAAGGTGCAATTATGTCTGCACCCGATTTTGCAAGGCTTACAGCCATTTTTGAAAGCAGAGGCAAGGTTTCATCATTTAAAATTTTATCCTCGCACACAACTCCGCAATGACCGTGAGAAGTGTATTCGCAAAGACACACATCGGCAATTACAAGCAGATCCGGATAATTCAGCTTTATACGGCGTATCGCCTGTTGAGTAACTCCATTGTCATCGTATGCGGCGGTACCTAACTCGTCCTTATGTGCAGGAATTCCGAAAATCAAGAGTCCGGGAATTTGGCTTTCATCAATCTGTACGAGTATTTCATCGAGCATGTCAACAGAATATTGATACACGCCGGGCATTGAGTCAACAGGATTTTTTATGTTTTTCCCCTCAGCAACAAAAACGGGGTATATCAAATCGCTTTTGTTAAGCTGAGTTTCACGCACAAGTCTGCGAATCTGCTTATTTTTTCTCAGACGTCTGAATCTGTTCATTTTTTACCTCCCGTAGTATTGTATCTATTATTCCCGATACATTCTGTGTTTTGGCAATTAAAAGATTGTTTACACCGTACCTTTTCAAAGTTTCTGCCGTAGAGTTTCCGATACACACAAGCTTTGTTTCGGAAGAAATTTTGCAGCCGCTTTCAAAAAAGGCATTAACTCCCGATGAGCTTGCAAAGGTCAGAAAATCGGTTGTTATTTCTGTATTATCGGTTTTCTTTCCGTTGCTTTTTACGTCATAAATTTTTATATCGTCATATATCTTTTTTGCCTTGTCTAAATTTTCTGTCAGCAGAGATGAACCTTGTTCGGCACGCAAAATCAGTATTTTTTCATTATTCGGCACCTTATTTACTATCTCTCTCGATAGTGCCTCGGCGATATATACATCGGGGATAATGTCCGCAATAATGCCGTGGCTTTTAAGTGCTTCCGCCGTACCGCTGCCGATTATCGCAAATTTAACATTGTAAAGACTTCTTATATCAATATTGAGATATAACAGTCTTTCAAAAAATATTTCAGCGCCGTTAATACTTGTAAGCGCAATTACTCCGTAAGCACCGATATTCAAAAGTGCATTGTCAAAGTCTTGATTTTCAGCGTATTCAATAACGTCAAGATGATTCATATTTTCCGTCTTTGCGCCGAGATTTTCAAACTGTACCGACAGCTTTTTTACAAGGTTTATTGTGCCCGTAACAGTAACCGTTATATTATTCAGCGGCAGCTTAATTGTCGGCAAAAAGTCAAATGCCGCTGCATCACCGATAACTGTAGTTGCCGGTGATTTTATCTCTGCCTTTTCGGCATTATCGGCAATATTTTTCAGCTTTCCTTTTACAATTTTTTGGCTTGCGCTTGCACCGTTTGAAATTACCGCAGACGGAGTATTTTTATCCTTGCCGCAGGAAATCAATGCTTGAGAAATTCGCTTTAAATTCTTTAAACCCATTAAAAACACAAGGGTACCGCTGAGAGCCGCATATTTGTTCATATCATCCGGAAGCAAATCCTCGGAGGTATGACCTGTAATTATATGAACGCTTCGGCTTATTTCACGGTGAGTAGCGGGGATTCCCGCAAGCTCGGGAACAGCAATTGATGATGAAATTCCGGGTACGATGCTGTATTCTATTCCGTTTGCCTGTAGGGAGAGTATTTCCTCACCGCCCCTGCCGAAAACAAAGGGGTCACCACCCTTAAGCCGCACGATGGTTTTGCCCTCAGAGGCCTTTCGCACAAGAAGATTATTTATATTTTCCTGCTTTTCGCTATGATTTCCTGCGCGCTTGCCGACACAGATTTTCTCGGCACTTGGCGGGACAAAATCAAGCAGCCGATTGTCTGTCAGGCTGTCATAAACAACAACTTCGCATTTTTCAAGCAGAGCCATCCCTCTGAGAGTTATCAAATCGTAATCTCCGCATCCTGCTCCGACAAGGAATACCTTACCTTTTCTACTCATAGCTTTGAAATCAGCTCCTCTGCAAGGCGAAAACGGTTGACAATTTCCGCCGTTCCCGATATTTTTCTGTCCGAACTGTTTGAAACGGTCAATTCAATTATGCCGTCAGCAGCTTTAGAATATGCCCCCACTGGCATTGAACAATTGGTGTTAAGCAAGCGGAGAACGCTTTGCTCCGTTTCAAATGAGTGGAAGGTATCAATATCGTTTATCTCTTTAACAATCGGCGTAACAAAGTCGTTTTTTCGGCTTTCAATCGCAATAATACCCTGACAGGGCGATGGGAGAAAGTCATTGTAATCAAACGCAGTTACGTTATACTCGTCACTTTCATAAACACCTAACCTTTTCAGCCCTGCCGCTGCCAATATTATCGCATCATATTCACCGTTCTTAAGCTTTTTCAGTCGTGTATCAACATTACCTCTTATATCTTTAACCTTTACATTCGGATAGAGATTTTTCATATTTTGAGCTCGGCGGACACTGCTTGTTCCGACAGTAAAAAACGAGGTGTTGTTTATTTCTGTGTTCGGAAGCGTTACGAGAGCGTCACGATAATCGCCGCGTTTTAAAACACCTGAAATTTCAGCTCCGCTTTCAAGACTTACAGGTAAATCCTTAGCGCTGTGAACAGCTATATCTATCATTTTATTTAAAACGGCATATTCAATTTCAGCGACAAAAATTCCTTTGCCGCCGATTTGAGTAAGCGGCTTATCAAGGACAACATCTCCCTCCGTAACAATAGGGATAACCTCTGTTTCTATATCGCTGAATTTTTTATGCAATTCCTCTACAACCAGATTTGTCTGTGCCATTGCGAGCTTGCTTCTTCTTGTACCGATTTTAATTTTCACTGCTGCCTCCGACTTCATTTTCTATAATATTAAAAATCCGTTCATCATCGGGACATTTGTCCGAGCTAATGCACAGATTCAAAATTTCTTCATTAACTTTTTTACGCAAATACCCCGATTTTATGCACTCCTTAATTATCGGACGAAATCGGCTTAAAACATCTATTGCCTCGAGATTTATTTCTTCAAATATCTTTTCAATTTTTTTGCGTAAATATTTTGCGTACAGCGGACTTTGCCCTGAGGTGGAAATACCCACGGCAACATCGCCTTTTTTTACGATTGCAGGAAAAATAAAGCCGCATTTTGATTTGTCATCCACCGTATTGACCAAAATATTTTGCGATGTGCACAGTTCAAAAATATGTGCGTTCAGTTTTTCATCGTCGGAGGCGGATATTACCGCAACCGCCCCGTTAATGTCACTGTCATCAAATTTTCTGCATTTGATTTCTACGTCATATTTTTTTATTTCATCGCAGATATCGGGCGCAATAACAGTAACCTTCGGATTAAACAAAATTATTTTTTCAAGCTTTTGCAAAGCAATTCTTCCGCCACCGACAATAACGCAATTTTTGTCTTTAATGTCAATAAAAAAGGGAAAGTACCCCATAATCACACCTGCCCTGTGCAACCCTTTAATACGTCAAGGACTGCGGAAAATTGCTCTGCACTGATTTGTGCTTTCAGCTTATATAAAATCGTTTCAACAGAAACACTTGAAAGATAATCCTTCACATTCTCAAGATAAGGCAGAAATTTGCGGAATAACAAGTCTTTTTTCAACACGTCAACCTCAGCTGCAATTATATTTTTAGCCGATTCAACACTTTCAATCTTCAGTAAATTGTTTTCCTTTGCAAGCTGCTCAAAATAATCTATATCAATCAATCTTGCATCTTTTATCTCCGTAATGCACTTGTCAATATCCGGAGGGACGGCAAGGTCTATATAAAGCCGTTTTTTATTTCTCTTAATATTCTTCTTAAAATCATACAACGTAATTGTATAATGCGGACTGCTTGTAGCGCTGATAACACAGTCCGCATTATCTATATATTCGTAACGCCGGGCATAATCGACCGTCTTAATTTGTGAATTGTTTTTCAAAAAATCAAATTCGGAGTTGTGCTGTCTTGAGGCGGCAATCACATTAAGATTTTTGTGTGAAAGTAAATTTTTCAGCACGGTTGAGCCGATTTTGCCGGTTGCACCGATAATAAATATATTCGCATTTTTTCCGAGCCTTACCGCTTCGTTAGCCGCAAGGGTTGCAACAGAAATAGAGGTTTTTGAAAGCATTGTCTGCGTTTTGATTTTCTTTGCACAGGCAAAGGCGGATTGAAAAATCATATTTAATTCATAATCCGCTGCACCGAGTTCTTTTGAAAGGGCATATGCACTTTTCGCTTGACCGAGAATTTCATCTTCACCGATTACCATTGAATCTATTCCGCATGTGACCTTAAACAGATGATAAATTGCATTTTCACCGTTAAAGCTCATCAAATACGGCATAAGTCTCTCAATATCGGTTTTTCCGTACTTTGCAAATATGTTTTGTGCAATCGGATATGAATTTTCATTTCCGCAATAATATAATTCTGTCCTATTGCAGGTGCACAATAAAATGCACTGAGAAATATCGCTGCTGTTCATAAGTTCAGACAATATTATGCGTTGAACTTCAGGTGTAAACGCAAAGCGTTTGCGAAATTCTGCACCTGCCCTTTTATAGCTTATACTTATACAAAACATATACGGTAAACCCTCGCTTTGTCGTATGTGAAACAGAAAAATCAGATAACTACCGAGTTTTCTTGCAGCGCCTTATTTTCAAGCAAATATACCTTGTCACCTGAAGTTGCAAAAAGCTTGTAAATAAACACATTTACCTTTTCTCCAACCTCTATTTTATCCTCTTCAAGCTTGCGTTTTGCCGTGAGCACAACTCCGTTTGCCCTGATTTTTAATTCAATGGAATCTCCTCTGAAGGAAACCTTTTCAACGATTCCCTCCGTTGCAGAGGACTTGTAAATTACATCCTCGCCCATTTTTGTTATCCTGATAAATTCCGGGCGAACAAATGTATTATCTACATTATCAATTTTTTCAAAGGTACGGAATTTTTGATAATCGGCGAGCACCGAGGGCTGACCGAAGAATGAAGCGGTAAACGACGTCTGCGGATTTTGATAAACCTCAAGCGGAGTACCTTTTTGCTCAATCCTGCCGTTATTGGTTATGATTATTTCATCAGCAACCTCGATTGCCTCATCCTGATCATGAGTAACAAAAATACTTGTCACTCCGAGCTTTTCTATCATATCTTTAAGCCAGCTTCTCAGCTCCTGCCTTACCTTTGCGTCAATAGCTGCAAAAGGCTCATCAAGCAAAAGGAGGTTGGGATTCGGAGCAAGCGCTCTTGCAAACGCAGCCCTTTGTCTTTGTCCGCCCGAAAGCTGACTCGGGTAGCGTTTTTCAAGTCCTTCCAATCCTATCAGCGATACAAGCTCTCTTACTCTTTTATCAATGTCCTTTTTGCCGACTTTTTGCGCGGTAAGTCCGAAAGCGATATTATCATAAACCGTCATATAGCGAAACAGCGCATAGTTTTGAAATACAAACCCTATGCCGCGCTTGCTTGCAGGTACATTATTCACAAGCTTTCCGTCAATAATTATTTCTCCGCTGTCGGGAGATTCAAGTCCTGCTATCATTCTCAGAATTGTTGTCTTTCCGCTTCCGCTGGGGCCTAAAAGTCCTATAAGCTTTCCTTTTTCAATGCCAAAGCTCACATTGTCGGACGCTTTAAAGCTGCCAAAACTTTTATTTATATTTTTTAGTTCAACATACATTTATGCAGCCTTCTTTCCTCTGTACTCAACGATATTTCTTATAACCAACAAAATAACAGCAAGAATTACAAGAATTGATGATACCGCAAACGCAGAAGTGTACTGAAATTCGTTAAACAAAATCTCAACGTGGAGCGGCAAAGTGTTTGTCTTTCCTCTTAAATGTCCCGATACAACCGAAACTGCGCCGAATTCTCCCATTGCTCTTGCCGTACAAAGCACAATTCCGTAAAGCAGCGCCCATTTGATATGCGGAAACGTAATCTTTCTGAATATTCTGAATCCGCCGGCTCCCATAAGTGCAGCGGCTTCCTCTTCATCGGTTCCCTGCGATTCAAGAACGGGTATTAACTCTCTTGATATAAACGGGAATGTCACAAATACTGTTGCCAAAATTATTCCCGGCACTGCAAAAACTATTTGAAATCCTATACTCTGCAAATAGGGATATATTGCACTCTGTCTGCCATAAGTGAGCAAAAAGATTAAGCCGGCAATAATCGGAGATACGGTTACGGGAATATCAATCAGCGTGGTAAGAAGTTTTTTCCTCTGAATTGAAATTTTGTAATTAACCACGATGTAAACAAGCCGAACACCGTGTTTATCACAACCGCAAAAACTGTTGCTTCAATCGTAAGTAAAGTCGCACTGACTGTATATTCATCGGTTACTGCATCTAAGTATGCGCTCAATCCCTTGCTCAGTGCTTCGGCAATAACGGTAATTAAAGGCAGAACCAGCATTAAAAATGCAAAAACAACACATATTGCAATAAGTACCCATTTTAAAATTTTTGAACCGGACTTATTTTCATACATTTAATTTCTCCCCTTTAAAATTCGTGAACTTCTGTGCTGAACAAGGTTTGTCAAAAATAAAACCAAAAATGAAAACACAAGCATAACTAAAGCTATTGCAGTTGCGCTTGCGTAATCATACTCCTGAAGCTCAGACCTGATTATAAGCGGCGCTATTTCCGTTTCATAGGGCATATTGCCCACAATGAAAACTACACTGCCGTATTCTCCGAAGTATCTTCCGAGCGCAAGACCGAATCCGGTAAATACCGCAGGTATAATTTCAGGGAAAATTACCTTCCAAAATGTTCTTGTTCTGCTTGCGCCGAGAACTCCCGCCGCTTCCTCATATGAGGTGTCAAGCTTTTCTAGTACTGGCTGAACGGCACGCACAACAAATGGTATTCCCACAAACACCAGAGCTACGGTTATGCCGATTTTAGTGTATGCTATTTTGATTCCGAACTGTGCAAAGAATTTGCCGATTATTCCCGTATCGGCAGTAAGAGCAGTAAGAGAAATACCGGCTACCGCCGTAGGAAGCGCAAACGGAAGCTCAAGCATACCGTCAAGAATACGTTTAAACGGAAAATCATATCTTACAAGAACCCAAGCAAGGATTACTCCCATCACAGCGTTAATTACAGAAGCAATAAGTGCTGTGATAAAGCTCACATAGAAGCTTGAAAGAACACGTTTTCGTGTTATTGTTTCAATTATTTCACTTAAGCTCATCTGTGCCGTGTAAAGTACAAGTGATGCCAACGGAAATCTCACTATCAGACTTAAAATTGTTAAGGTAACACCCATTGAAAGTCCGAATCCCGGTATTACTCTTTTATTTGCTCTTTTCATTGTTTTTGCACCTTATTCTTCGTAAATTTCGTCAAATACTCCTCCGTCTGTAAAGTGCGTTTCCTGAGCTTCGTCCCAACCACCGAAATCATCAATGGTTACAAGATTTATGTCCAAATCAAACACATCTGAGTATTCATTAAGAATCTCTTCATTTGACGGCCGGTAATAATTATCACCGGCAATTCTCTGAGCTTCATCCGAATATAAATAGCTTAAATATTCGGTTGCAACCTCTCTGGTACCTCTCTGATCAACAACCTCGTCAACAATTGCTACAGAGGGCTGAGCAAGAATACTGATACTCGGAGTAACAATTTCATATTCGTCGGGATAATCCTCTATTGAAAGGAATGCCTCGTTTTCCCACGCAATGAGCACATCTCCCTGTCCGTTTTCAACAAAGCTTGTTGTAGCTCCTCTTGCACCGGAATCAAGAACAAGAACATTCTCATATAGCTTTTTCATGAAGTCTTTAATTTGGGTTTCATCACCGTTGTAAAGGTCATCTGCATATGCCCAAGCCGCAAGATAATTCCATCTTGCTCCGCCGGAAGTCTTGGGATTAGGGGTGATAATACCGACATCCTCGCCAATCAAATCATCCCAATCGGTAATGTTTTTAGGATTTCCTTTCCTTACAAGAAATACTATCGTAGAGGTATAGGGAGCGCTGTCATTATCAAACTCATCAATCCAACCGTCATCAATAAGTCCGGCATCTCTGACTGAATTTACGTCATATTCAAGAGCAAGGGTAACAACATCAGCTTCAAGTCCATTGGCAACCTCAAGTGCCTGTGAGCCCGAACCACCGTGAGACTGTGTAATTTCAACATCCTGACCTGTTTCCTCTTTCCAATGCTCTGCAAATATTTCGTTATAAGCGGCATAGAGTTCTCTTGTGGGGTCGTAAGAAACATTTGTAAGGGTAACCGTTTCACTGCTGCTTGCAGTGTCATCGCTTGCAGTGTCCGTGCTGCCGCAGCCGGCAAATACCGTCATAGTTAATACTATCGCCAATATAATGCTTGCAATTCTTTTCGTTTTCATATTTTTCTCTCCTTAATAAAAAATATTTACTAAACTTGTCAAATAAGAATAACTGTGAGCAGAATCTCCGGAAATTCATACCGCAACCATATTTCCTACTATTTTCGTATGTTTAGTATGTTTTTAATAATATACTCCGTTTTATCGTTTGTCAATACTTTGAATTTTTTTCGTTAAAAAGCTCCAAAAATTCTCCACAGCAATATTGCAAAATAGCATATCTTAAATAATATTTTGCAAATAAATAAGCTAAATCCTACCTCTTGAAAGTATATTTAAATTATGGTATTATTAAGTCAAATAAATGAAAGGCAGATTTACGCTATGAAAATTTCAACTAAAGGACGATATGCGCTACGAATGCTCATTGATCTTGCCGAACACAGTGAAGACGGATATATTACGCTTAAAGACATTGCCGCCCGTCAAAACATTTCAAAAAAATATCTTGAACAGATTGTTCCCATTCTAAACAGATCGGATATATTAAATGCAAGCCGAGGATATCAAGGTGGATATAAGCTTACAAAATCCCCCGACAAGTACACCGTGGGAGAAATTCTTGCGCTTACAGAGGGAGGACTGTCTCCGGTCGTTTGCCTTGATTATAACCCAGTAGGATGCGAACGAAGTGCGGAATGTCCCACTTTGCCGGTATGGAAAGGCTTAAACAAAGTAATTCATGATTATCTTTACGGAATAACCATTCAGGATATCATTGATGAACAGCAAAAACGCAGCGCTGATAATTATGTAATTTAATTACTTTTAGCTTTAGTTTTAGTTAACCCCCTGCTTAAAATAGGGGATTTTTTTATAAATTTTCTGTTGACAAGTCGGTTAAAAAACAATATAATTGTTTTATATCATAGTTATTATATAGGAATTATATGATATTTTGTAAATTGAAAGGAGACCGGCTATGGCTATAAAAAAAGAGTATACGGAGATGAATTTGGATTTCAAACCAGAGCCATTCATACGGGAAATGATGTTGATTCCGAAACAGGGGCTATCAAGCGCCCTATTACTACGGCAAACAGCTATGAGCTTCCTTATGATTCCAGCAAGCTTAATTGGAGCGATGCAGGCAAAAATCTATATACTCGCAACGGCGGTGCTAATCAGCAATACCTACAGGAAAAGCTCGCCTCTTTAGAGGGCGGAGAGGATTGCATTGTCCTTGCAAGCGGTGTTGCCGCCCTATCGGGTTTATTTTTTGCTTTGCTTAAAAGCGGAGATCACGTTATATTTTCAAGCGTTACCTACATCGCTGTTTACAGACTGTTTAACGAGCTTTTGAACAGTAAATTTCATATTGAAACTACAATCGTTGACACCTCGGATTTAAACGCTGTTCGCAAAGCAATAAAGCCCAATACTAAGCTTATTCATATTGAAACCCCGGGGAACCCCACGCTTACAATTTCCGATATTAAGGCTATTGCAGAAATAGCGCACAAAAACGGTGCTCTCCTGTCGGTTGACAACACCTTTGCCTCTCCTTTTAATCAGCGTCCCATTGAGCTCGGTGCGGATTTTTCTGTTGAAAGTCTCACTAAATATATCAACGGTCACGGCGATGCTATGGGTGGCGCAATTATAGGCAAAAAGAAATACTTGGATATTATTCGCACCCAATTGCAAATCAATCTCGGCGGCACAATAAGTCCGTTTAATGCATGGCTTATTATGAGAGGCGCTGTTACACTTGCACTCAGAATGAAGCAGCACAACGAAAACGCATTAACGGTTGCCCAATATCTTCAAACAGTAAACGGAGTAAGCTTCGTTGCATATCCCGGACTTGAAAGCCATCCAAATCACAATATTGCAAAGGCTCAGATGTTTCCCGGATTCGGAGGAATGATTTCTTTCGGAATAAAAGCCGACCATGATACTCACAACAGATTTATAAGTCATCTTAAAGTAATCACTCCTGCCGTTTCCCTCGGTCACGATGAAAGCCTCATAGTTTTTATAGGTGAGAATGACGAAAGACAATATCTTTATCCGGATGAATTCCATAACGGATTTTTTCGCTTCAGTGTCGGTATAGAGGATATTGAAGATATTATTGAGGATTTAAAACAAGCATTTGAAAAAGAAAATTTGCTTTGACTTAATATAACATAAGCATACAGAAATGAGCGGCAGAGAAAAATTCCCTGCCGCTGAAATTTTTATTATCTGCGATAATTTTTAACCTAAGCCGCAAAAGGCTCCTGCGGCGGTTACAATCGTCGTTGCGCAATTTCACCTGCAGACTCTAAAAGCTAAAAGCTTATTTTCCAATTTGCAAACAAGCTTGCTGATTCACTTAGAAAATCATATGAAATTTTAACCGTGTCATCAGTCGTTTCTTTATCGTCTTCTAAGATAGGATAAGGATTGCATCCACCCGACTCTATTCCTATTTCATCCACGGAAAATTGATTACCGCAGTTTTGGCAAACTAATTTATTACCGCTTTGCTCATAATATCCTCTTCCCGAGCTATAGCATACCTGACAAGTGTTGAAAGCCGTTCTTATGTTTCCGCTGCTGTCTAAAACCGCAATAATTTCCATTTCTGTATTGTCAACTTCAACAGGATAAAAACTGACCGTATCTGAAATTTCACTTATAGAGATTTCAAGATATGTACCCGACTTGATTACTTGAGCAGAATTTTCGCTGTTATTTTGCCTGCCAGAACAGCCTGCAAAACTTAAAACCGTCATTGCAAACACTGTTATCATAATTACAAACTTAACAGCCGCTGTTTTTCCTTTTTTTGACATAAATCAACATCTCCTTCATTCTGTTACTGTTATGTGTCCCTGTATCATCCCCATCCAACAGCTGTACGAGAAATTTCCGACATTATTAGGAGTAAATTCAATTACGTTTTCGCCTGTGTGAAATGTATACTCCAACCCAAATTCTTCTATCAGCATTTTATAATTGCAGCCGTTCATACTGTCCTCCGTTGCATCTATAATCCACTTCACAGGAATTCCCACTTTAACATAAATATCGGAATATTGCCCCGATGACAATGTGCTATATACAACCTGCTTTCCGTCAATAATTTCATTTGATATATTTTCGGAATTATCTTCTTTAACAGCAGTCGAGCTTGACATAGTTAATAAAATTATCCCGACAACCGTACAAAAAATCAACGCACCCGTAATAATTCTGCTGGTAGATATTTTTTTAAACTGAATACAATTGACAGTTCCTATAACAAAAAACATAACCGCGCAAACGAACAAAAGCTCCGAATCAAATACTCCGGATAAGCTTATACCCTGAGAAAGCATGGCTAATCCGAGAACAGCTACAAGTACAGCTCCTAAGGTCATAACCAATCCTGTAAACCTTTTGCCGAGAGCAGATACAATCGATCCCAATGCCAGCATAAGCGGTATCGTGCCCAAGCTGAACATAAGCATTGATAAAGCGCCGACAAACGGGCTTCCGCTTGCCAAAGCTATAATCTGCACAGACTGTAAGGCACCACACGGCATAAGACCGTTAAGCAAACCCACCAATAATGGCGTTTTAGAACGTTTTGTCGCCTTATTCAAATTTCGAGATATAAAAGCAGGAAACCTTACTTTGATTTTCCGCATTTTCGGGAAAATTCCAAGCATATTGATGCCCATAATTACCATAAACACACCGGCAAAAATTTTAAGGAGTCCCTGAACAAGATAGGATAAACCCGTTTCGCTGTTTCCGCTGATAAGCATTCCCAACAAACCTAAAATAAATCCGACTGCAGTATAAGAAATAACCCGTCCTAAATTGTATAGCAAAGACGGTAAAATAAAGATTTTATTGTTTCTGTCTTCATCTTTTTCCTGCACTGACGGAAGACTTTGCGAAAGACTAATTCCTCCGCACATAGCAATACAATGCACCGACGTAATCAGTCCGGTAAAAAAAGCATACCGTACCCCATATCATTATCAGCCAACTGTGACGGTATAAGATAATTAAGCAAACCGAAATGTTGAAGCACAGCATAAATTATAAGAATAATTAAAGAAAAAAACTATTGCCCTGCTTATATTTTTGTTTCGAGTACCGACAACTGCGTTATATCCCAACGCATTAACACAATCGATAATCTTTTCGGTTGTAATCACTGTTTTGTCAAAAACAACAGAAGCGGTTCCTAAACTGAAGCTTACCTCTGCCTTTACTATACCATCAAGCTTTATTAATGCTGTCTGTATGCGATTTTGACAATTTGCACAGGTCATTCTGTCGATATTTAGCTCAATACAGGAAAGATTATTTTCCCCCATAGTGTTGTTCTCCTTTATTTTAATATTTTTTTCGGAGCCGAACTTTTTTACCGTGAATATTCAGCCATAGGAGCAGGTTATTAAGCAAGACAAATCAGATTGGCTTCAACTTGATAATGATATGATAAGTAGTCCGATCATATATAGTATTCACAATTTACTGAATTATCAACTGAGGAACAACTTTCACGAACAACAAGTGTACTTTCAAACTCAATTTTTGTAATTGTCCGGTGTCCCTTGTTTATGCTGTCAAGCAATAACTGCAGCGCAAACTTTGCCATTTCATCCTTTGGAAGGTGTACCGTGGTAAGCATAGGCTTTGTGTACTGTGCCTCATCAATATCATCTGAAGAAATTATTGACGGATGATAGTAGCTTCCGCTGTATCTGTTAAGACATTTTAAGGCACCTACAGCTATAATATCATTTGCAAAATATATTCCCGTGGGTCGATCCTCCAAGCCGATAATTTTTTTCATTGCTTCAAAGCCTTGTTCCTCACTGAGCTGAGCCTGAATCATAAAATCAATATTTTGTTCGAGATTACACTCCGAAAGTGCTTCCTGCCATCCTTTAAATCTTGCTTCGCTGTGGCAATCACCTACATAACCTATTTTTCGATGACCGAGGGAAACTAAATATTTTACAGCCTTGTCGGCTATTTTTCTTCCATCGCAGACAACCTCGTCTATCAGAGAATTAACAGGATTCCTGTTCACCGATACCAAGTTACTGCACCGCTTTTTCAGTTCCTTAATCACATTGTTGCAGCACTTCCCCACAATGATAATACCGTTTGTTTTTTGCTTATCGCTAAACAGCGCATTCAGCTGAACCCCGATATTTTCCGATTCGCATTTTCGTTCATTTGAAAATATGGGTTTATAGACCACTTTAGATAAAATGCACATGCTTTTGTATATTTCGCTTTCGATATTTCTTACCAACTCATTGCAAAAAGGATCAACTTCTGCAGAATCTATACGAGTTACCAGTATACTTAAATAGTAGGTTTTTCGCAAGCTTTTTTTATTCGCCTTAAGATTTCTTGCCGCTTCGTTCGGAACATAATTCAGATCCCTTGCAATTTCAAATATTCTATTTCGCAATTGCACGTTTTTGCTGTTATATTCCGGATTGTTCAGCACTCTTGACACAGTTGATGCCGATACTCCTGCCTTATTCGCTATATCCTTAATTGGCATTACCTCACCTCACCGACAATACTTTATTCATCTGATGCAGGAACGCTTCTCATTGCAAGGATAGTCTTACTAATTAGCTCATCAAGTGTCCATCCAAGCATTTTTGCTCCTCTTTCAATTACTTCTCGTGAACATCCTGCGGCAAAGTTCTTATTTTTATATTTTTTCTTGACAGATTTTAATTCTATATCCATAACACTTTTTGAAGGGCGCATAAGCGCAGCTGCGCCGATAAGTCCCGAAAGCTCATCAGTTGCATAGAGTACCTTTTCCATTATGTGTTCAGGTTTTATATCAACAGTTATCGCATATCCGTGACTTGCAGCTGCGTGAATGATTTTTTCATCAATTCCTCTTTCTCTCATAATTTCCTGTTCCTTGATGCAGTGCTGTTTGGGATAAAGTTCAAAATCCAAATCGTGTAGAAGTCCTACTATACCCCAAAACTCCGATTCTTCCGAAAATCCAAGTTCATTAGCAAAATATTTCATTATGCCTTCAACAATTTTAGCGTGCTTAATGTGGAATTTATCCGTATTAAATTCGTTTAAAAGCTCCCAAGCCTGTTCTCTCGAATATTCAGACATATTATCACTCCTCACACTTTACATAGTAAATATGTATGTTTACTATGATTATAAAGCATTATTATAAAAAAATCAACTTCACTACATAAAAACAATAGCATAAAAATTAAACAAGTCCGCCTTTTACAGCAGACTTTTAACTTAAGCCGCAAAAGTCCCGCTGCTTCTACTTTATAGGCTGCGGGAGGCTTTTTTCAGAATTTCGGGAGAGCAGATAATGCTCTCCCGAAATGTCAAAACTACTTCTAATCTTTTTAGAAACATAGGATTCTTGCCCTATCTTATGAAATTTGTGCGCTTGCGCTCCTCCTTTTTTGGAAGTCCGTATTTTTCCTTGCCGAGCGCAATGCTACGCATTAGAAAGGTCATATTGCGTGCAAGCGTACGCATAATCTGCAGTCCTTCCTCATCCCACATTGCCTCTCCGGGTTTTGAGCCATGTATACTGTTCCAATATTGACTCGATGCAACCGGCATCCCTGAAATTGTAAAGAATTTATTTAATTCATCAAATGTTGAAGACAGACCACCCCGTCTTGCAGCGACAACAGCTGCTCCCACCTTCATAGTCTTGTCAAATGCTGTGCTGTAAAACAATCTCGTAAGGAAAGCGACAAGTGTTGCATTAGCACCTGCAAAATACACCGGGCTTGCTACTACGAGCCCATCACATTCTCTAAATTTCACAGCGGCTTCATTTACAATATCATTGAACACACATTTGCCTGTATGATGGCAGCTTGAACAAGAGATACAGCCTCTGACATTTTCGCCGCCTATGTTGAGAATTTCGGTTTTTACACCCTCATTTTCAAAAATTTCAATCATTTCCTTAAGCGCAGCGGCGGTGTTGCCGTTAGCCCTCGGGCTGCCGTTAATAAGCAATACTTTCATAACTTTCCTCAAATGCTAATGAATTCTATATCACATACTCCACGGTCGAATCGTCCTTGTCAAGCAATGATGACATTATATGCTTGCGGCACTCTAAAAACTCATATGAGCTTCTTTCTCTCGGATGCTTTAATTTAATAGGGAATATTTCCTTTATTTTGCCGGGATGAGGAGACATTATTACAACGTGAGTACTGAGAAAAATCGCTTCATCAATATCATGGGTAACAAGTATCATTGTGCTTTTCTGTTCTTCCCAAATCTTGTGAATCTCACTTTGCAAAGTCATTTTTGTAAAAGCATCAAGAGCACCAAACGGTTCATCAAGCAAAAGCAAATCCGGTTTTGTTGCCAAGGCTCGCACAATACCAACTCTTTGCTGCATACCTCCCGAGAGCTGACTCGGAACGGCTTTTTTAAAATTTTCAAGCCCAACTAAACTGATGTTCTCCGCAATTCTTCTTTTTCGTTCTTCCTTATCTATACTTTTCGGTATAACAAAATCTATGTTTTTTTCTACACTTTTCCAAGGAAACAATCTCGGCTCCTGAAAAATTACGCCTATCTTTTCACTCGGCTCTTTTATTTCCTCGCCCTCAAGGCGTATACTGCCGCTTGTTAATTGTTCAAGTGACATAACCAAACGCAGCAAAGTTGATTTTCCGCAGCCGCTCTCGCCAACAATGCTGATAAAATCGCCTTCATTTACCTCAAGATCTACTCCGTCAAGCGCCGTAACTGTTTCATTTTTGACTGTAAATTCCTTGCGAACATTGCTTAATTCTAATATTTTTGAGCTCATATCATTTTTCCTCTTGATTAAACTACCCCGTTGAATTTCCTGCTAAAAATATTTTGCAGCGCAAGCAGCAGCTTTTCAATAATTAAACCGATAACACCTATGATAATTACGCAAGAAAATAAGTCGGTAGACCTTGCAACCTCTCGTGCGTACATTATCATATAACCTATACCGGAGGAAGCTCCGATCATTTCGGCAGCAACAACGCTTGACCACGCAACGCCCGCACTCAGACGTACACCGGTAATAATTGAAGTTGTCGCCGACGGAAGCACAATGCCGAATATAGTTTTTATTCGGCTGATTCTGTACACACGAGCCAGTTCAAGCAGCTTTGGGTTTGTCGAATGTATGCCTGTAATCGTATTGAGAAGCGTAGGCCAAAGCGTACCTATGGCAATGACTGCAATATTGGTTGTTTCGCCTATTCCCAGCGTAACAATAAACACAGGTATCAGCGCCATCAAGGGCATCGGTCTGAGCACGCTGATAATTGAGCTGAGAAGTTTTTCTATCGGTTTTAAAAGTCCCATTACAAAGCCTAATGCAACTCCAAGCCCCACACCTATAGAAAAACCGAGAGCAACGCGCCAAAAACTGATTTTTAAGCCTATCTGAAGCTGTCCCTTTTCAATCAGCGTAAAAATGTTCAAAAAAATATCCGAGGGTGCCGGCAAAGCGTTTGGATTTACAATTCCCGTCTTAGATGCATATTGCCAAACAATCAAAATTATCGCAGGTAAAATTATCGCAATCAAAATGTCTTTCAGCCTTTCGGCAAAGGACTTGTCTTTGTTTTTCTTCATTTCTATCAAATCCCTTTAGATTACAAACTTATTCGACCGATTTTGGTTTCCTATATTATTTTGTGCAAGCCCATAAACCTACCCTAAGCAGTAAATTTTTAGGCAATATCGGTATTAAAAAGATTATGGAAATCCTCACCGGTGTCCGATGCAAGGTCATTTTTAATCATAAAATCAAAAAGCAATTCAAGTTCAGATATATCCTCTTCATCTAACTCATATTTGTACTCTATATCTCTGTTAGCTTTAATTATAAATTCGGAATCCAAGTCCTGTTTTTCTGCAGTATATTCAGAGTAGCTGTCGATATCTTCATTTATTGCTTCCAGTGTTTTTTTGTATATTTCTGTCACTATCTTCGTTGCTTCGGGATTTTCTTCTACAAATTCATCACGTGCAGTTATAACGCTCGGCGCATCAACTCCCGTACCGTCGTCTGCAATTATATTTGCCGAACCTTCATCTTCAAGTATGTATGCGGTTGAAAGCCCGATTACCGCAGCATCTACTTCTCCCGAACGAATAGCCGTTGCGGTTTCGGAAGCAGTATTGAACAATTCAACATCGTCTTCGCTAAGTCCCACGCTTTCAAGATAAAGTGAAAGATAATATTGCCACGTTCCGCCTACATATGTACCAACCTTTTTGCCTTTTAAATCCTCAATACTTTCTATACCGGAATCGACTGCGGCAATCAAGGGAGAGTTATTTTCAGTTGAAGCAGTCCTTGCAAATATTATGTAGCCTTTGCCCGATGAAGCACCGGACAACGCAGGCTGAACGCCCATTACAGCAAAATCAAGATCTCCTGCGGCATATGCATCATTCATATTCGGACCGCTTGTAAAGAAGGATACGTTGAATTCTATATTTTGATCTCCGACTACTTCATCTACTATTCCAAGCTCTTGTGCATATGAGAACAAATAATCGTTCTGTTCACCTATATTTACAGTAACTGCTTCATTGCTGCTGTTTTGAGAAGAATCGGAGCTTTCATCGGAACCTGCACAGCCTGCAAGATAAACAATTGATAACGAAGCCGCCAAAATTAAAATTAAAATTTTCTTTTTCATATTTTTTCTTTTACTCCCTTTATCTGAATATCCGGCGAAATGCATAAGCGTCCCCGAATATTCAGATGTTTTTTTAATTTCGGATTCAAATAGCAAATGCTTTATTCCAGTCCGAGAATTTGAGCTGCGTTTTTGTAAAGCACCTTTTCCTCGTTCTCTTCGGTAAGGTCCCACTTTTCCTTTACAAAATCAACCGAATCCTCAAGGTGAAGGATCGGATAGGATGAGCCGTAGACAATTTTATCCGATAAAACTGTGTTTGCTGCTGTAATGTAATCCTGCGCACCGGGACCGTTTGTGCCGTAGATGTCGGGTATGAGGTATACATTCGGTAATACCAACGCCAAAGAAATGCTTTCCCGTACCCAAGGCCAGCCGCCGTGAGCAACAATAATTTTTAAATTACTGAACTTTCTTGCCACTCTGTCAAGTCTTTGGGGTGAAAGTACATCAAGATACGGAAGTGCAAACGAGCTGTATGTAAGCAGAACCGGAATATTGTTTTCCTCAAGCTTCTTGTAAACGGAAAAACTATTTCGCTGTCGATATCATAGGTTTCCGTAGCAGCAAAGCCCGGTTCAAGAGCAACACCCTTTCCTATTCCGTTGATTACATACTTGTCAATATCCTTAAGAGCTTTTTCTCCCTCGGTAGGGTCTATGTACGGAAAAGCAATAAAGCGATCCGGATACTTGTTCGCAAGCTCAATAAGCGAATCGTTTGAAATACCTCTGAGACCTCTTCCCGGAATAACTGCTTTATCCACACCGGCTCTGTCAAGCTCCTCTAAAAATTCATCAAATGACTCATTTTTGGGCGAACCCTTGTACTCAAATCCGTATTGTGCGTAGCTGCCGTCAAGCGTAAGCTTTCCGCTTTCGTCCTTGAAAAAATCCCAATTTCCCTCATATGGGGGTCTAACTCTGAAATCAATAATTTTGCTCATATTATTCACCTAACCTTTAATAATGTAATTGTGTGTTGATATTCTGTTAACTTGCTTTCTAAAATGCCCTGCATCATATTTTGTATACTGTTTTCTGAATCCTGAAAGCTTAAGGATTATTATTGAAAAGCATAACTTAAGGCATACTATCTGGACATACATTTTAGCCTAAGCGCCCCTGAAGCTTGATACATCGCATAGTTTTCAATAGCTTGTAGCTGACTATTTTCATCTT
Organism: Clostridiales bacterium; assembly: GCA_021202245.1. GTDB lineage: Bacteria > Bacillota > Clostridia > Oscillospirales > Acutalibacteraceae > Ruminococcoides. The sequence goes on from JAJQDK010000077.1 coordinate 26,015, forward strand.
CAAACTTCACTCCTTATGAATAATATTGGAGATGCTGCCCGGAATCGAACCGGCAATTTTGAATTTATGAGATTCTCACTTAACCCTAAGTACAGCATCGTTTTTGTAGCATCATCAATAATTTTGACGTTGAAAAAATTTTATCAGGCGCAATCACAAATATCAAGCAAAATCACTGCAATCGTTTGCAGTGAGATTAAACCTAATAATTTTTTAAATGCCGTATTGCTCAAAACATTGTCCATCAAAACAATTATATTGGATGAATTTTATTTTTTAGATAAATAATCGCGAAAACGATGTCATCCGATACTTTAGGGGAATTTACCTATTTTTATGTGCGCAAATTCAT
>JAJQDK010000083.1 GCA_021202245.1 Clostridiales bacterium
ATTATTTTTGCGCTTTCCCTTAAGTTGACGACATTGCCTTATCAAGGGAATACCCTCGTTAGAGGGAGCCACGAAAATGGCACAACTCCTTAAGTTGACGACATTGCCTTATCAAGGAAATACCGCTACGAATTCACTCCAAACTCCAAACTCCTAACTACCCACTACCCACTAAACACTAAGCACTAAGCACTACCCACCGACCGCCGCTACGGACGTGTTATTTTAGCTTATCATCGCTGCAAATAGGTTAATACAGCCCGATAACCGAGTAAGTCACGGCGGAGTAAATACAAAACAGGGCTGTAAGCCCGTACAGGCTCCCTCTCAGAGCCTTTTTGTACTTTTGCTTTCCGCTTATCATTGAGGGCACCGTACCGACGAACAGCGCTCCGAGCGTGATGAGCGGAATGATATATCGTATGTTCTGCGTGCAGGTAAATTGGTAGGTAAAGCAAAAGATGTAGTACGAGCCGAGAATAACCACGTAAATCAGCAGCAGGAAAATCTTTGTTACAAAGCTGATTCTTCTGTTCTTTTTGATTAAAAATCCTATCATAGCGGCAAATCCGATAATCGCCAAAATAACGCCGCTCCAAAAGAGAATAACGCCCGAAATCGCAATCGCAGGATAAATCACATCGTTTATGCGCTCATCGAACATAGCGGTTTTAAACAGGGCTATTGTCGGGTTGTACTCATAGTAGCTGCCCTCGTAGCAGGCAAACTGAGTGTACACCCATTTGAGCTGAGAAAGGCTGAAATCAAACAGCCGCTGTGTAACGGAATAATTTCCTACATACTGCTCGTTGGTTTCCGAGAGCATAGGAACATAGGAGGGGGAAACGCCCCACAAAATATAATTGCGCACCGACCACCAAAGACCGAGAGGAGCGCAGACGCCTAAAAACGCTGCGAACTGGCCGAGGTATTTTTTCCACTGCTTTAAGCGGGTAAAGAAAACAACAGCAAAAACCACGCCGATTGCCGGTGCAACCATCCAGACCGAAAGCTTTGTCATCATTCCCAATCCGACGCAAAGCGCAATTTTCAGAATGTTTTTCACGGTGCGGTGGCGATACCAATTAACGGTGTTGAGTATTGCGCCGAGCATAAATGTTACCGAGAGGATGTCGTTGTTGATTTCTCCGGCAAAGATTATAAAGGTGGGGTGAAAAGCTACGACAGCGCAGGCAACAACGAGCCCGGCGCCCCCTGAGGTAAAATGATTTAAATATTTTGTACGAGATAATCATACAGCAGCTTGAGTAAAAAAGAGTCAGAATCTGAATACTCTCGCACGCCTGCTCATATCCGGCTCCGAAAACCGTCAAAAGCTTCATCCACAGAGCGGAAAAGAAATGGTGCAGCGGCGGATGATAGAACTGCCAAACCGTCCTGACGTCAAAGTCGGGGAGAGAGGCGTTTTGATAGAGATATTCAATATATCCGAGGTGCCCTTCACCGCTGCCTATGGTGGTGACGTCGTGCTGCCTTTCCATACAGGATGTATAGAGGACATAGGTAAGTCTGAGCAAAAAGCCGACCGCAAAAAGCAAAAGAACAATGCGCTGCACGGTGAGCCTTTGCATAACAAACAGATAAATAAAAACAATCAGGCAGACGATTAAGCCGAGCCCGAGGATGAATACAGCCTTATGCTCCGACTCCGCCAACAGCACGCCCGTCAAAGCAGAGAGCGCGACAAAGGCGGTGTAAATTAACGCGCGGTATCGGGGGTCGGCAGTTTTGCCGAATTGAGTGCGTGAGAAGATAAGCGACAAGGCGTAGCAGAATGAGGCGGAAATGAGAATAACGGACTGCGCCGAAATGTAATATTGCGAGCCGAAGGTGAGAACGGCGCAGAGAAGGCATATCAATGCCGAAACAAGAAACGGATGCCTGAAAAAAACCGATTCCTTCGGCTCCTTCCGCATATTTATATCCGTGGGTGAAATGCTGAATTCGGTGCGGTTCATAGCGCTCCTCCAATATATCTATATCGCAGCTGCGATTATTTGGCTTCGTGATATTCCTTTTCGGTGTTGACGCTCCAGATGTCGCTTTTGTCGGTTGAACCGCTTTTGATTTTTTTAACGGCACGAATTGCGGTAAGCATTGAATGGTCCATATTGTTGTAGCGGTGCTGACCGTTTCTGCCGATGCAGAACAGGTTTTCATAGCCGTCAAGGTAATCGGTGAGTTCGTCCATTTGCGAATAGGTGTCAAAGTAAGCGGTATAGGCTTTTTTGATGAGCTCACGTTGGCTGTCGATAATATTCTCGGCTGAGGAAATTATTCCCATCTTTACCAGCTCGTTTGCAGCAAAGCGAATACAGTCCCCGTCGGACATATTCCAAAAATCGTCGTTTTCGGTGCAGAAATATTCAAGGCCTATCCAAACCTTATGCTCGGGATCGCTCACCATATAGGGCGACCAGTTGTTGAAAATTTGAATTCTTCCGAGCTTTACGCCTGTGTCCTGAACATAAATCCAGCAGTCAGGAACAATATTTCCCAGAGCTTTCACGGAGGTTTTGTTCTCAAGGTTGAGCTTATCAATCAAAAGTCCGACGGTTACAAAGTCACGGTAGGGCAGGCCCGCCGCAATATTTTTGATGTTTTCGGGAACGGCGTCGCCGGTCATATCGGCAATCAAATCCCGAATAGGCATGGAGGAAATGAAAATATCGCCGTCCACGGTTATCTTGCCCGATTCCGAGGCGCACACCACGGAGCTGATTTTGCCGTTGTTACAAACCACGCTCTTAACCCTGCAGCCCTTCAGAATTTTTGCGCCCGCTTTCTCGGCTTTTGCGGCTGCGGCTTCCCAAAGCTGACCGGGACCGTATTTCGGATACCAAAACTGCTCAATAAGAGAGGTTTCGGTGTTTTTGTTGTCCTTTTTGCCGAAAACCTTTGAGAACATATCCTTAAGCAGAACTTTAACCGACAGCCCCTTAACACGCTGAGCGCCCCAGCTTGCGGAAATTTCGCTCGGATGACGTCCTCACAGCTTTTCGGTGTAGCCCTCAAAAAACATACTGTACAAAACCCTGCCGAAGCGATTGATATAGAAGTTTTCAAGCGAGGTTTCGGGCTTTTTGAAAACGGATGCCTTAAGATAGCTCAAGCCTGCTCTTACGGTGGTGAGAAAGCCCATATTTTTGATGGTTTCGGGCTTCATACTTATGGGATAATCAAAAAAGTGATTTCGATAATAAATTCGGGATACTCTGTCACGCACAAGCATAACATTGTCGGTTTGTTCCGGGTCGGGACCGTTCGGGCTGAGGGGCTTTTCACGTCCGAGAATTTTGTCGTCATAGGACATTTTTCCCTGAACCGGCATTAAGTCACTCCACCACTTCATAATTTCGTCGCTTTTTGAAAAGAAGCGGTGTCCGCCTATATCCATTCGGTTGCCGTTGTATGATACGGTTTGCGAGATTCCGCCGATTGCCTGCGATTCCTCCAAGACAACAACCTCAAACTCATTATTTCCGTTTTTGAGCAATTCCGTTGCGGCGGTCAGTCCGGCGGGACCTGCGCCGATAATTACTGCTTTTTTCATCTGTATGAGAACTCCTTAATGGCAATGTATGACCTATTCTCCAATCTTAAGCGGACTTTCATCGGGCTTTGCTCCGAGCTGAGCTTCGCACCCGCCCGCATCGGTTGATATTATCTTTTTTGCGAAAACGGCAAACCCTTTGTCACTCCGTGACATTTCCCTTATCAAAGGAATACCTCAAGGGGAAGG
>JAJQDK010000134.1 GCA_021202245.1 Clostridiales bacterium
CCGTAGGTTTCAGCCTCATATTTGCACCAAGTATCGTTAAGATTGATATAATTATCAAGATTTTGATTTAAAATCGGGCCGTGCAGAGGGCAAATTGTTTTGATGTCCATTGCGGCAGCCTTTTTCAGGAGATTTTGCACCTGAACTCCGTATTTGCCGCAGATATTAAAGTAATATCTTCTTTCCTCGCAAGCACAGTCCTCATCAGCGTCAAGCGCGCCGAACTTGCCGAAAGCTTCGGCGGAATACAGTATTTTTTCTGTGCATTCATACGTAACCATAACCTCGGGCCAATGCACCATGGGCGCCATTGCAAAGGTGAGCTTATGACTGCCCAAGTCGAGTGTATCCCCCTCCTTGACCGTAAGCGTTCTATCGGTTAAATCAAAGGAGAAGAACTGCGGCAGCATATTAAAGGTCTTAGCGTTGCCCACCAGCTTCATTTCGGGAAATTTCTCGGCAAGAAGCTGAATATTTGCGGCGTGGTCGGGCTCAAGGTGACTTATTACAAGGTAGTCGGGAGCCTTGCCGCCGAGAGCCTGCTCAAGATTGGCAAGCCATTCATCGGTCTTTCTTCTGTCAACGGTATCCATAACAGCTGTTTTATCATCGTTAATAACATAAGAGTTGTAGGAAATGCCGTTGGGTACTATGTATTGACTTTCAAACAAGTCGAGCGTTTTGTCGTCTGTGCCGATATATTTTACGGCATCTGAAATTGTAACTTTCATTTTTCTTCCTCCAATGTGCAAAATTCAAGCAGAGCCTTTTTCTCAGCTCCAAAATATGTCTTTGAATTTATTATACTATTTTTCGCATAACAAATCAATAGTCTGCAAAAATGAAAAAACGCAAAAAATCGGGCTGACCGTTATGGCCAGCCCGTAAATTTGTATTGACGTTATGCAATTACAAAATCTGCAATTTCAGCGTCGGGGTTAGTATCGGGATTATCGGTGTAAGCGGTAAATGTGGTTGCGCTTGTTGAGTTAGCGTCATCAATTACAAGCCACAATTCGTTATCAACAAAGCCCTTATAGTCTGACGACTGTACGGAGCCGTTGTTTGAAATGATAACATTATAAGTGCCTACGCCCACATAATTAAACGTATAATCATACCAGCCGTCGCCGTCGTCATCAGTAGCGGCATCGCCGGGCCATACGCCTGATGTTGTGAAGTTGTTTGTGTCAACACCTGAGGTGCTGGAGCCCCAAATCCACAATGTAGGCGTCCATGTAAGGCTGCCGTCGTGCTTGATATGGAGTGTAATTTCTGTGCTTGAAGCAATGTAGTAATAATTAACCTCGGTTGTCGGACCGTAAGAAATCTTGCCCGAAGCGTTTGTCGGATAGTTATCCGGGTCAATGCTGTAGCCTACAATTTTGAATTCGTCTGTGGTATAGTCTGAACCTACTCTGCCGGTAACGGTTACCGAGGATGTAAGGTTCTGAAGATTGCCTTCGGAATCGTAGTAGTAGTAATTTGTTACAACAGTACCTGTTGAGGTGGCAATGCCTACTATATGCTTCATCAGCATTATAACATCGCTTACATCGACAGAGCCGTCATAGTTGAGGTCGGCAGCAGCTACCTTTTCCTGAGTAAACAGCGTTGATGTGCCTACTATATATTTCTGCAATTCCGTTACGTCGGAAACATTGACGTCGCCGTCGTCGTTAAAGTCGGCATTGAGCAATGATTCGGGTACATAGTCGCCGTAGTAGTAGGTAACCTCCTGCATTTCTTCGGAGAATGTGCCTGTGGTGTTGCCTTCAACACTGCTTACAACATATGTGTCGGGAACGCCTGCGCTCTCGGTTGTCTGATAGCCGGAGCCGATGCTGCCCTGAAGAATTACGGAATCGTCAAGAGCTTCGCCTGTGCCCTCGTAAACGTAATTAACCTTTACCTGTCCCATATCGGACTGAATGCCTGCGGACTCAAAGCTTGCCTTATCAACAGCGATAAGAGCCGATCTGCCTGCAACGGTAAATGTGTTGCCGGAAACCTCATCAAGCTTTGTTACGCCTGCCGACTCTCCGTTTGCAATAACAACCCATTCTGTTGTTTCGGTTTCCTTTTTAAGTGTAACCTCTGCTTCGTCAGCGGAGTTGTTGTAAATAACAGCAAGCTTGTACCACTCGTCCTCTTGGTCGTTAGTTACAGTAAAGGAAATCTGGTTTGAAGATTTTGCCAAAGCATTTGTGAAGGTATAATTATCCTGATATGTTGTATCGGCACAGTTAAACGGAGTAAATGCCGATTTAATCTGCATCATGCCCTTGTAGTAGGAAACAACGTCAGCATAATCAACAATGTTCTCCCAATCTATCATATTGAGAGTAGCGGCGGAATTGTAGCTGTTTGTGTCGCCGTCCTTAGTACGGCACATCTCTTCACCGGCAAGCATAAACGTAACACCCTGTGAGGTGTAAAGAATTGAACTTGCAAGCTTCATCATCTTAACAGCCTCCGAATTACGGTTGCCGTAGGAATCAAGCTCGGTAGAGCCGAGAATCTGGTCATAGAGCGTGGCGTTATCGTGGCAGGAAGCATAGGTTACGCACTGAGACGGAGCCGAAGCAAGCCAATTCATTTCACCTGCCGAGTTCGCTCGAACACCGTACCTGATAGCCTTTGCGGAGCTTGAAGCACCCTGAATAAAGCCCTTGTTTGCAATGTCAAAAACGCTGCCCTTTATGCCGTCACGGATAACGTCGTTAAAGAGAGCTACTCTGCTGTTGAGCTCGGAAGCGTTAGCCTGAATGGCGGAAACATATTCAGCGCCTGTGCAGGTTGTTGCGGGATGATAGGAATCTCCGCCTGTCCAGCCCTCGCCCCACATGGTGATGCGGGTATCAACCTCGTCAAGAGCCGCACGAATAAGGTTCATTGTTTCAACATCCATAATACCCATAAGGTCAAAACGGAAGCCGTCAACGTGGTATTCGTTTACCCAATAAAGACAAGACTGAATAACATAATTTCTGTACATTGTTCTTTCTGTAGCGCACTCGTTGCCGCAGCCCGAGCCGTTAGAGAATGAGCCTGATTTTGTCATTCTGTAATAGTAGTTGGGGACAGTAGCCTGGAAGCAGGAATCTGTGGAATATGTGTGGTTGTAAACAACGTCCATAACTACGGAAATGCCTGCCTCATGCAGAGCCTGAATCATTTGCTTACACTCGGTAATTCTTACATTGCCGTCGTAAGCGTTTGATGAATATGAACCCTCGGGAACATTGTAGTTTTCGGGATCATAACCCCAGTTGAACTGAGTATCACTGCCGGACTCGTCTACGGAAGCATAATCATAGAACGGGTTAATCTGAACAGTGGTAACGCCGAGCTCCTTGAGGTAATCAATACAGGTGGAAATATTGCCTTCGCCGTTAAGTGTAGTGCCTGTTTCGGTAAACGCAAGATATTTGCCCTGATTTTCTTCGCTGACGCCTGAGTTGTCGTTGTAGGAGAAGTCCTTTACATGAACCTCCCATACGGAAGAATCGGTAGCCTCGTCAAGAAGAACGTGAGTGTCGTTTTCCCAGCCCTCGGGGTCGGTGGAATCAAGGTCACAAATCATTGAACGCTCACCGTTTACGCCTGTTGCAACAGAATAAACGTCCTGCGTTTCGGTTGTGGTTGTGGTTGTTCCGCCTACCTTGGTAGCCGTGATTGTGTAGGTATAGTACAAGTTCTTGAGGTTGCCCTCTAAAGTAGTTGTCCAGATACCGGTCCAGGCATCGCCGTCCATAAGCTTTTCAAGGTCGGTGGTAGAGAGCTTCTCAGCGCCCTCCTCGCTGTCGGAACCTGTTGTATAAAGGTTCACTGCAACGCTTTCGGCAGTAGGCGACCATACCTTAAAGGTAGTACCTTCGGCAGTGTATGTAGCGCCGAGATCATCTCCCGAGTAAGCGTATTCATCATCAATAGCCTGTGTCTGAGCCGAATCAACAGTATATTCGGTGCTTACCGATTCCTCATCGGTTGTTGCCGCAAAGCAGGACATAACGCCTGTTGTTGCAAGCATACAGAAAGCAAGAACGGCAGAGATGATTTTCTTTGTAGTTCTCATAGATATTTTTTCCCCCTTAATTATTCTATAATCTATTCCGCAAAAGCGGAAATAACTACCTTAAATTGTTCAATTTGCATCGTGACTGCCCAAATATACAGGCTCGTCGTCGACGTCCATTTCTTCCATAAATTTGCGCTTGCGCTTTATTTCGGAATACACGGTTGAAATCACGCACAGCACAAGAATCACTCCGGCGCCTATTGAAACAAAAATCAACAGGTTTTCGTACGGGTCGGGGGTGGTTGAATAGGAATACAGCACGTTGATTTCACCGCTTCGGAACAGACCCGAAGCGTTCTCCGGAACGGACACAATCGTCATATCCTCATATTCATTGGCTATGGTTGTGTATTCCTCTCCCTCGGCTCCGGTAAGCGTTTGAGTATCAAAGACCTTGCCGGTGTCATCCATATAAATCACATTGACCGTACAAACCGAGGAATCCTCGTCGTCGGTAACATGGGTGTAGGTGTAGGTAACGGTTTTATCCGAGCTGCCGAACTTGCCTGCCCCGTTGTCGGGCATATTGTCTGTTACAAGCCTGTAGCCCTCAACAGAGGGTATTTCGGGGGTAAAATACTGCTGACCGCTTCTGTTGCGAATTACATAGGAATCGGCGAGCTCCGCGCCGTTTGTATCATCAACAAATTTAAATGTAACGGTAGAGGTTTTGCCCTCATACTCGGTCACATATACCTTTGCGTGCAAAACTCCGTCAATAAATTCTCCGGTTGTATCGCCGCTTGAACTTTCAATATCATAGGTGAGCGATTCCACTATATCCTTGACGGCATATCCCGTGCCGATTTCAGCGGTCACGGTGGAGGTTTTTATAAGCTCCTTGGTTTCATTGTCATAATAATCTATTACAAGAGCGCCTTCATCAGCGGTGATTCCCGCAGAATTGTAGCTGTCTAAATCCACCATTATAAGCGCGGAATGGGCGTCAACCTCAACGCTTCCGTTCACGGTGTCTATTTTTCGCAGACCTGCGGTTTCTCCGTCGGCAAGGACAATCCATTTTCCGTCAATGCTGACGGTTTGAGCATCATCTCCGCCGTTGAAAATAACACACATAGTATCCCATTTTCCCGACTCTGTGTTTTTAATTGTATAGCCCGTAACGCCGTCCGGGACATCGGAAATATATGTCAGATTATTGGCTGTTTCATCGGTGGAATCCGAAAAAGCGGCGAAAGCGTCACGGATTTGGTAAAGACCCTTGTAATATTCCACGAGGTCGCTGTACTCATCGAGATTAGACCAGTCTATCATATTTTCCTCTCTGCTTGAAGCATAGGAGTTGCTGTCGCCGTCCTTGCTTCGGGCAAATTCCTCGCCCGAAAGCATAAACGGAATACCCTGAGAGGTCAAAACTATTGCGCCGGCAAGCTTGTTCATACTCACAAGGTCCTCATATCTGGTGCGGTAATCGGAGTCGGTGCCGTAAACCGAACCGACAAGCTTGTCATACAGGCAAAGGTTATCATGACAGGATGCGTAGGTCACGCACTGTGAAGCGGCATTTGCCCATCCGGTTGTATCGCTCGCCTGACCCGATATGCCGGTTTTAAGCGCGGCGCGTGAGGAACCGCTTTGAACAAAGCCTCCGTCCGTGCCGTCGGTGCTGCCCTTGATTGCATCGCGGATTGTATCGTCAAAGGCGCCTATATGATCGTCAAGCTGCTTCATATTATTTTGATTTGCCAAAACAGTGCCGTCGTCGCAGGAGGTGGAAAGCTCCCACGCTTCTCCGTACATTATAATTTGCTTTCCGCTGCCATCCTCATAGAGATTGTCGAGAGCGGAACGGATTTCATTCATAGTTGTAACATCGTGAAGTCCCATTAAATCAAAGCGGAAGCCGTCAATATGGTATTCACTCGCCCAATAGGTAACGGAATCTATCATATATTTGCGGAACATTTTATGCTCGGAGGCAGTATCGTTACCGCAGCCGGAGCCGTTGGAAAAGGTGCCGTCATCGTTCATTCTGTAGTAATAGTTGGGAACGGTGTTCTGAAAGGCGGATTCGGTTGAATAGGTGTGGTTGTACACAACATCCATAATTACGCCTATGCCTGCCTCGTGCAAAGCCTGAATCATCTGCTTGCACTCATTTATTCTGACACTGCCGTCGTAGGGGTCGGAAGAATAGGAGCCCTCGGGGCAATTATAATTCACAGGGTCATATCCCCAGTTATACTGCTCGGTTATATCCTCGGTTTCATCAACAGAGCCGAAATCATAGAATGGCATAATCTGAACGTACTTTACGCCGAGCTCTTTAAGATAATCAATGCAGGTTGATGTTCCTCCCTGAATACCGTCAACCGTTGTTCCCTCCTCGGTGAAAGCAAGGTACTTGCCGCGGTTATCTTCGGAAACACCGCTTGAAGAGGATGAAGAAAAGTCGGCAATGGAAACCTCCCAAACAGAGGCGTCCGTGGCATTACTGACAAGAATATGAGTGTCCTCATCCCAACCCTCGGGGTCGGTTGAATCAAGGTCAATCACCATACTGCGCTTGCCGTTGACTCCGCACGCCTTTGCATACACGTCTGCCGTTTCCGTTTCCGTTTTATTTATTGTGACGGTATAAGTGTAATAGGTGCCGTTAAGGTCGCCGTTGACCTTAACAGACCAAACACCCGTTTTTTTGTCAAGCTTCATAGACTTGGTTTCAAACAGACTTGTTTCTCCCTCGTCGTCGTTGCCCTTCTCGTACAAATTAACTTTAACGCCCGAAGCATCAGGAGACCAAACTTTAAAGGTGGTTGCTTCTTCGGTATAGCTTGCACCGAGATCATCGCCGGAATATGTAGTTTTGTCAAGCTTTGCAGCATATGCCTGATAATCTGTTGACTTTGCAGCTGCCGAAGCTCCGACCGTAAACATACCTGTAATCATCATTGCAACCATAACTCCCGTTAAAATTCTTTTAAAAAGCAATCAAAATGCCTCCTGACATATAGCATTCCATTTAGTTAATTTTAGCATATTACACCTCATTTTTTAATTCCAATTTAGAATTATCACACTAAAGTTACTCATACTTTTGTAGAAATTTAATTATCAAATATGTGTAAATTGCTGAAATTTATAACTTATGCAAAGATGTCCCCGCCACTAAGGCGGCGGGTGCCATTCATCATTTCAGTGGGAGTTGTAATCTCCCACTGAAACACTGAGGAGCTAACGCTCCCCCTTTTGCAAGCTGCAATCTATTCTCAAATCTTAAGCGTGCTTATATCGGCGAACAGATTATCAATAAAATCCGTAGCGAGAGGTATTTTTAATTGACTCCTCTATGCGGAGAAGCCGGTTGTATTTGCACACCCTGTCGGTTCTGCACGGAGCGCCGGTTTTTATCTGACCTGCATTTACGCCTACGGCTATATCGGCTATGACGGTGTCCTCGGTTTCTCCGCTGCGATGAGAGATTACTGCGGTGTATCCTGCTCTCTGCGCCGTTGAAATTGCATCAAGGGTTTCCGTCAGCGTGCCGATTTGATTTATTTTAATCAAGATTGAGTTGGCGGCGCCGATTTCAATGCCCTTGCTCAGTCTTGAAGTATTTGTAACAAACAAATCGTCGCCTACGAGCTGAATTTTACCGCCGAGTCTGCCTGTTATTTGACTCCAGCCGTCCCAGTCGTATTCCGAAAGCGGGTCCTCAATGGATATTACGGGATATTTTGAGGTGAGCTTTTCAAAATAATCTATCAGTCCCCCGCTGCTTAATTCCGTACCCCTTTTCGGCAGCTTATATACTCCGTTTTCATACCACTCCGAGGCAGCGGCATCAAGCGCAAGCTTTGTATTTTCGGTGCTGTAGCCGGCAAGGTCAATCGCCTTGATAATCAGCTCCACTGCTTCCTCATCAGACTCAAGATTAGGCGCATAGCCGCCCTCGTCGCCCACGGAGGCTGCCATATTATTCTTTTTCAGAAGATTGCCGAGAGTGTGATAAATTTCGCAGCATTGTCTCAGTCCCTCGGAAAAGCTCCCGGCGCCGGTGGGCATAATCATAAATTCCTGAATATCAATGTTGTTGGACGCATGAGCTCCGCCGTTTAATATATTCATCATAGGCACGGGCATCAAAACGGAAAATGCTCCGCCGATATACCTAAACAGCGGCAATCTCAGCGACCCTGCCGCTGCCTTGGCGCAGGCAAGAGAAACCGCAAGAATTGCGTTTGCGCCTAAATTGCTCTTGTTGTCGGTTCCGTCAAGCTCTGTCATTTTGTAATCAATACTGCATTGGTCAAATGGGGAATCGCCGCAGAGCGCCGGCGCAATCACTCTGTTGACATTTTCAACCGCCTTGTTCACACCCTTGCCGCCGTAACGATTTTTATCGTTATCACGCAGTTCAACAGCCTCGAAAGCACCCGTTGAGGCTCCCGAAGGCACCGAAGCCGTGGCAAATGTGCCGTCCGAAAGCCCCACCTCCGCTTCAACCGTGGGATTTCCCCTTGAATCAATTACCTCTCTGCCCCTTACACTGTCAATAGTTATTTTCACAAAATTACCTCCGTCTTAATATAGAATTTTCAACACGGGATTTACCCTAAGATAATTTTTCCTGAAAAGATAAAAAATATTCACCCTTGAAAGCTGCTTATTTCATTAAGCGTCCGGAGCCGTTGCTTTTTTGGCGGTAATCTTGTGTCAAATCGGCGAAAGAGAGCATATATTATTAACAAAGCTTTTAAGGAGGACAAAAAATGGAGCTTGTTGAATATACTGTGCGTCCCGGAAACACGCTGTATGCCATTGCTCAGTTTTTTCAGACGACAGTAAACGACATTTTAAAATATAATAATTTGCAGGATCAAAATATGTTGCAGGTGGGTCAGGTTTTGACAATTCCGGCAGGAAGCTCACCGGGTCAATATTACGTTGCCCATCCGGGCGACACTCTGTGGAGCATAGCTCAAAGGCACAACACAAGCATTGACAGTCTTTTGGGACTGAATAATTTAGGCAACCCGAATATAATCTATCCGGGTCAAATCATTCAGGTGCATTAAGTGCAGCCCGCCCCGATTTTAAGTCGGAGCAAATCACGGGATGAGCAAGCCTGTCCCGCATAAAGCAAACGGACTGAAGTGGCAAAGCCTCAGTCCGTAGTTTTATGTATTTTTAACGACCGCAGATTTAAACGATTAGGTGATTTTGCCTTTTTGTCTTAAATAGTTTTCAATCTGCACCTTGTCATAAATACCCAAATCATCACAGCCGGCAAGATACTCATTGTGATGCCTGACCTCGTGATGAAAAATTCTGACAAGCTGTTTATAAAGCGACTCTTTGTCAAGCTTTCCGTAAACACGGTTGATTGAGCCGTAATAAAAGACTATGGCGTTACCGAGCGAATTGCGGATATATTCACCCAAAATGAATAAATCGTTGTTCACGGCGCTCGGATGCACCTTAAGCTGAGGCAAAAGTGAAATACCGCCGTTCAGCTCACGGTACAACTCATAAGGCATAGAATCCGCTATTTCATCAAGCATTTGTCCGCATTCTTCAAAAGTAACCATAAATCACCGTTAAAATCAATACTCAAGGTAATCCTTAAGCTTTCTGCTTCTTGACGGATGACGAAGCTTGCGCAGCGCCTTTGCTTCAATCTGACGTATACGCTCACGGGTCACGTTAAATTCTTTGCCGACCTCCTCAAGAGTTCTGCTTCTGCCGTCCTCAAGTCCGAAGCGCAGTCTTAATACCTTTTCCTCCCTCGGAGTGAGAGTGGAAAGTACGTCGGAGAGCTGTTCGCGGAGCATGGTATGCGAAGCTGCGTCGGCGGGAGCCGGAGCATCGTTGTCGGGAATGAAATCGCCCAAGTGGCTGTCCTCTTCCTCACCGATAGGAGTTTCAAGCGAAACAGGCTCCTGCGCAACACGCATAATTTCACGCACCTTGTCAACCGGCATATCAATCGCCTCAGCGATTTCATCGGCTGTGGGATCGTGACCGTTCTGGTGAAGAAGCTGAATCTGCACCTTTTTCACCTTATTGATTGTTTCCACCATATGAACGGGAATACGTATGGTTCGCGCCTGATCGGCTATGGCGCGTGTAATAGCCTGACGTATCCACCAAGTGGCATAGGTGGAAAATTTAAAGCCCTTGGTATAGTCGAACTTTTCAACAGCCTTAATCAAGCCTAAATTGCCCTCCTGGATAAGGTCAAGAAACTGCATTCCTCTGCCGAGATAACGCTTGGCAATGTTGACAACAAGACGAAGATTTGCCTCCGAAAGCCTTTGCTTGGCAGCAACGTCGCCCTGTGAGATTTTGATTGCAAGCTCAATCTCCTCTTCGGAGGTCAGCAGCGGGACACGTCCGATTTCCTTGAGATAAACCTTAACCGGGTCGTCTATTGTAACGCCTGCTTCGGGAGCATGGTTTTCGGTTTCCGTGCCGCTCTTTTGAGTTTCAAGATTAAGGTCAATATCATCAATCTTGATATCGCCCATATCCTCGACAATCTCGATTCCCTGAGCTTCAATGGAATCATAGAGCTTTTCAAGCTGTTCGGGCTCATAATTAATTCCCTCAATGGCATCGAGAATATCCTGACTTGTGAGCTGACCCTTTTGCTTTCCGAGCTCAATAAGCTCTTTTACTACTGTTTTTTTATCGTGTGTTGCCGGCATATTAACTTCCTTTCCTGTTTCACTGCTTGTTTTTCCTTATTTCGTCAAGGTAAGCCTGAATCTCGGCATCGGATAAGGACGCCGCATTCTCAGCCGTAAGCTTTTTGCTTTCCTCGTTGATTACATTTATGTACTCCCGCATAGCCTCCTTTGTAGATGCCGCCGGGATTGACTGTGACAAAAGCTGATAAAGCTTTGACGCTTCATCATTGGTAAAATCGGCTGTTACATTATTGAGAGGATCCAGTCCCCGTTCAATACGCCCCAGCATATATTCATAATATCGTTTCATCAGCGAATTTTGGAACTGCTCCGGCTTAACTCCGTCGGAAATTTCCGGGGCAAGGTCGGGATTGTTGATAAGAAATACCACCAAAGCCTCCTCGGCGCTTGAGCTTCTCGGCTTTTTGTAGTGGTCGGAATTTATTTTGTCACTCCGCCCGCTCAAATCGGCTTGAATTTTATTCATCTGCTTTTTAGCCGCTTCCCTGTTTGAACGCTTAAAAATATTTTTAAACTGTTGATTAAAGGAGCTTTTTTCAACACCGGTTTCATTGCTGATTTTGGAAATGTAAACGTCACGCTCAAGCGGACTGCTGATGCCGGAAATAACCTTTGCGGCTTCTTCAAGATACGCAATTTTTCCGTCGGTGGTTTCCGTATTGTACTGCTGCTTGAGCTTATTAAGGCGGTACTCAACATCGTTTGCACTCTTGTCAATAAGCGCTCGAAACGCTGCCGGTCCGTCTTTACCGTTTGATTTGATAAACTCGTCGGGATCCTTTCCCCTCGGGACGGTCAGAACACGAATTAAAAGTCCTGCGTTTCTCAATATCGGAATTGCCCTTGCGGTCGCCTTTTGACCGGCTTCATCGGCGTCATAGCAGATAATCACCTCATCGGCATATCTTTTCATCAAGACAGCCTGCTCAACCGTCAGAGCGGTTCCGAGAGTTGCCACGGCGTTGGTAAAGCCTGCCTGGCACACGGAAATAACATCCATATATCCCTCGCATAATATCAGCGTTCGGTTGCCGGAATTTTTGGCATTGTTAAGAGAAAACAGGTTTGCGCTTTTTTTAAACACGGGAGTATCGGAGGTGTTGAGGTATTTCGGCTTTTCATCCGTCATTATTCTGCCGCCGAAGGCTATTACATTGCCTCTTAAGTCAATAATAGGAAACATAACCCTGTTGGTAAAGCGGTCGTATATACCGTTGCCGTTTCTGCGTTTAACTCCGAGGTTTGCCGCCGTAATTTCACTGTCCTTAAAGCCCTTTCCTCTGAGATGAGTACAGAGAGAAGTCCAGTCGTCATCGGCAAAGCCGAGTCCGAAATGCCGTATAGTTCGGTCGGAAAGCTGACGGTTATGCAGATACTCAAGCCCTGAGGCTCCCTTTGGGGAAAGGAGCGTGGAATAATAAAAGCGCGCCGCTTCACGGTTGGCTTCAAATATTCTTGAACGCAGCTTGTTCATACTGTCGTCGTATGAATTTTCCGGAACCTCCATCCCTGCTCGCTGAGCAAGAAGCTTTACGGCATCAACATAATCGAGATTTTCAATCTTCATAATAAAGGTGATTACATCTCCGCCGACACCGCAGCCGAAGCAGTAAAAGGAACCGTTTTCGGTATAAACATTAAAAGAGGGCGTTTTTTCGCCGTGGAAGGGACAAAGACCGACCATATTTCTGCCGCGGCGTTTCAGGCTTACATATGAGGACACTGTTTCGGTAATGTCGTTTCTCATTTTTAATTCCTGCAAAAAACTTTCGGGGAAAGCCATCTTCACCTCTCCTTTCTGTTTTTCTATTAGCTTTTTACGTTTTTTTTTCAAATATTCCTTTAAATATTTTAAATTTTAAAATTTTTTTCAAAAAACAAAGTGTTTCAGACAAAGAAAGCCGAATTTTACGGTTTTAAGATGAAACGGGAACAGAAAAGAAGCTCTCCCCCTTCACCTGCGCCTGAACCTCTCCCGATGTTGCGTCGGCAAAGCTTTTGTTAAGCGCAGGCAGCAAATCGGGCTTTATATGGAATTTTATAAGGACGTCGGATTCAAACACCGTATCGTCCGGCGTACCGCCCGATTCGGGAATGAGCGATGAAACCTTGCCGTACTGATTATATGTACATCTAAGCTCACAGAGCAGACAGCTTTGCATCATAACAATTTCCGAGGCATCCAAAGCGATTTTTGCCGCATGGGAATATGCACGCACAAGTCCTCCGGTGCCGAGCAGTGTTCCGCCGAAATATCGGGTTACCACCACACAGACGTCAAAAATATCCTGCTTTAATATAACGTCAAGCACGGGCATACCTGCCGTTCCGGACGGCTCTCCGTCATCGCTGTAGCGTTTTATGTTGCCCTCTCGCAGAGAATAGGCATACACATTGTGTGCAGCGTTCCAATGCTCGCTTCGCTTTTCGTTTATAAAATCCACCGCAGCCTTTTCTGACTCAACCGGTGTGCAATAGCCTATGAACCGTGAGCGCTTTTCAACAAACTCATCCTTCGCGCTTTTAAGCACCGTTTTGTAGTCTTTAGTCATAAAACAACTCCAAAGAAAACAAGGCGGCACAGTGTACCGCCTAACAATTACATAATTATTATTTGTCCATACCGAAACGCTTTTTGAACCTGTCTACACGTCCGCCTGTATCAACCAATTTCTGCTTTCCTGTAAAGAACGGGTGGCATTTTGAACAAACTTCAACACGAATATCCTTCTTAGTTGAACCTGTTTCAATAACATTACCGCAAGCACAAGTAATTGTTGTTTGCTCATAATTAGGGTGTATATCCTTTTTCATTATTTTCACCTACCTGACGTTGCACAATTAACAGAGTTATTATACTACATTTATCCGTAAAATGCAAGACTTTTTTCAGATTTTTTATTCATTACATAATATTGATTTAATCATCGCTGTTTTGTGCCGATAAATAGTCAACATATTCCTCAAGGCACATATTATAGGAACGCATTTTCACTGCGTTATCCTTTCCCACGTACCGATAGAGAGATTCGCTGCCGTACATTGAGGTTACGGATTCCTTATCATCGGGATAGCGCTGAATAAAGCCGTAGCTTATGCAGTTTCGTTCAATATACAGAGCCGTGCCGCTGTCGCTTACATCAAAATCCACAAGCAAGCCCGTCTGCGCCTCACTCTGCCCTGCCATAGGAACCAGCTTTTGCACATACGCCTGCGCCCGCACCTCGGTATAATCCGGATTTTGCAAAAGCTCGGAGAGCGTATCGTCATACAGCTTTTTCTGTTCGTCATATGACACATAAACGCTGTTGATTTTCAGTTCAACGCCATCCGACTGCGCATCGTCAAGCATTTGAGATAAATCGTCGTACATAAGCGAATTTACCTTAAAGCCGTCAAGCATTAAAAGCTCGGGGACATAATCAAATTCAAGCGGATTTTGCTTGTTGACTACCGTTAAAAGCTCCTCGCTTGATTCAACGGTTTCCTGCGTAGATTTTTGAGCGGAATAACCCGAATCGGTGGAAAACAGAATGAGAAAATAGGCTCCTGCAGCAGCCGCAAGCACTGCGATTACAATACAGGCTGCAATTATCACCTTGCGTTTGGCTGAACCGTAGGGAAAAATCCTGCCGGTTTTCTCTTCCATAAGAGCCTGCTTTCGCCTGCGTTTTGATTCTTTATAGCTTTTTTTATCTGACGGAGTCATACCGAATGGCATATTACACCTGCTTTTTAACCTATGCTGCAATCGTTGCCGTGCGGGATTAAGCAAGCTTATCCCGCACTCTGCTCCGATTTAAATAAGAAAGCGTGATTTGATTGAATCATAGGTTATTTTATCGCCTTGGTTTCAATTTCTTCAACAGCCGCAGCAATAAAGTCTTCAAGCTTCATTGCGCCGAGGTCGCCGTCCTTTCTGTGACGGACGGAAACCGTCTGAGCCTCAATGTCCTTATCTCCGATTATGAACATATAGGGAACCTTTTCAAGCTGCGCTTCACGGATTTTATAGCCGATTTTTTCGCTTCTGCCGTCAACCTCAACACGCATACCGCAGGCTTCAAGCTGTTTTTTGATTTCATATACATAGTCAAGATGTCTGTCAGCTACGGGAAGGAGCTTAACCTGCGTAGGCGCAAGCCACATCGGGAATGCTCCGGCATATTTTTCAATGAGCAGAGCAAGCGTTCTTTCGTAGCAGCCGATTGAGGTTCTGTGAATTATATAAGGATTTTTCTTTGCGCCGTCCTTGTCCACATACTCCATTCCGAATTTTTCGGCGAGCATTTGGTCAATCTGGATAGTGATAAGCGTGTCTTCCTTGCCGTAAACATTTTTAATCTGAATATCAAGCTTGGGGCCGTAGAAAGCGGCTTCACCCACACCAACGGCATATGGAATGTCAAGGTGGTCAAGGATTTTCTGCATTATGCCTTGAGCCTCGTCCCACTGCTCGGCTGTGCCGATATATTTATCCTTATCCTCGGGATCCCACTGCGAGAAGCGATAGGAAACGTCCTCGTAAAGACCGAGAGTTTTCAGCATATAAATTGCAAGCTCAAGACAGCTTTTAAACTCCTGCTCAAGCTGATCGGGGGTACACATAAGGTGACCCTCGGAAATTGTAAACTGCCTGACTCTGATAAGTCCGTGCATCTCACCGCTTGCCTCGTTGCGGAAAAGCGTAGAGGTTTCGTTATAACGGAGCGGCAAATCACGGTAGGAGCGCTGTCGGTTGAGGTATGCCTGATATTGGAACGGACAGGTCATGGGACGCAGCGCAAACACCTCGTCGTCCTTTTCGGGGTCGCCGAGAACAAACATACCGTCCTGATAATGATCCCAATGTCCGCTGATTTTGTACAGGTCGCTCTTTGCCATATAGGGAGTTTTTGTAAGCTGCCAGCCGCGGCGCTGCTCCTCATCCTCAACAAAGCGCTGCAAAAGCTGAATTACTCTTGCGCCCTTCGGAAGAAGAATCGGCAAACCCTGACCGATTACGTCCGAGGTTGTAAAAAACTCAAGCTCACGGCCGATTTTGTTGTGGTCGCGGCTCTTGGCTTCCTCAAGCATTTTGAGATGCTCTTCAAGCATTGAAGCCTTCGGGAAAGCTACACCGTACACACGGCACAGCTGGGCGTTGTTTGCGTCGCCTCTCCAATAAGCGCCGGTGCAGTTTGTAAGCTCAACAGCCTTAATTGCCGACACATTCATAAGATGAGGGCCGGCGCACAGGTCGGTAAAATCGTCCTGCTTATAAAAGCTGATTTTTTCGCCCTTGTCGGAGTGTTCCTTAACAAGCTCAACCTTATACGGCTCATTCATCTGCGTAAGCTTTTCTGCGGCATCATCGGGAGAAAGCTCAAAGCGTTCAAGCTCAACGCCGGATTTTACAATCTTTTTCATTTCAGCCTTAATCTTTTCGAGATCATCGCTCGTAAATGGCTTTTCAACATCAAAATCGTAGTAAAATCCGTTGTCAACAGCCGGACCGATTGCGCATTTTGCATTGGGGTAAAGCCTTTTTACCGCCTGAGCAAGAACGTGTGAGGCGGTATGCCAAAACGTCTTTTTTCCGTCCGGCGAATCAAAGGTCAACAGCTCTACCCTGCAATCCTTTGTAAGCGGCGTGCGCAAATCGACAATCTCTCCGTCAACCCTTGCACAGCAAACGGACTTGTGCAGTCCCATACCTATTGATTTTGCGATTTCGGCGGGCGTAATGCCGTCCTGAAATTCCTTAACGGCTCCGCCCTTAAGCTCTACCTTAATCATTTGTTATTCTCCTTATCATGAAATATATTTTGATTTAATTTAAACCGAGTCAAAGCAGATTTGTTTTGCTTAATCATGCCCTGCTGCCCTTGAGGCTTAAGCTAAAAATCCCGATATTCCGTAAGGAATATCGGGACGAATTTACTCGTGGTTCCACCCAATTTCGGCAGTCTGCACTGCCCTCAAAAACCTTAACGCAGTCATACGCCGCACCGTTTCCTGTGCAGACTCAAAGGCGGTAGAATGTAAGACCTGATGCGGAAAATTTCAGCAAACAATTCCGCTCTCTGAAAAAGGCGATTTACAAACCGTGTCCTTATCATAGCTTTAGCTCAATCTATTGATTTATACCATAATAGCACTGTTAAAAGCAAATGTCAACATAGAATTTTATCGGATAAATTATCTTTTGCTGTCAAGCTCCTTTAAAATTCTGTCAATCTCGCTGAGTTGCTCTTCCTTTTGCTTTTTTGCGGAAGCAGGCTCGGAATTATTCTCATTTTTTACAGCTGCGTGCTTGGGCGCGGTGCGCTTTTTTTCTGCCAAATGCCCGGCGCCTGTGTGGGCTTTGTTGCTTTCGTCGGCTGCGGTATCCGCTACGGTATCCGCTGCGTTATCCGCAGCTGCTTCAGGCTCGCTGTCATCATATCCCAGCACATAATCATCCATATCGGTAACAAGGGGTATTTCCTGAGGCTCATCGGGAGCTTCATCGGCTGGAGCCTCGGGCTTTTCGGCATAAACCAAGGCATCATATCCGCCTGATTTTATATAGCTGTTCTCGTAGGTATCCTCGTCCTCCTGAATACCGTCAATAATTTCAACCTCGTCCTTCGTCAAGGCATTGAAAGCCATTTCAAAAATAAACGACAGAGCATAAAGCGCAAGAGCCGTGAACTGAACTCCGAGAAGAGTTTGGTCTATTGACGAGGTTTCTCTTGTAGCCGTGCAGATTACATAAATTCCGTAAACAAGCGACACAGCCACTGCGGGCAAGCCGTAAATAAAGCAAGCCTTAACAGGGTTTCTGCCCTTGATTCTTGAAACAATCATTGCGTGCGAGAAGAAGTAAAGGGTGAGGAAAATATAGCAAAAAAGCGAGGTCATATCAGCTGAAGATATTGAGGTTTTGGTTGCCACCAAAAATTCCGAAACAAGCTCTGCGCATCCCCACATTGCCGGAAAGATGTAAAGAGCAGACATTCCGGACACTGTGGTTTTTCCGCTGAAATGCACCCTGCTCATTAAAATAAGCGCTATGGCCGCCGGAATTGAAAACAAGGCGCAGATAAGAAGCATAAGATAATACTCGGAATCAGCCGCAGTATTGACAAAAGTCATAATTGAAGCTGCCGCAACAGAAAGCCCCGATATGATTGAAAATACTCCGGCAACGGGATTTTTAGCAACCTGATATACCGGCGCAGTCTTTTTGTCAAATATGTTCATTATCATACAAACGACAAAAAGAGCAATTGACAATACAATTACAACATAGGTCAGCTGCATCCAATTCATTCCGAGCAAAAGTCCGTCATCGTCAAGACGGTATATACCCATAATTTTCAGAACGCCCATTGCTATTGTAAAAACAGCAAAAGGAATAAGCTTATATTTTACTTTCATAATCTTCTCCGTTTCTTTTACCATATATGTAACCAAGCCGCCGATGTTTCTGTATCTCAGCCGGCGGGGCGTTTAAATCGGAGCAACGCTCTGTCAAGCTCGCTTGAAACAGAGCTTGTGATAGATTGCAGCTTGCAAAGGGGAGCATTAGCTCCTCAGTGATTCAGTGTGAGATAAAGCAAGGCAAATCTGCTTTGCTCCAATTTAAATGTAATTTTATTCTGTTATTTAACATATATATTTTAAGACAATTACTTCGTTATGTCAAGAATAAATAGACTATAATTTTAATTCTGCTGCATAAAAGTTTTATGAAATTAAGGTGTGCGTTCAATGAAGGGAAAAGCTATGCTGTTTTTAATAATGCTTGTTCTTGCCGCTCTCCTGCCGTTTGCAGCAGTAAAATGCTCGTATTCCGATGTATCAAACGGCAATTCAGCGTCAACCTCAGATACTTTAAGCACCGAAAGCGACAAAGAAGAGCAAAACGACAGCAAGCTGCTGTGCGCTTTGGTTGCCGCCGAATATAACGAAGACTACGACAGTGAAACCGTAAAAGCCGTTGCTGTAATCCTGAATAACAATTATAAAGTAAACCCCGATTCATTTAATCTTGACGACACAAGTCAATGCCTGTATGAGGAGGATGCAAATAATTCTGTAAAAGAAAATTACTCTGAAATTGAGGAAACGGTTAATTCTGTAGAAGAAATTAAAATAACCTGTGATGAGAAAAGCGTATACATACCCTTTTCACAAACATCAAACGGACATACCTATGCAGGCACCGAAAATAATTACTTTGTTGCCGTGGCATCTCCGTGGGATTGCTTCAACAGCAGCTGTGACGAAAATGAAGAATGTATCGGAGTAAGTCTGAACGGTATTGACATTCTGTGCAAAAGCGGATGTAATTACAAGGAAGCGCTTGAATGGTATCTGCCGTTATTTAATATAGCTTAGTGCAAAATATCCGCACCCTAAGAGGCGGGGGCATCTTTGCATAAGCTATAAATTAAACGGAGCTGTCAAAAAACAACCCCGTTTAAGCTTACTGCGGTTTATGCGTGTGTAACGCTCGATTAAGCATACTTGCTATTGCGTTTAAACGCTGCAATTATGAATAATATGAAGCGATGTGCCTGAGCTTTTTCCGCGCGGCGGAAATATGTCTTGAAACCGTGGAGATATTCTTCCCTATCTCCTGTGCAATATCCTTCTGCGTTTTTTCGCCCAAGTAGTACTCCGTGATGCAAAATCGCTGCATCTCAGTCAGCTCACCTGCCATAGCCTTAGAGAGAATACTTTTCATTTGTTCTATTCTCTCTGAATTTGCAGAGGAATTTGCTGCGGCATAAGCATACATAATCCAATTTGTATTTTTATCGGTAAAATGTATAACAGAGGTTTCCATTATTCAACACCCTCCGCACGAGCCTTGAGATGATTGGCAACCGAAATACATTCGTTATAATACAGCTTGTATTTAGCAATCTTCATATCCAATTCCTTCTTGCCGAGCTCATCCGCAGAGCCTTTCCGATTGATAAGCCTTTTAATCGCAGTTGATATTGAGCCCGCAGTATCCATATATTCATTTGACCATGCAATATAATCCATTTAAACTTCCTTTCCAAAACAACAAACAATTGTATATTCGTAAAAACAAGTCGCAAATGACCCGCCTTTTCAGGCGACGAACGGCGGAATTTGAACGGAAAATAATTTCTGCCGAAATTTAAAGCGGAGCAACGCATGACAAGCTCAGTCGGATTTTAACGGGGACTACAACATCCGCCGGAAGACATACGGCACCCGCCGCCTACAGAGGCGAGGGGCATATGCGCTTATTATACGAAGCATCTGCTTCTGTGACTTAGGTTAAAGAGACTTTGGGGCCAAGCCTCTAATTTAATTATATTAGCAAAATTTGAATTATTCAAGGATTTTCAGAACATTTGTTCGATATTTTTAAAACAATCTGCACTCGATGTCCCATTGTCAGGACTTTGCTGCTATTTTAAAAATATTTTTCAGCCGTTTGTTGTTATTCAGTCGTCATTTTTTGTTACAGCGCAACAGCTTCCCTTCAGGCTCGATTTTGATGCCCGGAGGGAAGCTGATTATTGCTGTGAAAATGCTGTTGCCCGAATCCGCATCGGGATTGAAACACAGGTAATCGGATAACCCCGCTTAATCCGGATGTGCGGCTTAGGCTGAAATTGATTTATCCCTGTTCCTGCGCATAGCTTAGTGCAAGTCAGGAGCAAATCAGATTTTCTTTTTCATTTGATTTTTAAAGCATTTGGTGTCAAATTCGGGATTAAATGCATAGAAATTCTTTGAATCAAGCTTATCCGTCAGCAATCTCAGGTTTTCGCCGAAGCGCTGATAATGCACTACCTCCCGCTCACGCAGAAAGCGTATTGCGTCCTTTACATCATAATCATCGCAGAATCTAAGGATGTTATCATAAGTCGTCCTTGCCTTTTGTTCGGCTGCCATATCCTCGTGAATATCGGTTATGGCATCGCCCTTTACGGCGATAGAAGCGGTAGTAAACGGAAAGCCCGATGCGCTTTGAGGATAAACTCCCGTTGTGTGATCAACGAAGTAATCTTCAAATCCCTGCTCCTTGATTTCTTCCACGGTAAGGTTTTTGGTAAGCTGGTAAACAATAGCTCCTATCATTTCCAGGTGTCCCAATTCCTCAGTGCCTATATCTGTCAGGGTGCCCTTTAGCTCGGGCAAAGGCATTGTAAAGCGCTGACTGAGATACCTTAGCGAAGCGCCGAGTTCGCCGTCAGGGCCTCCGTATTGTGAGATTATTATCTTAGCGAGCTTGGGGTTGGTTTGCTTGATATTTACGGGATATTCCAGCTTTTTTTTCATAAACAAACATCTGTATCCTCCTCATTTTCCCACGGCCAGGGACCTCTTATCCATCGCCAATTGTTTGTACTTGTCATATCCTTTGTGAGAGGACCGTATTTTTTCTCGTACTCCTCAATGAGAGGCTCTGCCATATCGCGATATTCCTTCATTTTCATAAGCGTTTTTCTGTCGTTGGGATGAGTGTCAAGAAACAGCTGTAAATCCAGGGCAGCAAATTGATAGGTTGAAATTTTCTTTATCAGAATTTCACGTTCAGTCACAGCCGCCACCGCATTTCCTGCCGTAAAATACTTTGTTCAGCGACGGAAACATCGTTCCCGATGTAAATCCCTGCACCGGAGAGTAGGTGGCAGGATTATACTGCTGGAACGGAACGTAAGCCATCGCTTCGGATGTCTTTTCCGGAAATTTCGGTATTCCGTACTGTTCGGACATAATTTCATTGATTTCCAAAGTCCATTCTCCTTTCAAATCGGCGAGCTTTAGATAAGCGCCGCTTAATTTGAGCGGCTGTGTGCGCAGAGTGTTTAAGCGTACTCAAAGCGGCGTTTACCTGACTCTTGTGAAAACGCCTGTAAAGCTACAGGGTGTTTCCTTTACATTCTATGAGAGAATTGCTTGTTTGTTATTCAAATTCGGTGCTTTATTGATTTTTATCGCAAAGCAAAACGGACCGCCAAAGACGGTCCGTTTTGCGATTGTGTGTTTTATGAAAATGAATGTTTCAAAATGAAGCATCACATTTTGCCGGATTTTAAATGAATTATGAAATTCACTTAAGATATTATAACCCAATATTAGGCTGATTTCAAGCAGTTTTCGGCTTGTTTGTTTCATTTTAACAGGTAAAATGACAATGTGCATAAAATTTAAAGCTGCAATTTGTGCATAATTTTTTGAGTATTGCGAAAATAATGTTTATGAGCAAAATTTAAAATTTTTAATTTTGACAAATAGTACAAAAACATATTCTTGCTTTTTTACTCGGAGCAAAGCCCGAAGTAAGCTCGCTTTAGATTGACGAATAGGCTATAGATTATTTTGTAAATTCTTTGTAAAATAATTCAGCCGCTTTGATTTTAGCTCTTCAATATCATCCGGTTTCATTCGGGCAAAATTGTCTGAGCCGATTACACCTTTAAGGTTTACCTTGCGGTTTCTCCGGCGAATCCCAGACAATCCGGGCCTGTGTGGCACGTTACGGCGCTGCCTAATTCAAAGCACCATGACTTTACAAAGCCCATTTTATGCGCTTTGCGCTTCAGCTCAAACAGCAGCTTGCTGCTTATGCCGTGCGAATATCCGATAATAATGAAATCCCTGCTCAGATTATTTGCATTTACAAAATCGTTTAAAAACTCGCCTGCAACCCGGCTGATATTTCCCCTGTATTTTTTGCCGGCGGCAAGCTCTCCGTCCGAGAGATATATACTCGGCTTCAGATTCAGTACGGCGGCGCCCATATACTTCACTCCCGAAATTCTTCCCTCTGCCTTCATATAGTCAAGCTTGTCTGTTACAAAAGCACAGCAAACCTGTTTTCTGTAACGATTGATAATTGAAACATACTCATCAAAGGTAAGCTTGTCCTTAAATTTTTCAACTATTTTTGCGGCAAGCATAACAACAGCACCTGCCCCTGCGGAAGCATTGAGTGAATCTATTATACAGATTTTGTCGGTATCAAAGGAATTTGATGCAATCACGGCGTTTTGATATGTTACCGAAAGCTTTGAAGAATATGATATGTGGATTATCTTGCAGTCTGCATAGCTGTCAAAAATTCTCTTAAAATGCTTAATATACTCGCCGGGATTAACCGCAGAGGTTGTCGGAAGCTCTTTGTTATTATCAAAATACTTATAAATTTCGTCTATTCCGAATTCACCGTCGTTAAGCGTACTTCTGCCGAAATTAACGTGAAGCGGCACAACCTCAATGTTATGCGGAACGGTAATTTTATAGGGCAGGTCCGAACCGCTTTCCGTTGAAATTATTATTTTGCTCACAGCCAATCACCTTTTACCATTTGATAGATTTTTCAATATACATTTGCACTGCATTTAGTATTAGTATGCTTCAAAATCTTCATAAAATGCTATATTATTTTAACTCGGAGCAAAGCATGGTGTAAGCTCGCTTAAGATTGGCGAATAGGTTATATACGGTTCAGTAACATCATCAACAACAGTTAAATCGGTATCAGTGAGAACAGGTTTTTCGCCCTTACTTTTATTTTCAACCATATGTACAGCTAAATCTAAGATCTAAGCATTTGAAAAATCAACCTTTCATAAATCTTCTTTATTCTGATTTAATTTAATCGCCACATATTACGACTAACTTCCCAAATGCTTTGCAATTCCTCCTCATTCACAATCGCATCAAACACAGGCTCAAGAAAACTCTGAATTTCTTCAATAACCACTGAAAACTCAAGCGTATCATCTTTTATAGCTTTCAAAAAGAATTTCCAACGCTTTTGCATATCCTCATCCTCGGCAAGTGCCGCAATACGCTTAAAGCTACCTTTGTCATAGGTAGTTCTGCGCCGCTGCAGGGTTTCAAAGATAGCTGCCTGCAATTTTGCACCCTCAAAATCGAATGTCCTTGAAAGATAATAGATGTCGTAAAAATCTTTCATTCTGCCTGTCAGCTCAAAGCGTTGCAATATAGCATCAAGCTTCTCGGCAACGGTGCTTTCCAGAGAATAGGTTTTGATTACAGGAGCTTCAAAGTCAGGAAGCTGAGTGTTGATTGTGCGTTCTTCGGCACAGGGGACTATAATATCTCCCACGCCTATATCAACATTGAACGGCACACGCACATTTTTTATTTGTGTAATAATTTGTGTGCTGATGCCGTGATATTTTCTCTGCGGAGAAATCTCCTCAAAACCTTTTGCAGTCATTTCTATATAATCGTTGCCTGTCGGTGTGTCGATAATTTTGCAAATCAATTCTTTTACATCGTCTATTGAGTTGGAATGTCCACGAAGTAAAAAGTCAACATCAATGGTGGCTCGGCTTTCAAAATTAGTCAGAGTATAAATGAACAATCCGCCTTTGAGTATAAGCATATCCTCACAACCGGATTTTGACAGCTTTCTCAAAAATTCTTCCTGCACAAAAAGCTGTAGGCATTGCTGATAACTGATGCCCGAAGCTTTTGCTTTATTTCTGAGCTTTGCCAGAACGGAAGCCGCTACATCTGCCATTACAACCACACTCCAATCAATTCTTTCACCTTTTTTTGCACACGCAGTTTTTTTGCATAAATCATAAGGTTTGGTATATTCTTTTTAGGGTCTTTTACATATCCCTGAATCGCTTTATTAAAAATTTCTCTATCCATTTTACTCATATTTTTCAGAACATCACAAATTGTTCTGTCACGGTCATAAATACGGACTTTATAGGAATCAATTTCTCCCTCGGTTTCACCCAATGTAACCAAATCAGAGTCCATACGATATGCTTTTATAAATGGATAATCAACATTAGTTCGCAGTTTAGAAACATTTTTATCTATAGAAAAACTCCATTCAGCAGGATTTCTATCGCTGTACTTATAGTAGAACAGAGCAGTTTCCATACAGAGAACGGCATCGGGAAACAGACTATTGATAATTACGACTTCACTTGTTTCGCAATTTTCAATCCACCGATAGTAGCCTCGTCTGATTCTTTCAATAAAACCCTCAACCAAAAGCTGTTTAATATCTGCATAATACACTTTGGATTTTGTAAGCTCAGCAGTGGTCATAACATAATTATATCGGCTAAATAGTTCTCTCAAAGAAACAATTGTATTATTCTTTTCCATTTTTCACCTCTGTTAAATTACCTCAAGTTTTTTATTATCCGGGCAGTTTACTATATTATACGCATTTATATCTCAAAAATCAATAGTAAACTACCCCATTAATAATAAACAAACGGGCAGTTTAATATAAAAATGATTAATCGGATTTAACTCGGAACAAAGCATGGTGTAAGCTCGCTTAAGATTGGCGAATAGGTAATATCCGGCGTCGAAACACTATGCCCTTGAAAGCCGACCCATAACCGATATTCATGAGGATATGGCAGCCGAACAGAAGGCAAGGACTACTTATGATAACATACTTAGATTTTGCGATGATTATAATGTAAAAGACGCAATACGCTTTCTGCGTGAGCGAAAAACTATTTTAGCTATCAATTTAAATATGATATGAAAATTTTACTTTGACAAGACAATTTGAAGTCTGTCAATCGACTTGCCGAAGGCGCCG
>JAJQDK010000090.1 GCA_021202245.1 Clostridiales bacterium
TATATGAGTTTCTCTAAACGACTTTGAGATAGATAAGTATGATAAATTTTATTGTATGGCTCAAAGCCTCGCAAAAATGCTGGCGGATTTTTACGAAATACCGCAGTCGAAAATCTCTGTGCTTAATGTCAGCGACCCTTACGGCGGTGATATTGAGGTATACAGGGACTGCTGTATGCAAATATATAATTCTGTAAAAGAAATAATAAAAGCTTATGAAGATTGAAAAAATGACAGAGCCGCAGCTTGACAGAGTGTGTGAAATTGAAAAAGCCTGCTTTGCAAACCCGTGGTCACGGCAAAGCCTTGAAGCTCAGCTCGGCAGCGATACCTCGCTGTTTTTTTACTGCGGTTGAGCAGGGCGAGGTAATCGGCTACATAGGAATGAGCGCAGTTGTTGACGAGGGCTACATTTTCAATGTTGCCGCTGAAGAAAAACACAGGCGCAGAGGTGTGGGCAGCGCACTGATAGGCGAGCTTGTCACCTACTGCCAAAAGCACAGCTTTTCTTTTCTCACGCTTGAGGTCAGACCGAGCAATCAAAACGCTGTGTCGCTCTATTCAAAGTTTGGATTTATTAAGGTCGGAGAGCGCAGGGATTATTATTCAAATCCCCGTGAAAACGCTCTTTTAATGACAAAATATTTTTAGCCGAAAAGCTTCGGCAAGCTTTGCTCAATGCAAAATACGGGGGAGAAACAGTATGAAAATTCTTGCAATAGAATCATCGTGTGATGAAACTGCTGCGGCAGTAGTTCAGGACGGCAGAGAGGTAATCTCATCCGTCGTGGCTTCTCAGGTTGAGGAGCATAAGCTCTACGGCGGAGTTGTTCCCGAAATAGCCTCACGCCGTCACGCCGAGGCTATAGTTCCGGTGGTGCAGCAGGCTCTTGACGATGCCGGGCTCAGCCTTGACAATATAAATGCAGCTGCCGTCACCTATGCTCCCGGACTTATCGGAGCGCTGCTTGTGGGAGTGAATTTTGCAAAGGGACTTTCGCTCTCAAGCGGAATACCGCTTGTGCCCACTCATCACCTCCGCTCTCATATTGCTTCAAACTATATTTCAAATCCTGATTTAAAGCCGCCGTTTTTGTGTCTTGTTGTATCGGGCGGTCACAGCCACATTGTAAAGGTTGAGGACTACACAAAGATGAAAATAATCGGCAGAACCCGTGACGATGCCGCAGGCGAAGCCTTTGACAAGGCGGCAAGAACAATGGGAATGTCCTATCCGGGCGGCATTGAGCTTGACAAAACAGCCGAGGACGGCAATCCGCTCGCTTTCAAGCTTCCCCGTCCTGTAGTTCACGATTCTGAGTACGATTTCAGCTTTTCGGGACTGAAAACGGCGGTAATAAATCTTATACATAATTCTCAGCAAAAGGGAATAGAGCTTAATAAGGCGGATGTGTGCGCGTCGTTCAGATATGCTGTGGTTGACTGCCTGACGACTAATTTTTTTAAGGCGGCTCAGGATTACGGCGAAACCCGTCTTGTGATTGCAGGCGGCGTTTCCGCTAACTCTCTGCTGCGCAAAACTCTCAGCGAGGAATGTAAAAACAGGGGATATGAATTTTATATGCCCGACAAATCGCTTTGCGGCGATAATGCCGCAATGGTCGGCTCACAGGGATATTATGAATATTTAAGCGGCAATATTGCCGACCTCAGCCTCAACGCCTACGCAACAATGAGTATAGAATGAGCATAAAATAAAAATTTACTCAATTTTCCTCCGGCAATTTTACTTATATTTTGTCGTGATTTGTTGACAAAAGGCGATTTTTACAATATACTTATAATATGAAAAGGTTTGTTTCGGAACAAACAGTATTTTCATATACAATGAGGAGGATTAATCTATGGACGAAAATTTTAACAACAATCAATATCAGCAGCCTGATTATGCTCAGCAGTATAATCCCGAGCAGCAGAGCAACGCTCAGCCGGATTATAGCTCACAGCAGCAGTACAACCCTCAGCCGGATTATAATTCGCAGCAGCAATTCACCAATCAGCCCAATTATAATTCGCAGCAGCAGTACACCAATCAGCCCAATTACGGACAGCCTCAGCAATATAACGAGCCTTATTACAATCAGCAGTATCCGCAGTACACTGAGCCTGCCGAGAATCCGTCGTCGGGGCTTTCAATCGCTTCGCTGATTTTGGGTATTTGCTCGCTTGTTTTTTGCTGCGTGCCATATCTGACAATCTGCACCTCAATCGCAGGCCTTATTACAGGTATTATCTCTGTGGTTAAACAAAAGGGCGCCAGAGAAATGGCTGTTGCGGGAATCATTATGTCCGCACTCGGACTGCTTTTGACAATCTTTATGATTATATACTATTATATATTCATCAGCGCAGTCGGCAGCTCATATCCTTCATATTACAGCAATTTCTACAGCGATTTTTACGATTGGTATTGATAAGCCGGCCGCTTGTTGAATCGCTGCTTGCTGAAATAAAAATTACGGGCGAACTCTCTGTTCGCACTAAGATTTTGTTTGGGAGTTGCTATTTTGAGGCAGTATAAAACATATCAAAAGGTTCTCGTCTGTGTTCTGCCGTTTGCGGCAGCGGCGCTGCTGTGGGGAGCCTGTCTGTTTGTAAAAAATCATATCACTCTGCCTGAGTGTACCTTTCACAGACTCACCGGACTGTATTGCCCCGGCTGCGGAAACACCAGAGCGCTGTTTGCCCTGCTTGAGGGAAACATCCTGCTTTCTCTGCGTGAGAATGTAACCGTTGCGGTGCTTGCCACTACGGCGGTGCTGTTGTATCCCGAGCTTATTTTCAGAGCCTTCGGCAAAAGGCTTCGTTCTCCGGTACGCAACAACTATTACCTGTTTGCGGTTTTGATTTTGCTTTTGATTTACTACCTGCTCCGCAACTTCATTCCCGCCATAGCTCCGATTTAACCCCAAAAACAAAGCCGACCTGCTGAACAGCAAGCCGGCAGAGCCGAAGAATTAAATATCCAAGGCGTCAATATTAATTTTATCCATAAGCTTTTTAAGAGCTTCAAAGCTTTCTGCGCTTATATCGTGTTCAATTTTGCAGGCGTCGTCAAGCGCCGTTTCCTTGTTCACTCCGAGAGAAATTAGTAAATCCGAAATAAAATTATGGCGCTCCAAAATCGTGTCCGCAATCCTCATTCCGCTTTCGGTCAGCTTAATATAGCCGTCCTCGTCCATAGTAATATCGCCGTTTTGTCGTAGCTTTTTCATAGCAACGCTGACGCTTGGCTTTGAGTAGCCGAGCTGATTTACAATGTCAATGGAGCGAACGTTTCCGCTTTTTCTGCTTAAAACAAGTATAGCTTCAAGATAATCCTCGGAAGATTTGTGAGTTGTCATATGTCCACCTCTGACTAAGTAGAATAATCTGAAAATCCGAAAACAATACAAATTTTTCGGTCGATATATATAATATACCATAAAAATTTTAATTTGCAAATAAAATTACTTGATATTTTTAAAACAGAGCTTGCGATAGATTGCAGCTTGCAAAGGGGAGCGTTAGCTCCTCCGTGTTTCGGCGGTAGATTACAACTCCCACTGAAATGATGAATGGGATATTGTCAATAATTTGAACGTACAAAGAGGGGGATTTTACAAAACAGAGAG
>JAJQDK010000004.1 GCA_021202245.1 Clostridiales bacterium
CCAGCTTGATGCGGGCGTAAGCGGAATAGGTCTTATGACAACCTTTGAGCTTCTAAAAAAATACAACGGCAGCTTTGAGCTTGACGAAGCCCTGCACAGTGATGTTTACAGAAAAAAGGTATCAATTTGCTTTGATAATCTGCGCCAATACAGAATCCGCACAGACAGGCAGGAGGTTGCTGCCGCCCTGAAAAAAAGAGAGGACGTCATATTTTTATGACGTCCCCGGTGTAAAATTTTTATTTAATTTTAAATCGCTCCCCGGAATGTCGTCGGGAGATTATTTTCCCTACCGAAATTCTGAAAAAGACTTCCGCTTATCGCCTGTCGGCTCGGTCGGTGCTTCTGCCTGCGGCAGAGAACTTTTGCGGCTTAGGTTAAACGCTTGATTTTTTTGAAAAATTCAGTTATAATAGTAAGGCTGATGCTGAAAAGTAAGTCTTGCCGAAATATATGCGGGTGTGGTGGAATTGGCAGACACGCAAGATTTAGGTTCTTGTGCCATCGGTGTGCAGGTTCAAGTCCTGTCACCCGCACCAATTAAAGGGCAATATACCAAGCGGTATATTGTCCTTAAACTTTATATACAAGCAATAGGGTGACAGGACTTGAAGGCGAGCGTAAAGAAAACAGTCCGGTGGACTGTTTTTAGCGAACTGCGATTATGGAAGCTTTCCGTTATATGTGAACCCAACAAGCGAGATGCGGCATTTATACAAAACGAAAGTATGTCACCCGCACCAATTAAAGGGCAATATACCAAGCGGTATATTGTCCTTTGTCATTTTCTCACCGCCTTTTTTTGAGCATTAAAAAAGCACCTACATCTCTGTAAGTGCTTAGGTTTATATACGTCCCTCTCTGGGACACATCACGCAAATGAAAAGACTACGAAATAAGTTTCACGTTTCAATTATGTTGCATCTCTGTAATCATCAATCTTTTGCTAACAATACAACACATGAGACAACTCATGTATATACGGTAAAACTACATCTGCGAACAGCTCCCCGTCCACTTTAAACGATTTTAACATTTCGTCTGCATTCTTGTATTCACCTACATTTCGCGGTTCTTGAGCTTCGTCATCATTATTCAATGAATTCGAAAAACCTTTTTCATCCACCCAGATGAATATGTTTTCAAGACCTGTGCTAATAAGTCCTTCTTTTTTTTTAGTCTTAAACATGAAGGTTCCAGGCTTTTTTACGGCTTCTAAAAAACTTTTTGTGTCATAATATTCCTCCTATATTACCACAACAATCCTTTATAGCATCAGCTGGCAATAAATTGTCTACCCGAAAAACATATGTGGCACCCTTCATTGCTCTTTTAAAATAGCTTGAGCAATCCGATGAACCTGTTTGTGGGTCAACGTATATTATTTTCCCATCTTTAACCTCAGCGCAAAATACATGACCACTATCAGATGTCCAGTTGACATGAACTACAGCGCGAGCCCCTTCTCCCCAATTTTTCATTTGGGTCTCTACTTGATACTTTCCACTGCCTTTCATACACCACACCCTCTGTGCACCGCTCCATGCAGCTTCAGGATAGCTCATCAAGTAGTCTCCATTTGTTTTTTGCACTAGTAGGTAAGGGCTTTGCTGTAACATTATACCCACGACGTCTCATCTCGTAAGTTGATACACATCTTTGGCAATTATGAGTCCATTCATACTTATTCGTAGAATAATTCGGATTTGTTAAGTGCAAATCTTCATCGTTTGAATACAATCTAGCTTTTCTGTCAAAACTATCTGCCGCACCGTTTGTTCCTGCTTCTATTATACCACTCTCATCCGAATTATCAAGCCTTTTGCCGCCTTTTTTGCTCAAATTCCTCCTCGGTCATTACATCATATTCAAGGAAGCAGCGGCAGTTGCAGTCGTGCCGTGCCAAGCCTGAATTGCCGGGGCATTTTGTGTATACTCCGCTTTCAAGCTTGAATTTGTCGCCTACCTCTATCATCTTGCCGTCCATTGAAGCGTGGGCATCTCTTACTCTGCCGTCGCCCATAGAGCGCCAAATGCTGACGTAAACCATTCCGCTGCCACTCAGCGCCGAAGAGATGTCCTGCGCGCTGTCGTTTTGACCCGCTTCAATGTTGCGGTGGCTCTCGGTTCGGGCAATTCTAAGCGACTTGCCGTAGCTCATATCGGATATTGTTTTAACTATCTGATTGAAAACACTGCTGCGTATAGTCCCGGCTACATTTCTGCAGCACAGCCAATTTACTCCGTTTAAACAGTCTATAACTATCTTTTGGGCAATAAAAAAGCTCTTCCCGCTGGAAGAGCCGCCGAAAAATATCTGCGTAGACTGCTTATTGTTAAGGTGCTTTTTGTAAATCGGATTCATAGTTACTGTTATGTTCATCTTCGTCCTACTCACTTATTAAATTTTTAAAAAAAAACTTGACAATACATATTAGTGCGTATATAATAGAATTGTGAGGTGAAAAAGATGAAATACAGCGAGCTGAAGAAGCTTCTTAAAAAGAACGGTTGTTATTTACGTAAAGAAGGCAGAAACCACGAACTGTGGTTCAGTCCAAAGACCGGTAAAACCTTTGCTGTAGGCAGACATGGTTCCCAAGAGGTTGCGGAAGGTACGTTGAAAAACATCAAAAAGGACTCAGGAATTGAATAATCTTGAGTCCCACTCTCACAATAATTTACGGAGGTATTAAAATGGCTAAATATGTATATCCGGCTGTATTTACAAAGGAAGATAACGGTTATTCTGTCAGATTTCCCGATATTGACGGCTGTTACACGCAAGGCGAAACAGTCGATGAAGCTATGAAAATGGCACAAGACGTATTAACTTTAATGCTGTACGACTGTGAAGAAGATAATCGGGAAATTAAAAGCCCCTCAAATATTCGTGACCTGCAATTAGCAGATAATGAATTTTCAAGCCTTATATGTGCAGACACATTAGAGTACAGACGATATTTTGATAATAAGTCTGTCAAGAAGAACTGTACTATTCCCACTTGGCTCAACACCCTCAGCGAGAGGGAAAATATCAACTTCTCTGCGGTATTGCAGGAAGCTCTCATCAAGAAGCTTGACATTTAATCGTCTAAAGCTTTGCTTAAGTCGTTCCGTTTGGAGCGACTTTTGTTTTTATTTGTTAAAAGTATCTGCTTTTGTATCAACTATATTTATGTTTATAGTCTTGTCGTTGCCCTCGGGGTTATTGCTTTCAATCTTATCTCTCCATTTATCGGGTCGGCGATTCTTGAGCCAAAAAATTTGCGCGGTGGTGTTCCCGTTAAAAGCTGACTGCAGAAGAGCGTTTTCCACTTCATAATCAACTACCTCTTTTCCCTTTTTTAGGGTGTCGGAAATGTCGGAATATCTCTTTTTCCACTCATTGAGGGTATCACGACAAATACCAATATTCTTTGCAATCTGTTCATCTGTCAAGCCGTCTCTTGCCCAACCCTCAAGCAGGGTAAGACCCTCATCGGTCAGCCAATATTCATATTTGCCCTTTGCCACAATCACCTCACCTCATTTTAGCATAAAAAAACGGCAGCCGAAGCTACCGTCTGTAAATATTATATTCTCT
>JAJQDK010000070.1 GCA_021202245.1 Clostridiales bacterium
ATTAAAACATCCTGCCTTTACCTCGGGCAGATAATATCAGCCCCTACGAGGTTGATAGTAAGTATACACTTGTACACAGTGATATACGTAAGATATAATTATACCGTTTGCATTTGTGGCGGTCACTGACCGCCGCTACGAACGTGCTATAATTTTTGTGTTTCATCGCTATAAAAATTGCAGTTTGAATTCTGTGGCGAACACTGTTCGCCGCTACGGACTCACTCCAAACTCAACACTCCAAACTCCCTCTAACCGCCGCTACGGACGGGTAAAAAATCATACGTCGGCGCACAATGGCGAACCCCTTTCGTAAGCATAAAAGCCCCGCAGTCCGACTGCGAGGCTTCGTCACTAATACATTTTTCTATACATTTCTTCTTGTCGATTTTAATTTTCGGCTTTATCCCTCAACCTTTTGACCCGTAAGGCCCGTATCGGAATATCCGCCTACTACGAATTTCTGAATACAGGTTGCGTCCAAAACGGATACTCTGCCGTCGCCGTCGGCGTCTGCCAGAACAGTTTCCTCATCGCTGAGAACCACAAGGTGAACGGCAGCCTTTTGAACAACCGTAACGTCGGCAATGTTAATTATTCCGTTGCCGTCTGCATCGCCTATTACAGGCTCGGTTTCAACAGTGCCTAATGAAACAAAGGCGATTTCATTGTCATTTGCATATGTTTCGGCAGCCGTGCCCGTGTAGCCGTAGATGGTAAAATCATCATATGTAATAGAATATTTTCCTGTAATATCAGTATAATAATGATAACCAAAAGCACAATCACCGATATTTGTTACCGATGAAGCAATTTGTACGCTTGTTAAGCTCTCACAGTTATAGAAAGCTCTTTCTCCTACTGTTTCCACACTATCCGGAATTATTACAGAAGTTAATTTATCACAGGAAACAAACGCATATACGCCAATGCTTTTAACACTTTCCGGCAAAATTATTTCTTCAAGATTATAAATATAACCAAAAGCTTCATCGCAAATTGTTGTTACGGTATCGGGAATTTCAATGCTTACTATATAATTGTTAACGCCGTAATAATCAAATGCACTTTCTCCGATACTTGTTACAGTGTATCCGTCAAGAGTTGAAGGAATTACAATTTCGGTTTCATTGCCGATATAAAAAGCAATTTCTGCAGTTCCGTCCTCAAGCACGGTGTACGCATAATCTCCGCAATACAAATACTCCGGTTCTTCATTTTCGTCAGTGTCATCTTCAACAGGAGTATCGGAGCTGTCATCCTCTTCAAGTGCAGATTTAATCTGAGCAAGGATGCTCTCGGCATATTCTGCGGACATTGACTCTTCGCTGACTGATTTATTAAGCTTTGATTCAATACCTGCATATAAATCGTCAAGCGTAACATTCAGCTGCTCTAAAAGGCTCGGAATATAAGCGAGCTTTGCGCTATCGTTATAATATGAAACGGCATAAGCAGCAAGCAATGTGGTATCGTCTACGCCGTCAGCGTAAGAAGTACCTACGATGTTGCCGGTAGAAGTAATTCTCTTCTCCGGACCGCAGTCGGTGTTTTCTCTCCAAGCGGCTACGATTGCTGTCTTTTCGGAATCCTCGGGGGTCTCAATTTCTTCGCCTGTGCAATATACAGTGTCACCTATGCAGGCACCGTTCATTAAAAGATTATATGTCTGCATACCGGTATTTGTGCTGAATATAACACTGTAAATTGTACCGTCGGAAGCACTGATTTCATTGCCTGTCTGAGATAAATCATATGACCATATATCGTCACCGATGTCAGTGCATCTTTCAGCTTTAGTCTGCCAAGAGCACCACGTTCCGGAACCGTCTACTGCCCAAATGTGGCAGTAAACTGTTTTTGTGTTTTGCCAGCCTGTACTGCCTAAGTCAAAGTAAATATAACTTGACGTGCTGTCGCTTTCATCTTCCGCAGCGTTAACGGTGAACGGAACGACCGTGAACACGCTCAGCGCCATAATTGCCGCTAAAATCAGCGACACGGCTTTTTTGGATTTTTTCATTGGAATTATTCCTCCTAAAATAAATTTTATCTTCTAACGGGGAGCCCGTACAAGAACTAAATGATGAAAATACAGTAAATTCAAAATATATTATAGGACTATTTGTCCTAATTGTCAATAGGACAATTTGTACTATTTTATAATTTAATCGAAGCAAGGTGTAGGCTCGCTTAATCAAGCTTGCGGCTGCTTCCACACCCGCCCCGATAAGAGATTCAGGGGTTAAAAAATAAAACAGGCGGCAAGCATCTTGTCCGCCTAATTTGCACCGGTGATGAAAAATGAGGCTGAGAATTAAAGCTTTGAGAGAAGACCACGCCCTGACACAAAGACAAATTGCAAAAATCCTTATGTGTGACCAGTCGCTATACTCAAAATATGAACGTGGTGAACGTGAAATTCCGCTTGCGCTGCTGATTAAATTAGCCGATTATTACAACACCTCGCTGGATTACCTTGCCTTTCGCTCGAATAATCCCAACATATGTTAACGATATGCTGCGCCTTTCTCTGCGATTTTCTGCCTTTATATTACAATACCCAACAAATACCTACATTTTCCAACATTTCCTGCAATTTTGCAATTTCCGATATTATTTTCGCATTTCCGACAAATAAAAGCCACGACAGCCAAAACTGCCGTGGTTTTTTGCTTGTTATTGTGTTTTGCGGTCAACCGAAATTTTCGCAGAAAAGTCAGTGTGCGCCACAGTCGCAAACGGTACAGTTATATGTAGCATATACCACTGTGTGCCTACCTATAATTTCGCTTTACCTCGTAGGGGCGGTCAGTGGGTAGTGCTTAGTGAGTAGTGTGCAGTGTTGAGTTTGAAGTTTGGAGTGTTGAGTAAAATTATTCTGCCGCAGCTTCCTTTGCGATGATACGCTAAATTTATCATACGTCCGTAGCGGCGGTCAGTGACCGCCACTGCCGCAACGCATACCACTGTGTGCTAAGGTATAATTTTCCACCCGTTCGTAGGGGTATTCCCTTGACAAGGGAATGTCGTCAACTTAAGGAAAAATAAATATGTAATTTATCCATCTGCGTACCAACGTATTATTTTCCGCCCGTTCGTAGGGGCGGATAGTATCCGCCCGCACGGCGTAGCCGTCCTTATAAAAACTATAATTTATTTTTTATCTATTTTTGATTTAACGGTAAACGAATATAGCTTTATCAAGTTTTTATTTTTAATTAAAACATCCTGCCTTTATCACGGGCAGATAATATCAGCCCCTACGGAGTTGATAGTTAATAAACGCTTGCACACAGTGGTATATGTTACATATAACTATTACGTTTTCTCTCCCTCAGTCTGCATACGCAGACAGCTCCCTCGTCAGAGGGAGCCACGGAAATGGCACAACTCCTTAAGTTGACGACATTGGTTCGTAGGGGTATTCCCTTGATAAGGGAATACCTCAAGGGGAAGCCTTTCGGGATGTTATCATATTTTCGAACGTCGAGAGAGGGGGAAATATGATAAAATA
>JAJQDK010000113.1:0-10065 GCA_021202245.1 Clostridiales bacterium
TACAACTCCCTCTGAAATGATGAATGGCACCCGCCGCCTTAGTGGCGGGGGTCATTTTTGCATAAGTTATTTTGCTCCGCTTTATGCTCCTTGATCATAGAAAAGAAAATTCCGCCGTACTTAAATAGTGCAAAAATCATTGCCACAGCGGTTATTGCAAGCAGAACAAAATCAAGAACGTAGTTTTCATAATCGAATGCTGCCTTGAGAAAAACAATTGAGCAAACGGAAATATAGAAAAGTATTGTTCCAAGCTTTCCGTACCATTTTGCTGCAGGCGGAGTCATTCCGTTTTTTATAAGATAAGTTCCGCCACCGAGCATAGCGACATCCTTAACCAAAAGAATAATCATAACAGGCAGCACAACGGGAACATAAACAACCATACAAACGGCAACCGCCAAAAGCGTTATTTTGTCCGCAATGGGGTCGAGTATCTTTACCTAAGCCGAAAACTGATTGAATTTGAGTGCGATCAAGCCGTCAAGACAATCCCTTAAGCCCGACAGAGCTATACATATTGCCGAAGGGACATATCTTTCCTGCAAAAAAAGAATCATAAACGGAATTATCAGTATAAATCTTATATAAGTTAAAATATTAGGAATCGTAAGCGGGTCGGAGGTTTTGAAGCTCCACTCGTCTTTCTTGTTTTCCATTTTTTCCTCCAAACAAATTCACCCAATCATATTGATGAACAAAACATCTTAAACAGCGAGCCAATAATTAGGTTGTTCGCTGTTATTTGCGGATTTGAAAAAGCTATAACCGCATAAGCAATATTGACTGCAATCCAAATAAAAATTATGCCCTCAATTCCGCTGACAACTCCGCCGATTGTTTTGTCAATCTGATTTAATACCGGCGCTCTGAAAAGGCGCATCAGTAATTTTATAAGCCTTTTGAATATGATAATAAGCAATATAAATATGACGGCGCTGAGCAATACCTCAATTACCGAAACTATTGCCGGAGCTATTGCTTCCTCAATCGCTTCGGCTGTATTACCGGCGATTTCCGAGGTTGACAGAGCGCTTGACAGACTGTTTTCGTCCGCTCCGAACAGAGAAAATATTGCAGCGAAAAATGCCGGAATTGCATCTAAATATTGATCAACGGCATACTGCTCCCCATACTGAGTAATTGTATTCTCAATATTGGTAATTATGCTTTCCCCGATAAACGAATCGTATATCGTCTGAGCAAGCAGCTGCGCAAGAAATGAGGATATTGCGCAGGCAAGCACAAAACCTATTATGCTTAAAATACTTCTGACAATTCCCCGTTTTATTCCCAACAGGATGAAGAGAGCAAGCAGCGCAACAATTATTATATTAGAAATCATTGTGTTTCCTCGCTTGTTTGCCGGGTTTCCGATGATGAAGCGCCGAGGTCGAAATATCTGATCTGATTAACGCTGAGAAGATACAGAGAACTGTTCGAGGTTAAAATCAGGCTTTTTGAACCGGTGCCCGTATCGCCCGAATATGTAAGCTGTCCGTCTGTATTATATAGGTAAACTGTGTTTCCATCAAGAAGCGCCATCGTATTTTTGTACATAGACAGAGATTCGGATTTATATTCGGTATCTATTGAGCAAACCTGTTCCCCGTTGCTGTTATACTGCACAAGAGTACAGCTTCTGCCGTCGCCGCTGCGTGAAAGTGCCAGCGTATAGGCGTTTGTGTCTGGGTTAAAGCAGTAATTTGCAAGAGTTTTGTCACCGTAATCGTTGGTAGTGTAGCTTTCGCTGCCTACGGTAATCAAATATGACGCAGTTTGTCCGACAAGCGCTATTTTGCTGTTATTTAAATATTTGCAGTCTAATATAGCCTCATCGTCTATGCAATAGAAGGACTCAGGGTCCTCGCTTGAAAAATCGAGCACATAAACACCAGAAGTTTTTGCGCCGTCGCTGCTTGTTATTCCGGCGGCTACGCAGCCGGAGCCGTCGCTGTTGAGCGCCACTGAGGTTATATAATACTCAGAGAAGTAATATTTATATATTCTGTTGTTGTTTTCATCGTATACAAAAAGCGTAGTAAGATATCCGTTGCCCTCGGTGACAATGCAGTAAATTCCGTTATCCGAAATATCACCGGTATAAATATCCTCATCGGTTTCGCCGGTGTAAAGCTTGCTGTCAAAATCGTAAACCTCAAAGCATGTACCGCCCAAACCGTATGTAAGGAAACGATTGCCGGAGGATTTCAAAACAGGCGTTGAATAGCTAATCTGATAATTTGCAATCTTGCTTGCAGTTGAATTAAGAGTTACAAACGAAACGTCGGAAACATAAGCGACGTGACCTTGAGAAACGGCAAAATTATCCGCCGTGACCTCAGAGCCTACCAAATCGACAGGATAGCCGTTGCCTGCGTTGCCGAGAACGTCATACGTCCACCAGGTTGAAATGTTGTCCCATGTCAGCTTATCACGATTGGCAAAAGCAAATACGATAAGACCTGCAACAAAGACAATGCAAACCGAAATGATTATTTTTTTGACAGCGCCGGGCGACATATCAGTCTTTTCCTGCTCATAATCGTCAAGAGGCACATCCTCATAGCTGATTACGTCACGGTCCGTCTTTTTTTGCTTTTGTTCGGCATATCTTCCGTTTTTTCTTCCAAACATATATTCACCCCTTTTACTTTCCCGGCTTTTTAATACATAAATTTATGAGCTTTAATAATTTACCTTGTTAAGATACAAGCCGCACGCCTGAGCAGTGGGACCTGCATACTTTCTGTCTTTTTTATCTATAATATCGGCTATTCCGTCAGCGGGAATTTTTCCCTGCTGAACACGCAGCAGAGTGCCGACCATAATTCTTACCATATTGTAAAGGAAGCCGTCGGCTTCAACCCTCATCGTCACCATATTGCCCTCACGAGATACCGAAAACAACTTTACCGTGCGGGTCATATTCCCCTTTTCACGGTTATCAAGCGTGCAAAACGAGGTAAAATCGTGGGTTCCCACATAAGCCTGCGCCGCTTGGTTGAGCATAATTTCATCAAGCTTATATCTGTAGTGGAGTACGTAGCCGTCAAGAAACACATTGCGTACCTCGGAATTCCAGATTTTGTAAATATATTCCTTGCTTTTGCAGCTGTAGCGTGCGTGAAAACCGTCGTCAACCCTTTTGCAGTCGGACACAGCCACAGACTTGGGCAGCCAGCGGTTAAGAGCAGCTTTAAGGCGTTCGGGTGCAATAGGATGTGAGGTTTTCAGACTGATGCAGTACATATTGGCATGCACTCCGCTGTCGGTGCGGCTGCAGCCCTTTACATCGTAATCTTCGCCGATTATCTTGGAAAGGGCATTTTGAAAGACCTCCTGAACAGACAGCGCATTTTGCTGAATCTGCCAGCCGTGAAAACATTTGCCGTCATATGAAATTGTAAGCAGCAGATTTTTTACATTACCGCCGTCAGAAATATATTGCATAAAACCACTCCGCAAATTAACAGCGCCGCCGTAATAATTGCAAGCACGTCAAGCTTTGACATATGAATTATTTTCATTCTTGTTCTGCCGTCTCCGCCCTTATAGCAGCGGCACTCCATAGCAGTTGCCAAATCATATGCGCGCCGGAATGCGGACACAAAGAGAGGAATTAAAATCGGAATCAGCGCCTTCAGCCTTTGAAAAATGTTGCCCGATTCCATATCGGCGACTCTCGCCTTTTGAGCCTGCATAATTTTATCGGTTTCCTCAATGAGCGTAGGCACAAACCTGAGCGCAAGCGACATCATCATGGCAATCTCGTGAACGGGAAAGTGAATTTTATTTAAAGGCTTCATAATCCGCTCGAGAGCATCGGACAGGTCCGTGGGAGAGGTTGTAAAGGTCAGGCAGGAGCTTATGAGGATAAGGCAAACGATGCGGACGGTGACAAATATCGCCCGATTGATTCCGTTGACAGTAATTTTAAGTATTCCCCATTCCCACAGAGGATCTCCCGTGCCGTAAAACAAATTGAGAACAGATGTAATAACAACAATTGTGATTATGACCTTTAGGCTTTTGAAATAAAACTTTGCCGGCACTCCGCTTGAAGCTATACACATAACCGTGAACAGTGTAACAAGCGCAAGTGACAAATAGTTGAACGTACAAAAAATAATTACGATACAAGCAACAAGCAGGACAATTTTTACACGGGGATCAAGCCTGTGAACAAGACTTTTTCCTGGATAATATTGTCCCAGAGTAACATCTCTAATCATAGTTTGCCCTCCTTTTTCAGGAGTGAGTAAACACAGCTAAAGGCGTCGTCAACCGTAAGC
This sequence comes from Clostridiales bacterium, assembly GCA_021202245.1. Classification (GTDB taxonomy): domain Bacteria; phylum Bacillota; class Clostridia; order Oscillospirales; family Acutalibacteraceae; genus Ruminococcoides. The sequence continues at coordinate 4,296 of JAJQDK010000113.1, forward strand.
ACTCCGTCGGGTACGTCATAGCCTTTTTCTTTGAGGCAGAGCATAATTTTGGTAATCTGAGGAACACGAAGTCCGATTTGTTCAAGCTCTCTGCCGTGTGAAAATACCTCTTCGGTTTTATCAAATATAACCGATTCGGAGCTGTTCATAACTATAATCCTGTCCGCAACACGCGCTACGTCCTCCATACTGTGCGACACAAGCAAAATCGTATTTTTTCTCTGCTTGTGATACTGCACAATCTGGCTGAGCAAAACATCTCTGCCCATCGGATCAAGCCCCGCAGTAGGCTCATCGAGTATGAGAACCTCGGGATCCATTGCAATTACGCCTGCAATTGCGGCACGGCGTTTTTCACCGCCCGATAAGTCAAACGGAGATTTACTGAGCAAATCGGGAGCGAGTCCCGCAAATGCGGCAGCCTTTCTGACGGCTGAGTCAAGCTCCTTGCCGCTTTTGCCCATATTTATCGGGCCGAAGGCTATATCCTTATATACAGTTTCATCGAAGAGCTGGTATTCGGGATATTGGAATACCATACCCACCTTAAAACGGATTTTTCTGATTTCCTTGGGATTTTCCCAAATATCCTTTCCGTTAAAAAGCACCTGTCCTTCAGTAGGCTTTATCAATCCGTTGAGCATCTGTACAAGCGTGGACTTGCCGGAGCCGGTGTGACCGATAATTCCGATAAGCTCGCCGGAATCAATGCCGAGATTGATATTTTTGACGGCGCATTTTTCATACGGCGTGCCTTGTCCGTAGACAAAGCTTAAATTTTTAAGCTCGAGGATTTTGGTCATTTCAGCACCTCCTCAAGCAAGGCGACACATTCTTCTTCATTAAGGGGCAGGCTGTCGACACTGATGCCGCAGCCCTTAAGCCTGTAGGCAAGCTCCGCAGCCTGAGGCACGTCAAGCCTGTGCTTTTTGAGCAGCTCAACCTGAGAAAAAACCTCTCTCGGCTTGCCCTGAGTCAAAATTTTGCCCTCGTCCATTACGGCCACTCTGTCGGCAAGCACAGCCTCGTCCATATAGTGAGTAATGAGGACAACAGTCATATTTTTTTCCTTGTTAAGCTTTAAAAGTGTTGAGAGAACCTCATCTCTGCCGTTCGGGTCAAGCATTGCGGTGGGCTCGTCAAGCACAATACATTCCGGCTGCATTGCAAGTATTCCGGCGATTGCAACCCTTTGCTTTTGCCCTCCCGACAGCTTAAACGGAGCATTAGTGCGGTATTCGTACATATCGACAATTTTAAGCGCTTCATCAACACGCTTCCTGATTTCTTCGGGGGGCACCCCGAGGTTTTCTGGTCCGAAGGCTACGTCCTCCTCAACAATGCTCGCCACAAGCTGATTATCGGGATTTTGCAGTACAAGCCCTACCTTTTTTCTGATGTCATAAGTTTTTTCTTCGTCAGAGGTATCGTCACCGTCCACAAAAACCTTGCCGCTGTCGGGCAAAAGCATAGCGTTAAGGTGCTTTGCTACGGTGGACTTGCCGCAGCCGTTATGGCCGAGCAAGGCGATAAACTCGCCCTTTTCTATATCAATCGACAAGCCGTTTACAGCATTTTTTGCGGAAACGCCGTCATCATCGGAATAAGAAAAAACTATATTTTGAACAGAGATAAAACTCATTCTTTACTTCTCCCAGATTGCAGTTGAACCGCACGGCAGGTTAAGACCTGCGTCGGTTACATAAAGACCTATTTCATCGCTTGACACTCTGCCGCCGAATTTCCCGAGCAGAAGCGTGCCGAGCAGATATTCCATAACGGCAGGCGAAAGGCCTGTGGTGTATGAATTGAGTATAAAAAACACGGGATTGTCGGAAAGCACCTGCCTGCACAGCGTTACCAGCGGATAAAGCTGTTCTTCAAGCTTCCAAATCTCTCCGTTAGGACCTCTTCCGTATGACGGAGGGTCCATTATTATTCCGTCATATTTGTTGCCACGCCTGATTTCACGCTGAACAAATTTAACGCAGTCGTCAACAAGCCACCTGACGGGTCTGTCAGAAATTGAGCTTGAAACGGAATTTTCCTTTGCCCACTGTACCATACCCTTGGAAGCGTCAACATGGCAAACCGTTGCGCCTGCGCTCATACACGCAAGGGTTGCGCAGCCGGTATAGCCAAACAGATTGAGTACCTTTAGAGGTCTGCCCACGGCTTTAATTTTTTGTGAGGCAAAATCCCAATTTACCGCCTGTTCGGGGAAAACACCCGTATGCTTAAAGCCCATGGGCTTTATATTGAAAACAAGATTGCCGTAGTTTATCGTCCATCTGTCGGGTACCTTTTTGTATTGCTCCCAATAGCCGCCGCCCTTGTTGCTGCGGTGGTAACGGGCATGCGCCGAGTGCCACAGCGAATTTTTTCTGTCGGTTGACCAGATAATCTGCGGGTCCGGGCGGATGAGGATTATATCTCCCCAACGCTCAAGGCGCTCTCCGTCAGAGGTGTCGATAAGCTCGTAATCCTTCCATTTGTCGGATAATCGCATTATGCCAATCTTTCCCTTACTACCTGTGCAGACTCCTCTGCAAGGCGCTGAATTTCCTCAAGGTTTTCTCCCTCAAGCATTACTCTTACAAGCGGTTCGGTTCCGGAAACACGGATTAAAATTCTGCCTCTGTCGCCGAGAATATCGGTTACCCGCTTGATTTCAGCCTTGATTTCCTTATCGGTGTAGAATGAAAGCTTGCCCTCTGCGCTGACCTTTATATTGATAAGCACCTGAGGCATACGCTCCATAACCTTTGCAAGCTCGCTGAGCTTTTTCTCCGAGCGCTTCATCACACTGAGAACAGTTGCGCCCGAAAGCTCGCCGTCGCCGGTGGTTGCGTGGTCAAGAAAAATTATGTGTCCGCTTTGCTCTCCGCCGATATTATAGCCCTGCTGAAGCATTTCTTCAAGCACATAGCGGTCGCCGACCTTAGTGGCGGCAAACTTCATATCGTTTGCTTCGCAAAACTTTGCAAAGCCCATATTTGTCATTATTGTTCCAACAACGGCATTCTTTTTGAGAACGCCCCTGCTTTTCATATCATTGGCACAGATTGCAATAAGGTAATCGCCGTCTACAAGATTGCCGTTTTCGTCAACGGCAAGGCATCTGTCGGCATCGCCGTCAAACGCAAGACCCGCACTTAATTTGTTCTCTCTGACATAGCTCTGAAGCTTGCCGATATGAGTTGAACCGCAATCCTTATTTATATTTATTCCGTCGGGCTTATCAAAGAGCATATGCACCTTTACGCCGAGCTTTTTAAACAGCTTTTCTGCTGTGCGTGACGACGACCCGTTGGAGCAGTCAAGGGCAATTTCCATACCGCTCAAATCGTAATCAATCGAGCTTACGACGTGGTCTATATAATCATCGGCGGCATTTTCAAGCCTTGTTACCTTGCCTATATTTTCATCATCTGCAATGGCATAGGGAGTTACATTATCGAGTACAATTTCTTCGATTCTGTTTTCAAGGTCGTCGGGCAGCTTGTAGCCCTCGGAATTAAAAATTTTGATACCGTTAAATTCAAATGGATTGTGCGATGCTGAAATCATAATTCCTGCATCAGCATTATATTTGTTTACGAGATACGCCACGGCAGGGGTAGGTACAACTCCGAGCAAATCAACATTTGCGCCTACGGAGCATAAGCCTGCAATAAGGGCGCCCTCCAGCATATCGCCCGAAAGACGTGTGTCCTTTCCTATTAAAATTGTGGGGTGCTTTACCTCATCGCTGATAAGAACCATTGCAGCGGCTCTGCCGATATTCATTGCAAGTTCAACGGTAAGCTCGGTGTTGGCAACACCTCTTGCGCCGTCCGTTCCGAATAATCTGCCCATAATAATCCTCCAAAATAAAAAATAATAAAGATAAAAATAGAATGTAAGCCTAAGCTTCATAAAAACACATTGCATTAACAGCCGAAGAAAAACGGTATTTAACCTTAGCCGTAAAAGTCCTGCGGCGGTTGCAATCGTCGTTGCGAGATTAAGCAAGACAAAGATGCTTAACTCTGATTTGAATCGCCGTTAAATAAATTAAGCTGGGTCGGCACAGCGTTTACCGTTCCCTTGGGAAATTCACAGCCGAGATGCTCACAGGCCTTAGCCGTAATGCATCTGCCCCTCGGCGTTCTGCTCAAAAAGCCGATTTGCAGCAAATACGGCTCATAAACATCCTCAATAGTAACCGCTTCTTCACCTATTGCCGCAGCAAGCGTTTCAAGTCCGACGGGACCTCCGTTATAAAAGTTAATGATTGCCTTCAACATTCGCCTGTCGTTTTGGTCAAGTCCGAGCTCGTCGATTTCGAGCTTGTCAAGAGCTGTTCTTGCGTTGTCAGCGGTTATAATGCCGTCAGACATAACCTGGGCGAAATCACGCACACGCTTCAAAAGTCGGTTTGCAATTCGCGGCGTACCTCTTGAACGTGAGGCAATTTCGACAGCACCGTCGTATTCGATTTTTATTCCGAGTATTCCGGCACTTCTGATAACAATTTGCGCAAGCTCCTCCGGAGTGTAAAGCTCCAGCCTTAAAACGACTCCGAAACGGTCACGCAAAGGAGCGGTAAGCTGACCGGCTCTTGTGGTTGCGCCGACAAGCGTAAATTTAGGTAGCGGCAAATGATAGGAAGCCGCCATCTGACCCTTGCCCGTAATTATATCTATTGCAAAATCCTCCATTGACGGATAGAGAATTTCCTCAACGGCTCGGCTGAGCCTGTGAATTTCATCAATAAACAGGACGTCGCCGTCGCTGAGGTTTGTAAGCAAAGCCGCCAAATCTCCCGGCTTTTCTATAGCCGGTCCCGAGGTAATACGCACGGAAACACCCATCTCGTTTGCAATAATTCCCGCAAGCGTTGTTTTGCCGAGTCCGGGAGGACCGTAAAGCAAAACGTGATCAAGCGTTTCTCCCCTAATTTTTGCCGCTTCTATAAAGACCTTAAGATTTTCCTTTGCCTTATCCTGACCGATGTATTCGTCAAGGCTTTTAGGGCGGAGCGGATTATCGCCGTCGGCAGTATCCTCGGGAATTTCGGAGGTATCCATTATTCTGTTTTCAAAATCAAAATCTTCCGAAAATTCCATTTTACTCATTTATCATTCTCTTCCCATCTGCTTTAATGTTTGTGAAATAAGCTGTTCAACAGGCAGTGAAGGGTCAAGCGTTGACAGCACCGGCGAAACATCCGAAGGAGCGTATCCGAGTACGCCGAGGGCCTCTACAGCCTTTGGAACATTTCCGCTTGAAACGGCTGCAGCCTGACTTGCAACAGACGAAAGTCCGTCATCCTCCGCAGCAGCCTTTGCAAGCTTATCCTTTAGCTCAAGAATAATGCGCTGAGCAATTTTTTTGCCTATTCCCTGTGCTTTTGTAATAGTTTTGACATCATTGGTTGCAATCGCCATAGCTACCTGTTCGGGACTGAGCTCGGAAAGCACCGCAAGCCCCGCCTTGGGGCCGACACCGCTGACGCTTATCAGTGTTTTAAAGGTATCAAGCTCGGTTTTGGTAGCAAAGCCGAAAAGATCAATCGCACCTTCTCTGACATTTAAATATGTATAGAGCATAACCTCGCTGTTGATTTTAAGAGTTCTCAGTGTATTAAGCGTTGTCTGGCAGTCATAACCTACGCCGCCGCATTCGACAACTGCGCTTGAAGAAGTGGTATTTATCAACTTTCCCCGTACAGAATAAAGCATATTATAATCATACGCGATACATGTTACTCCTGAGCGCCGACCCG
>JAJQDK010000113.1:10075-15165 GCA_021202245.1 Clostridiales bacterium
AGCTGCTTTTATTGCAGTCTTTTGATTGGTTTGAAAATAAAGTCTTTCAATGGCAAGAGCATCGGGACGGCATCGATTTAAGATTGCATAAAGCTCGTCATAAATGTATTCAAGTCTGGCATTAAAATCCGTGTGCGCCTGAGTTTCTACAGAGCCGTAGCCGATGGCCTTATATGAATTGGACTGAAAGTTGATTGCTCCCCAACCAACAATAGCGTAGCCGGGGTCAATTCCGAACACTACCAAAATATTACCTCCGCAATAAATTACAAAATGGTACAAAAACACAATTTAAAACATTATATCACAACAGACTTCATTTATCAACATTTGCAGACGGAATTTATTGACTGAAATTTTGAAAATGAATTTTTAAACCTAAGTGTGAATCTAAGTATTTATACGCTTTAAATCTGTAGGAATTGATAATTTGAAGCGTTTTAAAGTCAATTCAATCAGAGCTTGATTTTAATGCTTTAGCTTTTTAATTTTTGAGCTGAATATTATTCAAGAGTATTATATCATTCTCGGTTAATTTATCAAGCTTTATGACAAAAAAGCACGCTGATTACACAACGTGCCGTTTAACTGAATTCAACTCGAAGCAAAGCCCGATGTAAGCTAGCTTAACATCGGGCTGATTAACGGCGACTATCCGCTGCTCTCAACGGCAATTGAGGGCGGACTGTTTCATCCTCGCTGTAAGGACAGCACAAGCACGTATTATGAGGGCATAACCGCACTAAAGACGGTCAGTGATGACGAGCTTGCAGTGATGAGCGAGCGAGAGGAGCTTGAAGCCGAGCAAAATTACGCAGCACGGCAGGTCAGGCGCTTTGAACGCAGAGAAAAATACAGCCTTGACCCCGACAACAGGCGCATTGCAGGGGCACGCAAAAAACAGTGGGAGAACAAGTCCGAAAAATTACAGAAAGAGCTTAACGATTTTGACAATAATAATCCTATTAAATCCGTTGCAAATTCGGATGAAAGTGGTATAATAAACTACGCAAAGGCTTCAGATGTATTTCTTTTTGATGAAGATGAATTTCCTTTAAATGTAAATATAAAACCTGACGATATTATAAATGAACTTGAAACTTCAGAAGTTGGTTCTGATACAATAGAATATCTTGAAAATAACAAATACAAATACAGCATAAGAATAAATTATGAACCTCAAACTCATTCTAACAGGGGTGACCAATGTGGCACTTTCATAAATATCTATATGGATAATATAGCAAATACAAGAGTCGCTGCTCAAACAGTAATACACGAAGTTGCTCATATGAGATACGATATAGGCAATTGCCAATGGGCGGAGGCTGTTTGTATGGCAAAAGAAAAAATGCACATAATGAAGCGAACATACTTAACTGTGGAAGAAAAGCGCTATATTGTAAAATTAGCACGTGAACATTATTCTAATCTAAATTGAAAAAAAGGCGGTTACAAAAATGGAAAATACTTATAGTGCAGCAGATATTATAGAACAACTGCAAGAGGGAAAAGTTATAAAATGTTTGGATTGTAAAGAGGGACATTATATTACAACAGCAAAAGATATAAAATTATCTCATGAATTTCACTGTAATAAATGTGGTAGCGTTGTGCGAGTTACACCTAATATAATAGTTGAGTAATTCTAAGGATAAATAAGCCAAATAAATCAAGCACTTACAGAGATGTAGGTGCTTTTTTAATGCTCAAAAATAAGAAAGCGAGGAAAATTAAATGTATGTACTTTTGATTTTACTTTACGTATTGTCAGCTAACGGCGTTGCGGTACCGACAGGGTGCTTTGTTGCAGCGTGGATTATGGCAGGCATAAGGCTTATACTTCAAGTCTTTTGCGGACTTGTTAAGTTAGGCACCTTTAAAGTTTCGGGAGGTGATGAAAAATGAAAGTAAAGGTAATTAAGAGATTTTACGACAAGCAGGAGGATTTAAAACTGTTAATTGATAGTTATCAGAGCTTGAACAAACACATTTACAATCCAGTATGGATAGATTAAAAGACAAAATCATTCAAATAAATTGGCTGCATTTATTCTATTATTCCGCTTCTGTATCTGCTTTTGTCAATCGCTCAAATTCTGCCTCAATCAACTTGTTCACCGCCGCACTTTTACTAACTCCGCCCATTTTTTCGCATATAAGTTCTATTTTATACGCTTCGTCTTTTTTTGATATAAATATTTAAAGTCTTATAATGATTTCGTGCATATTTGTTGTTAGCCCTAATCCGTGCAGCTGAATTTTTAGGTTTCTTTTTTTCTGTTTTTTCAGCTGTTAAAGCAGAACCGTTTTTGCTCTTGGCGTTGTCATTATCAAATAAATTATAATCAAACATTATTAAACCTCTTTCGTTGTAGTATATTATTACGATTAAATTTACAATCCAGTATGGATAGATTAAAAGATTAACAGCGGCTGCTGTCAGCATATGCATTGCGGTATTTACAATCCAGTATGGATAGATTAAAAGCGATTGTTATAAAGCAAACAAGAAAATGACACCGAAATTTACAATCCAGTATGGATAGATTAAAAGATTGCATATTCTTCATTGTTTACGGTTAATTCCGTATTTACAATCCAGTATGGATAGATTAAAAGAGATGGACGGTATTTTACAAGTGTAAGCACATCATATTTACAATCCAGTATGGATAGATTAAAAGAATTTTAAGTTAAAATTAAAGCGAAAATTGAAAAAATTTACAATCCAGTATGGATAGATTAAAAGACTGTTACACTCAAGTACAGTATATCATTACTGTCATTTACAATCCAGTATGGATAGATTAAAAGTTGTGTAAATTTAATAGAATTTACAACGTCGCAAATTTACAATCCAGTATGGATAGATTAAAAGACGACGACCTCGTGGCACAGTTAAGCGGCAGAAAATAATTTACAATCCAGTATGGATAGATTAAAAGCCTACGAGATGGAGACCGGCGAGCTCACCGCAGTAATTTACAATCCAGTATGGATAGATTAAAAGTCAATTCTGTTTGTTCGCGCTTTTGCATTTTACGTGATTTACAATCCAGTATGGATAGATTAAAAGCACTTTTCAGCGAGGCTTTATCATTTTCGGACAATATTTACAATCCAGTATGGATAGATTAAAAGCGTTTACAACCGCTGCCACAATTCCGCTGCCTACAGATTTACAATCCAGTATGGATAGATTAAAAGGTGGCGCAGGTTTCAAGAATAAATCCTGCGTTTGCCGATTTACAATCCAGCATGGATAGATTAAAAGTGCAGTATCAATATAATCTGCAACAGCCTTGTTAGAATTTACAATCCAGTATGGATAGATTAAAAGTTCCGGCCGACAGTGTCGTACTGTTTGTAATTTTTAAATTTACAATCCAGTATGGATAGATTAAAAGTTGAATTATTTTTTTACGCTTAAAGTATCACCTTTATTTACAATCCAGTATGGATAGATTAAAAGGCGTTTGCATAAAAGTATAGTGTTTATCAATAGTATCAAGTATTGTTTTGTCGACCTCCCTCAAAATAAATCAAAATTTATTTTGGACAGGAAAACCAAAATGCAAATTTTATGATAAACATCATACTATCAAATAAGAAACTTAACCTGTGAGGGCATAGTAAATAACAGTGTGTTTCGGCAGTAATCAGTAAATGACATCAATTCAACTGATTACAATGTTCCCTGTCACCTTCAGAGATTTGAGGCATCTTGCCGTAAGTTATATCTCAGTCAACCCCACTGCATTTTCAGCCTATGAGGGGTCGACAAAAAATATTGCTACAAAAAGTTTGAGGTTTTATCATCCGCAACTCCTAAAAATTCTTTATCTAACCAGCGCTCCTCACGGGTATGAAACATAATAACAGAATCTTTATCTTTGCGAATGTAAACACTAAGCTCTTTTTTTAAAGCCAAAGCATTCGGCCTGCTGATGTCGCCCTCAAAGACGGAATTTTGAATATGAATAAGATATTTTTTGCAGATTTTAAAAACCTTAGGCAAAATCTTCTTACCCTTATCATCAGTTACTATATCATATACAAGTATAACATACAAATACTACCGCCAAATTTCAAAACCTTTATATTCTTTTTCACCGATAATATGCTTTATCAATTTATATAATTCCAAACGAATTAAGAATTGATATGAAACATTTTTATTTAATTTCTTGTGAAAAATAGTTGTTTTCAATTTGTTATCAAGCTCACATAATATTGTACGTGAAGCCTTATCGGTAAGCTGAAGTCCGTTGAGCCCGGCAACAAAGCTGTTTTCGGTAATCTGATTGCGATTCAGCAAGGAAAAAATCAATCTGTCTGCGATAAGCGGTTTGAACACCTCCGAAACATCCAAAGCAAGAGAAAATCTTCTCGCTCCGGGCTGATGTAAAAAGCTGACAGTCGGATTAAGCTGTGTTTTATAAATTTCAGCCAGAGTCTTGGTATAAACAAGCGAATTTACAAATGATATAAGACTGTTTATCATATTGTCAGCAGGGTGATAAACACGCTTATTAAAATCTACATTTTTGATCAATGATAATATTCCAAGCCTTGTAATATTCCTGCCTTATATTTCCCTCTATTCCCATTAGCTCTTCTATGGTTGAAACGTCGTCCAGCTTTTGCCGCAAATCTTCAATAACATACATATATTCCGAAACATTCTTTCCTCTGCCGTTGTAATATCTCAGATTTCGATAAATATTAAACGATGCTGCTTTAATAAATTCTTTAGCGATACTCAGTCTGTTTGAATAATCAGTGTAAGCGAGAACTTGTTTTACAAGCAACTGTCCGGCAAGCTTGGTTTCCTTAGGATAAAAACTTCCGATATAAAACTGATAATAATTAAAAAAATGAACGATTATTCCGTATTTCGAAAAAAGATTCAACAGCTTAGAAGTTACTGTGATTTCATTCATAATATAGATTTCCTTAATGTTTTCAATAGGCAAATCCTTTGTTTGACCTTCAAAGGTCGTAAATCTGAGCGTGTTGTCCTTTTGAACAAGGTTTCCGGTAGAATAAATATAATAGTTCTCTTGCATTTTTCACCTCTAATAGAG
>JAJQDK010000113.1:15175-24352 GCA_021202245.1 Clostridiales bacterium
ATACAGCACAAGTCATAGTAAGCGCAGGACTTACAGTATTTTTTCTTCTCATACGCCGGCGGCAAATCGGCAGAAATAATATCTTTTATACTTAAAATTGCGTTGTCAAGCTGATTTTGATCTTCCGATGTCAATTCGACGGACACGCTCTGCTTTATCAGAGGATAATCAACTCTTCCCTTGATGTCGGTAACCCCGAGTTTTTTCAAATAATAAAGATAATATTTTATCTGCCAAATTCCCGCTTCTTCAATTTTTTTGCTTTTCTTCACCTCGTGAAGAATGTTATATTCCGAGATATAGTCAATATTTATGGTATCATCAATCAGAATGTGCTTGTTTTGATTTTTATATGTAGTTTCATCAATTATCTTGCCTAATCTCACATTCTCGTTTTCGCTCTCCATTGAAAGCTGATTTGAAAAATACCATAGTTTTCTCAGACATACAAAATAATAATAAATATGCATTCCCGTGAGCTTTCTGTCAGACATACTGCACCTCATATTATATTATCAACCTCATTAGTAATATTGGGCTCGTCTTTATTGACGATAGTCATTCCCCTTTTATCGTCGTATTCACAGTTAATAACCGGAATTATGTTATATCTTAAATCAACAAAATCTTTGGTCTTGTATTTATCAATATTGTATTTTGCGGTAGATACTGTAAATCCCATTATTATTTCGCTTGCTTTCAGCTTGTCCTGAGAGTCGGAATGTGAGGACCTTATAACATCCTGAGCCTTTAATATCTCTTCCTGATTTGCACAATACACACTTATGGGAATAACATCTTCTCTGTCGATATTTCTGAGTCTATCATTTTTACCGTTTAAATAGTCAGGAGTAGTCCGATAATATTCAAGCGCATCGCAATAAGATTTATAGTAATCAGAATTTTTAATTTTCTCCGCTGACAAATATTTTTCAATCAAGCGTGATTTAGTTTCTTCCGAAATAATTCCGTCAACCGACATAATTGCCTGCTTAGAAAGAGAATGTATTGTATCATCGGTAAAATGATATTTTTTTGCATTTCCCTGCATTTCGGTAAAGACAAAACAATTATAATCGGTGAAATCTTTTAAACCTTGACGATTGACTCTTCCGAATCTTTGAAACAATGAAAACAAATCCGAAAGTTCAGTAAAAAGGATATCAAAATCTATATCAAGACTTGCCTCAACAACTGAAGTCGAAATCCATACTTCGGTCTTGCTTCTGTCTTGAGATACATTACAAATTGCCGATTCTTTTTTTGCTCTGTCATTTTTAGTAAATGCAGCATGAAAAAGATTTACTTCAATATCTTCTAATTCTTCCGACAGACAGGAATAAATTTTGTCGGCAGTATCAATGGAATTGCAGACTATAAGAAATTTTTTAACAGTATCCGATTCTATCTGCCTGATTTTATCGAGTATATACGAAGAATCCATTTTATCTTCAATTACATTTACGTTGTGCCTTGAAATGCCCAGTGTGGAAAAGTCCTTTTCGGCAACATTTTCGCCGAGAACTCTTTCAAGCTCATTTTTAACAAACGGAGGCAAGGTAGCGGTTACAACGGCAATTTTACCTCCTAATTTATGAATTAGCTCTATTGCATAAATGATTGCAGCAAGTAAATCGGGAGAGTACATTTGAATTTCATCAACTATGAATTTTGAATACGATGCTGTAGCAAGCTTGTATTCATAACCCGGATATTTCAAAACAAAATCAAATATCTGATCGGGCGTACACACGGAAATGGGTAAAGACAATTGGCGACTTCTGACACAATAGTCAAAATCAATTTCACCGCTTTCATTTACTGCCCCTTCCTGAAAATACTGAGATTTCATATCTGAGTGAATAAGCGCAACTCTGTCTTTAAATTCGGACCCGCAAAGCTTTTTCAGCCTGTCATACATAGCATTGATAGCTGTTTTAAGCGGAAGCACAAAGAAACACTTGTTATTTCCGCACCAAAGCAAGCCGGCTTCGGTTTTTCCCATACCGGTAGGTGCGGTTGCAATAATATCATTTTCACTGTTTTTCAGGCAAAACTCCTACAAAGGATTGAATCTAAAACGGTTGACAGTCTTCCAATTTTCAATTACATCAATCAAAAAATCGTTTTCTTTCTCGCAGTCGATTCCTGCACTGGCACTGTAATCACACTTGTGCAAAAATCCCTTTAACAAAACAGCGTATTGCTTTTTAGAATTGTCAAACGGTAATAAAAATATATCTCCTATTTCATCTATACAATCGTATATTTCTTCAAAAGGAATATGATTACCGCCCATTTCTTCAAGAAAATTCATAATCAATTCTTCATTTTCACGCAAATAAGCCATCGGGGATTTTTTATGATAGTGATGATATAAAACAGCATAGCAAACACTTATATAATCACTGCACTTATCCTTATCTACAAAAAATACGGAAAGCACGCTGTGCGGCACTTCTTTGTTTGAATTAAAATGTTTGTGAGTATTAAGTCTTTTAAGAAATGCAGTGTTAGCTTTGCCGTAATCATGGTATTCGGACCCAACAAGTAAATCAGAAAACAATATAACAGATTTAATGTATCCTAAATCATTAAGCAGGTTGGCTTGAACAATCAATTTGTCTGTATGCTCTCTGATGCTTTCGTTTGGCTTTGCTCTGAATTTATTGAGATCAAGATTCATAATACCACCTCACGCAAGAAAAACAGAGTACACATCGCCGCCGCTTTTGTCCAAATACGCCCCGTCACATTCGCCTTTAACTCTAAACTTTCCGGTAAACAATACGGGTACTTTATTGAAATTCCTTTTTCGATAACCTCCGCTCACCTTTTCAACGGAATAATCCTTGTTAATTAAATACTTAGTTCCCCCGGTATAAATACCTTCCTTTTTTGCCATTATTTTTAAGTTCTCATTTCTTTGTATAATATTCAAAGGAATATAGGCATCGTATACCTTATTAACAAAGGAAAGCTCGCCGCTTTTAAGCTCGGTTTCGACACATTCAAGGATTTCAACAAAATCCTCTCCCCTGCCAATCGCCATTAAATTGCAAATATTATTCATTATATCAGCCATTGTATTATCATCACTTACCACGTGAACAATAAGTTCAACATCACACAAAATTTCATAATATTTCGGAGCTTTGGTCAGTGTTCTGAATTTTGAATATGGGATTGTGTATTTTTCTGACTCGTACTTTTTATAGACAGTTTCAATTCGCTTAACATAGTCGCCGAAGGCTTTTAATTCGTCCGGGGAAACCGTGTTATCGGATTTCATTTTCTTGAGTTTTTTCTTGTATGAGTCAATAATCTTCTTATGCTTGTCTATACGTCTTTTGGTTCGCTTTAAAAACCTGAATTCATCAAGAAGCCTTTGATTTACAACATTTATGGTTATGCCTTTTTCAAAATCATAGCCTTGCGCCTTTTGAGCTGTTGCAACAACATCATAAGCAAAGGAAAGCATATCCGGATTTTTCATTTTTACCAAAATACCCCTATCATTCTCACAGCGATTGAGGAAACAATCCTCCTTAAACATTCTTGTTTTTAAGGAACCGTATTTTCCCTGCACGCTGATTTGCATCGGGTGATAACTTGTGTAACCGCAGGCTTTATGAAGTGCGCCGATAACAGTTGAATAAGGCGGCAAAGGATATGTCATACGACAGTTTACCGTTTCTTCACGTCTGTAATTAGCGCTGTTTTGCTTTAAGTGAAGTCTTATTGCTTTCATAATCATTCACCTTATTTTAAAAAATAAGACTCAACCTGAGATCTAAGATTTGAAAATAATTCAGATATACTTACAGGCGACAATTCTTTTACTACCTCATCCTCGTTTTTGATTTGTCCGTTTCTCATTATGCCGCAGATGAAATTATTACACATTTTTTCCTTTATAGGCTCAATGATAAGACTTCGGTCTGAGATGCGCACTGCATTCTCAAACATATGTGTCTTTCTTGGGGATAAACCGCCTACTGCAAATACCGGCTCCGCATTGTCAAGATTGCCCTTTACAACAAGGGAAAGATTTTCAACTGCATTAAGCAAAGCGATGACTCTGCTGCATTTTTCCTCATTATCAGCTTCCGCATTAAAGTTTTCATCGACGCCGATTTTTTCCAAATCAATAGTAATACTGTAAATTTTCAAAGATTTGTCATACTCATACTGATATGGCATAAGTCCTACTTCGGTTGCATTATTCTGGACGTTAAGTCCGTGCGCTTTCGCATAATTTGCAGCAAGGTAGAGGTTATTATGGAAACGGGCATCGTTTATAAAAGGTTCCGTCGCAACAGCATCGGTAAGATAAAACGAACTGTTACGTATATATGTAGTATCCTTTGTAGACATATATCCGCCCTCTAATGCCCTGCATGTGGCAGCGTTTACCTCTGAATTAGCCAGCTTCTGCATAGCACCGTCCAGAGAAGTTTGCAAATCATCATAAAAGCCCGACTGAACGCAAACAGCGTTTTTCAGACTTTCTCTGCTGTGAGTTGCAAACTCTTTGCCGCCTCTGTAAACCTTCTGAACACTTGCTACATTGCCTAACCCCTCGCCGTAGTTGCTTGTCATATTTGCGATAATTGTAATAGTTAAAGCTTTTAATTTCATAAAATTTACCTCTCTTTTAAATTATTTATTATCTTTAACATCTAAAGCACTTGCAAAAGCAAACGCAATATCTTTGTTTTTCTCTGCGTCTTCAAGAAAAGCATATATAAACGAAAACTCCATTTTTACATAGGCAGAAAGACTTAAAAGCACTTCCTTGACCCTGTCATAATCATGGGCAACGAGTGCGCTGATTATTTTTTGTTTATAGGAATAAACCTTGTTCTTTCCGCTGATTCTAACGAGCTCTTGCGTTACAACATAGCCCAGTTTCTTTGCAGTTTGAATTTCTTCCATAATATCGTTTCCTTTCCATGATTGATTTATATCAATAAGTTTATCCGTTTTGTATTTTACGGTTGCCTTATTCACATCGTCTTTAAAATACAGCTTGAGCATTTGAACAATAAGATCGTCCAACAGAACATTGTTTAGACAGCGTTCATACACCTCGCTTGCAAGGTTAAACCAGTATCCGCTGTAAAGCTCATAAGTAAAATTCAGAGAATTTTCCGGCAGCTCACGCAACAGTTTGAGTCGTTCGCTCCTTACAAACAAAGATTTATACAATTCTTCATCTCTGCTTTTTGTTATAATTTCTACATCAAATTCAAGAAAATCCTCTGCGCTTTTCAAAACAGTGAAAAGTCTGTCCCTTGGATTCTTTATGTCTGATGAAGAAAGCTCTTTACTCAGCCACTCGTTAGTTTTTAACAAAGTATCTACAGAATAATTATTATTGATAAAAAATGTTTCATACATATCCGAATTAGAAAACGCAAAGGGAATAAAATCATATTCGGGTATATCGCAAAAGTCTGAAGTATCCTTCGAAAAGCAAAAACCGAGATATTTCGTTTTTCTTCCCTCGTCAACTGTGTATCCGACAAGTCTGCAATGGGGATTTGACTCTGTAAACAAAAGGTTTGTATTGCAGTAATCAGCGTAAAGGTTTTTTCCGTATCGAAAAATACTTTTTGTGATTTCATATTCATTATCAAAAATTTTCTGTTTTATTTCCTCTTTGTTGTTACCGTCAAATTTTGTTTTGCCAAAAATCTTTTTTAACACAGTTTTGCTCTTGACAGCGTCATTTATACTCTTAATTTTATCATCATCAAAAGTATCATTATCAAGCGTTTTCAGTATATTAAGATGCGTCATATCTCGGCTGAAATAATGCTCAGCAAATTCAAGATAACGTTCTTCGGTTATATCACTCCGGCGATACATTATTCCGTCAAAGCCTTGAATGTAATTATTCGGCTTATCCTCGGAATGAAAAATTGTACTGTACTCTATTCCGTGATACTTGAAATATTTGCAAAGACCGGTTACCGACGCTGCAGCGCGCCAGTCGGTCGGTTGAAGCAAAGTATCATAGCCTTTTGTGTCAATAGCGCTTTTCAAAACCTCACCCCTCTGCAATAAATTGCAGAAAACCGAATCCCGAAGATTTGCGAGAACCGATTCCGCTTTTCAATAAGTAATTCAATACCGATTTGTCGCCGTTTACAGCAAAGACTCCTAAACTGCACTCTATATAAGTACCATAGTGAAAGACAACGGTCTTTTTTGCATCAATGGGACTTATCGCGGTTTTTGAAACTGTACTTTCCGAAAAACCTTCGGATAAAAGCTGAGCAACAATGATATCACGAGCCTTTGACTCAAAATCATTATCAGCTACAGATATATATCTATCCTTGTTTCCCTCATTGTTGTGCTCGCGCAGGCATAGCGGACTTTGCATTTTTACAAGCATTGAATCAGATACTACGGTTTTTTCATTTTTTTGAACAACATTTTTGAGAATATACGTGTTACCCATGGGCGCATTAAATTTCTTTCCGATTTGGGCAATAAAAGCAGAAATAAAAACATATCCTATATTGCTGTCAACGGTTGAAAAAGTTACGCGAAATTCATTCTTAGCCAATGTGATTTCCGACTTTGAAAATATCGGCTGCGGAAAGTTTACCGTAAAAGTGAAATTTCTGCGTTCCGGGCAACAATAATATTTTGCAAAATATTTCCCATCTGCGATCTCAGATAAAGATTTTTTAAAGAACGACAGCATTACACGTCTGTAGTCCAATGGTAACCTGCCATTTTTTGTTGTGAATTGTAAATCAATATTCATTTTGTCCTCCTTTTCCGATAATTTGATTTATGATTATATTATAATGAAAATGTTAATTTATTTCAATCACGGATATATGTTAAATTGAAACTTTGTATAGATACACAACAATATGTTGATTATTTTGTTATGTTTTACCAACTAAATAATGAAATTAATTCTGTTATAATATATTTGTTAATTTGCCATAATGGACTGTAAATGATATTCGTTACAAAAAAGCCTTTAATCTATCCAAATTGGAATCTTTAAGTAGAATGTTTCGTATTTTTATTTCTCTTTATTTCATTATACTGTATTCACTGTCCGATAAACATCCCTATGCTTTTTTAATTTAAAATTTTTAAGTCGGTGCCTATCACACCCGGCTCCGAACAAAACGGTTTGAAGTTATGAGGACTAATGTGAGAATAAAGAATAAAACGCCGCTTATTGTTGCAATAAACGGCGCTGCGACGAAGCAGGGACTACAATATTTCGCTGTTTGCTATATCGCTGACAAGGCGCTGCATTTCTTCCTTTGAATCGGCAAAATGCGCTCTGTCAATACATCTTTGCTGTTGACTTTCGGGCAGGTTGGCAAACACCTTCATTGCGGGCAGATTCTGCGCCAATGCCATTGTGAAGCCGAGCGGAACAGCTTTCTTTTTGTTTTCGGGATTGCTGCTCAAATAAATCACCTCGGTATTATTTTGCGGCAATGACAAAATAATATATTTAAGCTGAGCAAACGGCGCTGCGAAACGCATAATAATCCACGTTTTTTATTCGTTGCGACATTATTTTTAATTTGCCTATTGATTTTTCTGTCCGGATAATATATAATATATCTACACTTTAATAACAATCTTATCAAGAGCGACTGAGGGAACAGGACCTGTGAAGTCCGGCAACCTGGATTTGTAAGGTGCCATATCCTGCGTTTTTACCGATAGATGAGTAAACTATGCTCCTTTCTGTTGAAAGGTGCTTTTTTTTTTGCAGAGGAGTTTTTTATATGGCAAAACACTTTTTTACTTCAGAATCGGTCACGGAAGGTCATCCTGACAAAATATGCGACCAAATTTCCGACGCCGTGCTTGACAGTATTCTTGAACAAGATAAGAATGCGCACGTTGCGTGCGAGGTAACGGCTACAACAGGTGTTGTTCACGTTATGGGCGAAATATCGACAACCTGTTATGTTGACATTGCAGGCATTGCAAGGAAAGTAATCAATGATATCGGCTATAACAACCCCAAGTGCGGGTTTGACGGCAACACCTGCGCTGTGCTTACCTCTATCGGATCACAATCGCCCGATATCGCAATGGGAGTAAACGAAAGCTATGAGCTAAAGGACGGCGAGGAGGACATAAACAACCAAATCGGCGCCGGCGACCAGGGAATGATGTTCGGCTATGCCTGCAACGAAACCCCGGAGCTTATGCCCCTGCCCGTGTCCCTTGCCCACAAGCTTGCAAAACAGCTTACAAAGGTAAGAAAGGACGGCGTTCTCGATTATCTTCGACCCGACGGCAAAACACAGGTAACGGTTGAATATGACGACGACAAGGCTGTCAGAGTTGATGCGGTTGTTGCTTCAACACAGCACGACGAGGAGGTTGCTTTGGAGCAAATCAGAAATGATATTGTTGAGTACGTAATCAAGCCGATTATTCCTAAGGAATTTCTTGACGAAAAAACAAAATTCTTTGTTAATCCTACGGGAAGATTCGTTATAGGCGGTCCGGTGGGCGATGCAGGACTGACGGGCAGAAAGATTATTGTTGATACATACGGCGGATTCGCTCGTCACGGAGGCGGAGCGTTCAGCGGAAAGGACCCGACAAAAGTTGACCGCAGCGCGGCATATTACAGCCGTTACATTGCTAAAAATATCGTCGCAGCCGGGATTGCCGAAAAATGCGAAATTCAGCTTGCATATGCAATCGGCGTAGCAAAGCCGGTTTCAATTAGGGTTGATTCCTTCGGAACTTCAAAGTATACCGACGAACAGCTTTCAGATGCGGTTAAAAAGGTGTTTGACTGCCGTCCCAATTCAATCATCAAGCAGCTGAAGCTTACAGAAACAAAATATCTGCCGCTTGCAGCTTACGGTCATATGGGCAGAGAGGAACTCGGCGTTCTCTGGGAAAAGACAGACAAAACCGAGGAGCTTAAAAAGGCTCTCGCCTGATTTTGAAAATTTACATAAATTTACGGCTTGACATTTTGCTGTCAAGCCGTTTTCTGTTTGCTGAATTTTTTTGTTTATCCGAAGGTTATTTTCCCTGTTCAAAGACGTAGAGATACAAATCCTCAAGCGTAGGCTTGATCGGAGATGCGCTGAATTCCGAAGGAGGATTGTCGGTGACGGTGCGCACTACAATTTTATCTCCGTTGTGATAGAG
>JAJQDK010000109.1 GCA_021202245.1 Clostridiales bacterium
CATATTAGATTACAATATAATATTACATTATCTTTATTTTTTTGTCAAGGCTTTTGCAGCGATTCCTTTTTGATAAATTTATAATTATTTATGTTGACAGATGCAAGGTAAAAATAGTAAAATATTAAATTGTGGATATTACTAATCTTCCGAAAGGATTGTAGATAATGAGTTCAATAAAAGAAGAGATTGAGAAGCGCAGAACCTTTGCCATTATTTCTCACCCTGACGCTGGAAAAACAACGCTTACAGAAAAATTACTTCTTTACGGAGGCGCAATAAATCTTGCCGGTTCCGTAAAGGTGAAGAGAACAGCCAAGCTCGCAGTTTCCGACTGGATGGAAATTGAAAAACAGCGCGGTATTTCCGTTACCTCCTCTGTTTTGCAGTTTAAATATAACGGCTATTGTATAAATATACTCGATACCCCCGGACATGAGGATTTTTCCGAGGATACCTATCGTACTCTTATGGCAGCCGACTCGGCTGTAATGGTTATTGACGGCTCAAAGGGTGTTGAAAAGCAGACTGTAAAGCTTTTTAAAGTCTGCGTAATGCGTAATATTCCGATTATCACCTTTATAAATAAAATGGACAGAGATGCAAAAAATCCCTTTGATTTACTTGAAGATATTGAAAATGTACTCGGTATTCACACCTATCCCGTCAACTGGCCCATAGGCTCAGGCAAGGAGTTTAAGGGCGTGTATGACAGAAAAAAAGAGAAAATTCTCGCTTTTACCGCCAACAACGGTCAGAAAGAGGTTGACAAAAAAGAGTTGACTCTTGACGACACGAATTTGGAAGATACCGTAGGCACCTATCATATGCAGGATTTATTTGACGATATAGAGCTTCTTGATGGTGTGGGAGATGATTTTGAAATTAAAGCCGTAAGAAACGGCACGCTCACTCCCGTATTTTTCGGTTCCGCACTCACGAATTTCGGAGTTGAACCTTTCCTTGAAGAATTTTTACAGCTTACAACATCTCCGCTTCCGCGTGAAACTGTTTCGGAAAAGGTTGACCCGATGCAGGATGATCATTTTTCCGCATTTGTATTCAAAATACAGGCTAATATGAATAAGGCACACCGTGACCGTGTTGCGTTTATGCGAATTTGCAGCGGAAAATTCGAGAAAAATATGGAGGTTTATCACGTTCAGGGCAATAAAAAAATGCGCCTTTCACAGCCTCAGCAAATTATGGCGCAGGAGCGTGAAATTGTTGATGAAGCGTATGCAGGCGATATTATAGGTGTGTTTGATCCCGGCATTTTTTCAATAGGCGATACAATTTGCGCTCCGTCGCATAAAATTCAATTTAAAGGTATACCTACCTTTGCCCCCGAGCATTTTGCTTTGGTTAGACAAAAGGATACTATGAAACGCAAACAGTTTATAAAAGGTACGAGCCAGATTGCCCAAGAGGGCGCTATTCAGATATTCCAAGAGCTTGATGCGGGAATGGAAGAGGTTATTGTCGGCGTTGTCGGCGTTTTACAGTTTGATGTGTTAAAATACCGGCTTGAAAACGAGTACAATGTTGACATAATAATGGAAACTCTTCCGTTTGAGTTCATCAGATGGATAGTTAATGATGATATTGACCCTAAAACGCTTGACCTTGCGTCGGACACTAAACGTATTCAGGATTTAAAAGGAAATCATCTTTTGCTTTTTACAAGTTATTGGAGCATAAACTGGGCGCTTGAGCATAACAAGGGACTTGAGTTGAGAGAGTTCGGAACGAACTAATATGAAAAATGGAGGATATATGCTGTACGACAGGTTGAAAAAATATTCAAAATCCGGCATATATCCTTTTCATATGCCGGGTCATAAAAGGAACAGTGCAATATCTGACGGCACACTGCCGTTTGATATAGATATAACTGAAATATCTGATTTTGACAATCTTCACGAGCCGAACGGCTGCATTAAGGCTGTTGAAGATAAAGCCGCTTCAATTTACGGCGTTAAACGCGCATTTATGCTTGTAAACGGAGCTACAGGCGGAATACTTTCCGCAATTTGTGCATTGACCGACTTCGGAGATACCGTAATTGTTGCGCGCAACTGTCATAAATCTGTTTATAACGCTATTGAGCTGTGCGGCCTTAATGCAATATATGCTTTGCCGAATATTGATATGGAATTCGGAGTATTTTCCTCCGTTTCTCCCGAGAATATTGAAACGCTTTTAAAGAGTAATCGCAACGCTAAGCTTGTAATTTTAACCTCTCCGACCTATGAGGGCGTAGTATCCGATATACAAACAATATCGGAAATTTGTCATAAATACGGCGCAAAACTTTTTGTTGACGAGGCTCACGGCGCGCATTTTCCGTTTTCTGATAAATTTCCGAATGAAGCCGTCAGCTGCGGTGCTGATGCAGCTGTAGTAAGCTTGCATACTACCTTGCCCTCGCTTACTCAAACGGCATTGCTCCTGACCGACAATGCCTCTTTTTCGGTCAGCCTGCAAAGAAGCTTATCTGTTTTTGAAACAAGCAGTCCATCTTATGTTCTTATGAGCTCAATAGAAAACTGCCTTGATTTTATGTGCGGCAATCCGGGTTTAACTGAAGATTACACAGAACGTCTTTATTCTTTTTCGGAAAAATGCAAAAAATTAAATACTCTGAAAGTTATGTGCTGCGGTAATGACAGCGTTAAAAAACATAATTTTTTTAATTTTGATATAAGTAAAATCGTAATTTCAACCTCCCGAGCAAAGCTTACAGGCAATCATTTAGCCGATATTCTGCGTAGTAAATATAAAATCGAGCTTGAAATGGCTTACACAAATTATGCCCTGGCAATTACTTCCGTCTGTGACACAAAGGGAGCTTTTGATTCGCTTTTTGAGGCTCTCGCAGAAATTGATGCCGTCTGCGTAAAATCACAAGAGAAAGACACAGATGATAATTACACGGTTACATTGCCGATTAAAGCGTTTAAATCAAGTGAAACGAAAGGGCGCAACGGCAAATTTGTTTTGCTTGACGATGCCGCCGAAGCGGTTTCACTAGAATATATATGGGCATATCCGCCGGGAATTCCGCTTGTTGTTCCGGGCGAATTTATCAGCCTTGAAATGATAAATCAAATTAAATATATTGAAAAAAGCGGTGTCAAAATTCATTCCGATTTCGGTCGTATGCCTAAAATAATTTATGTCGCCGAATTGGATTGACAAACTATGCAGCTTGTGGTAAAATTTGTATATAGACTGATTTAATCGGTTGTTGCTTAATTATCAAATTCTTACAAGGAGTACGATTTATATGAAAAGAATTAAAACTATTGAAACTCGTGATCTCAAAAAGAGCGTTAAAAACGGCGGCTGCGGAGAATGTCAGACTTCTTGTCAGTCTGCGTGCAAAACATCCTGCGGCGTTGCCAATCAGCAGTGTGAAAAATGTTTGAGCGAGAAATAATTTGACTTACCGTAAGCGTTTGATTAAATTTGCTTACTCGAGGATTAACAGCCGTTTTACCCTTAGGTTTAACGGCTTTCCTTTTGTCTGTACGGAGATATTATGATACATCAATATAAGCTTAACGGATATAACATTGTACTTGATGTTTTCAGCGGAAGCGTTCACTGCGTGGACGATTTAGCCTATGACGTCATTGAAATGTACGAAAAGGCGGACAGAAATGAAATTACATCCGCTATGCTAAAAAAATATTGCGATATTCCCGAAATCAATGAGGCCGAGATAAACGAATGCATTGATGACGTGGAAGAGCTTAAAAATCAAGGCAAGCTGTTTACCGAGGATAAATACGAAGATTTGGCTTTTGATTTTAAAAAGCGAAACACTGTCATCAAGGCTCTTTGTCTGCATATTGCGCATACCTGCAATCTTAACTGCGACTATTGCTTTGCAAGTCAGGGCAAATATCACGGTGAAAGAGCGCTTATGAGCTTTGAGGTGGGTAAGAAAGCGATTGATTTTCTTGTGGAAAATTCGGGTGACAGAGTTAATCTTGAGGTTGACTTTTTCGGAGGAGAGCCTTTGATGAACTTTGACGTTGTCAAGCAGATTGTTTCTTATGCCCGCAGCATCGAAAAGGAAAAGAAGAAAAATTTTCGCTTTACTCTTACCACCAACGGTATGCTGATTGTCGATGAAGTAATAGATTTTGCAAACAAAGAATGTCATAATGTTGTTCTCAGCCTTGACGGAAGAAAAGAGGTCCATGATAATCTTCGCAAAACTGTCGGCGGCAAAGGCAGTTATGATATCATTGTTCCCAAATTTCAGGAATTTGTCAAGAAAAGAGGGGACAGAGGCTATTACGTTCGAGGTACCTTTACGCATAACAATACGGATTTTACCAATGACATTTTTCATATGGCCGACCTCGGCTTTACCGAGCTTTCGATGGAGCCTGTTGTTTGCGCCCCCGATGATCCTTATGCCCTTACATATGATGACCTTCCGGTCTTGTTTGAACAATATGAAATTCTTGCAAAGGATATGCTCAGACGTGAAAGTGAGGGAAAGCCGATTACGTTTTATCATTATATGATTGACTTGACAGGCGGTCCCTGCATTTATAAGCGTATTTCCGGCTGCGGTTCGGGTACCGAATATATGGCTGTTACACCGTGGGGAGAGCTTTTTCCGTGCCATCAGTTTGTGGGCAACCCAAAATACAGTCTCGGCAATATTTATGACGGCGTGACAAATACAAAGCTGCAGGATGAATTTAAGCTTTGCAATGCTTACGCCCGCCCCGACTGCAAGGATTGTTGGGCTAAGCTATATTGCAGCGGCGGCTGCGCTGCCAACGCTTATCACGCTACAGGCTCAATTACCGGCACGTATAAATACGGCTGTGAGCTTTTTAAAAAGCGTATGGAATGTGCGATTATGATGAAAGCTGCGCAAGCCGAAAAAGCTGAAATTCTTAAATAATAATCAGCGGGTGCGTTCACAAAAAGCGTACCTGCTTTTTAGTTATTGCGGTCATAAAAAGGCAAGAATGAAATTTGAGGTAAGTATACATAAAATTATGCCCAATGCCGTCGGTAACAGCATAGCTGCCGCTGTCCATTTAAGACTGCCGGTTTCTTTTTTTATTGTCAGGCAGGTTGTCGAACAGGGAAAATGCAGAATACACATTATTATCATACATACAGCTGTTGCAAAGGTCCATCCGTTTGCACTCAACAGCGAAAACAACTGTTCATAGCTTGTGTATTGCTCCGGCGTTCCGCTTGCCGAGTAGGTCATTATAATTATCGGTATCACCGTTTCATTCGCAGGAAATCCGAGTATGAATGCCATTATTATAACTCCGTCTAAACCGAGCAGCCTGCCGAATGGGTCAAGAAAGTCCGTGCAATAAGATAAAACGGATGCTCCTGCAATGTCTATATTTGCAGTCAGCCATATAACAGCGCCGGCAGGCGCAGCAACCATTACGGCTCTTGCGAGTACATTTAAAGTTTCGTCAAGAAGGGAATGAACAATAGTTTTTAAAATTTGTGGTTTTCTGTAGGGAGGAAGCTCAAGCGCAAATCCGTACGGCTTGCCTTTTACAATCGTTATTGAAAGTAATTTTGAAATCAACAATGTCAGTATTACACATAGCGCGATAATGCTAAGCAGAACAGCGGTTGTTTTTAAAGAAGCTTCCAATCCCAATACTCCGCCGGCAAAAAAAACATCATAATCAGTGCAATCAGCGTGGGCAAACGTCCGTTGCAGGGCATTAAGTTGTTTGTAAGTACGGCAATTAGGCGTTCCTGCGGCGATTCAATAATTCTGCATCCTGTAACTCCGCAGGCGTTACAGCCGATTCCCATAGCCATTGTAAGACTTTGCTTTCCGTGAGTTCCGCATTTTGCAAAAAATTTATCAAGATTAAACGCTATTCTCGGCAGATACCCCGAATCCTCAATCAAAGAGAATAACGGAAAAAATATCGCCATAGGCGGCAGCATAACAGAAATAACCCGGGTCAGTGTGGTATACACTCCGTCAATAATCAAGCCTGTAAAAAAATCGGGAACACGCATATATTCAAATAAAACATAGAGCTTAGTTTTTACAAAGGTGAAAAATGTACTGAGCCACTCGCTCGGGTAATTGGCGCCTACTGCCGTTATCCAAAACAACATTCCTACAAGCAAGAGCATTATGGGTATTCCGGTTGCTTTTGAAGTAAGTATTTTATCAAGCTTTTTTGTACGTCCGTTTATGGCATTGTTAGTATATAAAACGCAGCTTTTGCAGATTTCTTCACTGCGCCGGGATAACATCTCAGCCGTTTTTTGATGATTTTCACTGTCGAATACATCAATATCCTTGTACAGCCGTTCTACTCTGTAGCATTTTTTTATACCGCAGCACACATCATAAATCAGGCTTCTCAGCTCATTAAATCCCTTGTTTTTTTGAAGCGCAGGTGCTTATTACGGGTATTCCGAGATTAAGCGATAATTCCTCGGTGTCAATCTTAATTCCGTTTTTTTCGGCTTCGTCACTGAGATTCAGACATAATACGGCTTTCTCCCTAATTGACAGCATCTGCAACGCAAATGCAAGGTTTCGCTCAATTACATTTGAATCAATTACAATTACAATACAATCCGGTTCGTTTTCGGCAATATAATTCCTTGCTGCTTTTTCTTCTTCGGAAGAGGAAAGCATTGAATATGTTCCGGGCAAATCGGTTACGGCAAAGGTCTTATCTTTAATTTTTGCGCAGCCGCAGGCACATTCAACTGTTTTGCCCGTCCAATTACCCGTGTGCTGCTTTAATCCGGTAAGAGCGTTGAATACGGTACTTTTTCCGACATTCGGGTTTCCCGCAAGAGCAATTTTACAGTCGTATTCAATCGGTCTTGAATTTTTATTTTCAGTCAAAGTATTGTGTGCTGTAAACAATATAAAATCTACCTGCTTTCTATAGAGGAGTAACTATTATATTTTCACAGTCCTTATTTCGCAGCGCAATTACCGCATTTTTTACAAGATAAGCCTTAGGGTCGCCGAACGGACTTTTAAACAATGGTGTTATTATCGTATTTTCGAGTATACCAAGGTCAAATATTCTGTTTTTAATTGCTTCGCCGCAGATTATTTTCTTAACTGACACTCTTTTGTTTAACGGCAGATTATTTAATGTACATTCTTTTTGCATTTTAGTCACCGTTTCAATTTCTGATTTTATTAACAGGATATTCTTTTGAATAAAATTAGTGACAAATGCAGCGCCCTGAAATGCGTTTCCGATATTTCTTCGATTATTGACAGAAGCAGTCATAAATGATATAATACAAAAAACTGAATATTAAGAAAAAACGGTCCGAACAGCTCAGCTTATTAGGTAATTGGGAATTCGGTCAAAATCCGAAACAACCGTCATTACTGTGTTTGGCATAAGCCATAAGTCAGATTACTCCCGTTTTTTCAGGATACGCAGTCTTGGACGAAGAAGAAGTGCAGCCGACTCAATGCCTGTATGTTAATTTTTTGCATACAGATTTGCTCTGCTGTGCTTTTCTTTTTGGAAAAGCATTTTTTATTTGCTTTTCCGAACATATACCTATATTATATTTACGGAGGAAAGATTATGAAATCTATCAAAAAATCGTATCGGTAATTTTAACTATTGCAGCTTTGTCCGCAATTATGTCTGTGTCATTTACTGTAAACGCCGTTGAAAACGGAGCAATCCATGTTATTGTTGAAAACAGCGTTTACTCCGTTGAGGACGGAGCGGCATGGGACGGCGTGCTTGTTGACGAATGGATTGATATTGATAGCGATACAACGATGATGTCGGCAGTGGTCACCGCTCTTACGGAAAACGGTTATACACAAAC
The DNA here is from genome assembly GCA_021202245.1 of Clostridiales bacterium. Classification (GTDB taxonomy): domain Bacteria; phylum Bacillota; class Clostridia; order Oscillospirales; family Acutalibacteraceae; genus Ruminococcoides. Next base: position 7,852 of record JAJQDK010000109.1, read on the forward strand.
AGGAGCCGAGTACGGTTATATCAGTGAAATCAACGGACTGTCCGACGGTTGGATGGGAGCCCTAAACGATTGGCTTACAAATGAGGGATATTCAGCTTACACTGTTGAAGCCGGAACTCTTGAAGCCGGTGATGAAATTCATATGATGTACAGCCTTAATTGGGGTTATGATGTGGGCAGTCAGTGGGGCAACAGCGACACCTCTCTTGCAGGTCTTGCCTTCAGCTCAGGCGCATTAACCGAGAGCTTTAATTCCGCAGTTACGGAATATACTCTTATTTTGCCTGCCGATGAAACAAACATCACGGTTACGCCTTCGGCTGTCAATAAAAATTTCCAGGTGCGTACTTACAAAAAATGAATATACGCCCACTGTTGAAAAGAGTGAGTTTAAGAGGACTTCTGCCATTGAATTATCTGACGGTGATGCTTTATATATCGGCGTAGGCAATTCAAATTGGCCCACAATGGAGGCTGATGGAAGCGAAACACTTTATAAAATTAATGTTGTTGTAAGTGATTCAATCCTCAGAGATGTAAACTGTGACGGAGCATTAAACGTAACAAACTGCACTGAAATTCAGAGATATATTATCGGGGCACAGGAATTTACAGCCGAGCAAACCGTACTTGCCGATTTTGACAAGAACGGCAGTATTACTGTAGCTGACGTAACTGAAATTCAGAAGTCAATTGTCGGTGCATAATGAGTATAAACGAAGATAAATCACTTATTGCCGTAAGGCTTTTGACCGATAAAGCCGCGCAGCTCGGAAGATTGCCGAAAAAAACTGATTTTGACTCAAAGGATGCCTGCTTCATTAAGCAAAAGCTCGGTCCTTGGCCTCGCGCCCTTGAAACAGCCGGATTGAAACCGCATCCGGCTGTTTCAACAAAGGAAAAATCCAAAATCAAGCGTGAAAGAATCAGCAGGGCAAAAAAGGAGTTAAACAAGAAAAATGAAAAGTAAGCTTACCAAATTATCCGCATTTATTATATCACTCGCAATTATTTTTGCCTGTGTTGCGTCTGCCGAAGCGGTCGAAAGAGATGAGATTGATGAAAAAATCAATTCAACCTCCGAATATTTGTTACAGCTTCAAACTCCGACTGTCAGTTCAACGGGCGGAGAATGGATGATTATCGGACTTGCAAGGAATAATACGCTCAGTGATAAATTCAAGGAAGGCTATTACGAGAATGTTGAAAATTATATAACCGCAAACAGTTCTTCAAAGCTCAGCAGCAGTAAATCAACTGAAAATTCACGAGTGATTATTGCTCTCACCGCCATAGGTAAGGACCCCTCAGAGGTTGCAGGCTGCAATCTGTTTGAACCGCTTGCTGATTTTGATTATGTAATAAATCAGGGCATAAATGGTCCGATATGGGCGTTGATTGCCCTTGATACGGCTAAGTGGGATATTCCTAACAGTGATTCATCAAGCGTTCAAACCACAAGAGAAAGCCTTGTTAATTATATTATTGAACAGCAGCTTTCCGACGGCGGCTGGGCACTTACGGGCAGTTCGATTGATCCCGATATAACGGGAATGGCAATTCAGGCGCTTGCGCCGTTTTACGGTTATAGCAGTGCTGTAAAAAATGCCGTTGACCAAGCTCTTGAAAAATTATCATCAATTCAAGCTGACAACGGCGGTTTCACTTCGTGGGGATCTCAGAATTCCGAAAGCTGCGCACAGGTTATTACTGCGCTCACAAGCCTCGGAATAAATCCCGAAACCGATTCAAGATTTATCAAGAACGGTACCTCAGTGCTTGATGCGCTTATGTCCTTCAGCACCGATAACGGCTTTTCTCATTCAATAAACGGGGCATATAATCAAATGGCTACCGAACAGGCTTTTTATGCGCTTGTATCTTACGCAAGATTATGTGATAGCGGTAGGGCGCTTTATGATATGAGTGATACTGTAGGTACTGTATTTAAGGATATAAATGACGACGGAGCAATAAATGTTTCCGACTGCACTTGTATTCAAAAATATATTGTAGGCAATTCAACTCTTTCTCTTACTCAGCTTTATTATTCCGATATCAACAACGATTCTGTGATAAATGTCGTTGACGTCACCCAGTTACAAAAGGCTGTTGTCAGCTGATTAAGCCGTGATCATATTATGCTTGAATTCTTAAAAAAACATAAAATTAAATTTATATCCCTTCTTGCGGCAGCCGCCGTTTTGTCGGCTGCTTTTATGGCGGGAGGAAGCGTAGACAATGGCAGTTCAAATGGAACGTCATTAAATACTTCTACTTCAGACACCGCTTTGGTAACAACAACAGCGGAATCCGATGATGCCGCCGCTGAAAATTCATCTGCCGAGCAAACCGTGGACACATCCGGCGACACCAACGGCGAGGACAATGAAAGTACGTCGTCCGGTTCTGAGCGGCAATCCTCCGACTCCTCGGCAAGCGTTGCATCATCAGACTCTGACAGTGATTCTGATATTAGCCAAGCCTCTGATAATTCGCAGTCCTCGTCAGACAAATCAACTGCATCATCATCCGACATTTCAAATTCAAAGTCGTCTTCCTCCGGGAGTACCGATAAATATAACACTGAGTCCGTTCCCGAGGGAAAGCCTCAGCCTGTTGAGCCGGAAGATCAGGAAATCAGCGACAATACCCTTTACTGCACATTTTCAATCTCATGCAGTACAATTCTTGACAATATGAATAAGCTTGACTCTGATAAAACTGACCTTGTACCAGATGACGGCTGGATTTTAAGTCCCGAAAAAGTTGAATTCAGCGAAGGTGAAAGCGTTTTTGATGTTCTGCAAAGAGTATGCCAAGAAAATTCAATCCACTTGGAATTTTCTTGGACACCTGTATACAATTCCGCCTATATAGAGGGAATAAACAATTTATATGAATTTGACTGCGGAAGCCTGTCCGGCTGGATGTACAGCGTCAATGATTGGTTCCCAAACTACGGCTGCTCACGCTATCAGCTTCAAAGCGGTGATGTGGTGGAGTGGCAATACACCTGCGACCTCGGTTATGATATAGGCGCAGAATACATTACCCAATAGAAAGGTGTGCTATGAAAGATACTTTTATAAAAATGCACCCGACAGTGGGATTTGTATATTTTTCCTTTGTAATTTTACTGTCTGCGTTTTTGATGAATCCGATTTGCTTGCTTTTATCCTTTGTTTGCGCCTTAATGAATACAGCTTACCTCAACGGCGGCAAGACAGCGAGATTATGTCTTGTATATATTTTGCCTATGTTTATATTGATTTCTGTTATAAACCCTGTGTTTAACCACGAGGGAGCAACAATAATTACATATTTTTCTTCAGGTAATCCGCTTACGCTCGAATCAATAGTTTACGGAGCAGCAGCTGCAATCCTAATGGCTTCGGTTATACTTTGGTTTTCATTTTTTAATACCGTTATGACTTCGGATAAAATTGTTTATCTTTTCGGGAGAATTCTTCCGTCTTTAAGCCTTGTTTTATCAATGACCCTGCGGTTTGTCCCTAAATTTTCTGCACAATTCAAAACCGTTCGCAATGCTCAAAAATGCATCGGCAGAGATATTTCCGACGGTTCTCTTTTAAGAAGAATAAAAAATGCCGTAAAAATCGTATCCGTTATGATTACTTGGTCGCTTGAAAACGCAATAGAAACTGCCGATTCTATGAAAAGCAGGGGATACGGGCTTAAAGGAAGAACTTCATATTCTGTTTACCGTTTTGATAAACGGGATTTAATTACGCTGATTTTAACGCTTGTTCCCGGATTTGGAATTGTGATTTCAGCAATTTCGGGAGCAATAAGCTTTTCTTATTTTCCGTACTTAAAAGGCGATTTGTTTACGCCTCTGACGGTAATAACATATATTGCCTACGCCGTTCTTATGCTGCTGCCACTTATAATTAACGCAAAGGAGGATATCAGTTGGAAGCGTTTAAGGTCAACAATCTGACTTTCCGCTATCCCGAAACAGGGACTGATGTTTTGAAAAGCATCAGCTTTTCGATTGACAGCGGAGAATTTATCACTCTGTGCGGACCCTCAGGCTGCGGCAAAAGCACGCTTTTGCGAAATTTAAAGCCTGCTTTGGCTCCTTTCGGAATTAAGTCGGGTGAAATACTGTTTAACGGAAGTCCGATAGAGAGCCTTTCAAAACGTGAGCTAAGTCAAAAAATCGGTTTTGTTATGCAGTCGCCAGATAACCAGATTGTAACCGATAAGGTGTGGCACGAGCTTGCTTTCGGGCTTGAAAGTCTTGGTTGTGACAACCGGACGATAAGAAAGAGGGTTGCCGAAACTGCAAGCTTTTTCGGAATACAGCATTGGTTTGATAAAAATATTTCAGAGCTTTCAGGCGGACAAAAACAGCTTTTAAACCTTGCTTCGATAATGGCAATGCAGCCGCAAGCTCTTATACTTGACGAGCCGACAAGTCAGCTTGATCCGATTGCGGCAGCGGACTTTTTGGCGTGTATTTCAAAAATCAACCGTGAGCTTGGTACAACGATAATAATAACCGAGCACCGCCTTGATGCGGTGCTTCCGTTAAGCAATCGTGTACTCGTGCTTGAAAACGGCGCGATCACATCTTTTGACACACCGGAAAATACCGGAATGAATCTAAAAAAATCTCGCAGCAAAACCTTTTTGTCTATGCCTGCGCAAATGCAGATTTGGGAGGCGGCAGATCACTCGGACAGCGCTTGCCCGGTAACAGTTGCCGAGGGCAGAAAGTGGCTTGAAGAATATGCCGCTTCTCACAAGCTTAATGAGCTTTATCCCGAATCAATTCCACCTCATTCAGATAAATTGAACGTCGAGCTGAATAATGTTTGGTTCAGGTATGAAAAGGATTCTCCCGACGTAATTAAAAATCTTTCGTTGAAGGCTTACGAAGGCGAATTTATTGCAATTTTAGGAGGCAACGGTACCGGTAAGTCAACAATGCTTTCGCTTATTAACGGGCTCAATAAACCGTACAGGGGAAAGGTTAGGGTTTCTGACAGCAGAGATGTTTTAAGTACGCAAGCGGTTGCAACGCTGCCGCAAAATCCTCAGTCGCTTTTTGTAAAGAAAACGGTTCTTGAAGATTTGCAGGAGGTATTTGACGGAATAAAAATTGAAAATACCGAGAAACAAGAGTTAATTTCGACTGTAATCTCTCTTTGCAGGCTTGAGTCCTTTTTAAATCGCCACCCATATGATTTGTCCGGCGGTGAACAGCAGCGAGCCGCTCTTGCGAAAATCCTGCTGCTCCGTCCGAAAATTCTTTTGCTTGATGAGCCTACAAAGGGTTTAGACGCTGAATTTAAAACAGCCTTTGCTATTATAATCGGCAGCCTGACCTCGTCGGGCGTTACCGTAATTGCGGTGAGTCACGATGTGGAATTTTGCGCAAAATATCCGCATCGCTGTCTTATGCTTTTTAACGGCGAAATAGTTGCCGAGGGCACTCCGAGGAATTTTTTTGCATCCAACAGCTTTTATGTAACCTCTGCAAACAGAATGTCAAGCTCAATAATAAACAGCGCTGTGACTGCTGATGACGTTATTTATTGCTGCACAGGGAAAAAAGCAGATAATAATCAATTTTCGGAAAATAATCTTTATCGCAATGCCGAAGTTGCTGATAAGAAAGAATCAGATAATTCTTTCAAAGAAAAAAACGACAGTAAGCTGCCGCTTTGGAAAAAGATACTCGGAATAATATCCGCCTGCGCGTTGATATTCGGACTTATTGTCAATTTAAAATTTGATAATTTTAGTAATATTTCATCCTTTTCTGTTTTTATAAAATTTGCCGCAGTCACCGTTCCCGTAATTCTTCTGATGATTTCTTTCGGTTCAAAATCAAAAAGACCTATAAACGAGCTAAAAAGCCCGGATTCAAAAAGAAGGCTTACAAAACGCACGATTGTTTCCTCTGCAATGATTCTTTTAGCGGTTCCGCTCACGGTGTTTGTCGGCGTTACATATTTGCAGGATCAGAAATATTTGTTTATATCTTTACTTGTTATGCTTGAATGCATGATGCCGTTTTTTATTGCTTTTGGGGGCAAAAAACCTCAGGCAAGAGAGCTGATAATAATTGCCGTGCTTTGTGCAATTGCCGTGGCAGGCAGAACGGTATTTTATATGCTGCCTCAGTTTAAGCCGGTAATTGCAATCGTTATAATTTCAGGTGTCGCTTTCGGCGGAGAAACAGGATTTCTTGTCGGAGCTGTAACAATGCTTGTATCTAATATTATATTTCAGCAGGGACCCTGGACGCCGTGGCAAATGTTTGCTGCCGGAATAATAGGTTTTATTGCGGGAGTTTTATTTAAAAAGGGATTTTTAAGCCGAAACAGGATTTCGCTTTGCCTTTTCGGCTTTTTATCGACGCTTTTGATATACGGCGGTATAATGAATTTTTCTTCTGTAATATTGGCTCATTCTGCGGTGAATTTTGAAACGGTATTGAGCTTTTGTGTTACCGGATTGCCAATGGATATTATTCACGCACTTGCAACCGTTGTGTTTTTGTTTTTCGGGGCTGAACCAATGCTTGAAAAGCTTGACAGAATTAAAACCAAATACGGACTTATAAATTACTGAAAAGAGGCTTCAAAATGCCGATGACATTTTGAAGCCTTTTCTCATATTTCAAACAAATTTTAATTTAATAAGAAATTATTTCATATCCCGTTTCAGTAACAAGAACCTGAATTTCCCATTGTGCCGACGGCTTACCGTCTTTGGTATAAATAGTCCATTCGTTTTTTTCGTCAACATAAATTTCAGCTTTACCCATATTTATCATAGGTTCAATAGTAAATATCATTCCCGGAACCATAAGCATTTCCGTGCCCTTTTCAGATACATAGCTTACCCACGGTTCCTCGTGAAATTCAAGTCCGATTCCATGACCGCCGACCTCTCTTACAACCTTATAACCGTTTTCTTCAACAAAATCGTTAATTGCGCTGCCCATATCTCCGAGAAAGCCCCATGGCTTAACCTGCTTTAATCCTACGTTCAGACTTTCCTTTGCCGTGTTGACAAGCCGTTTATCTTCCTCGGAAACATTGCCTATACAGAACATTCTTGATGAATCGGAATAGTAGCCGTCAAGATTAGTTGAAACGTCCACGTTAATAATATCCCCGTCCTTCAAAATTATATCTTCCGACGGTATTCCGTGACAAACCTCGTTGTTGATGGATGTGCATACGCTTTTGGGAAATCCCTCGTAATTCAGCGGAGCCGGTATTCCTCCCATTTCTGTTGTAATATCGTAAACCCACCTGTCAATTTGTGCGGTCGATATGCCCTCCTTGATGTGTTCTGAAACATAGTCAAGCACGGCAATATTGATTTTTGCGCTTTCTCTTATTTTTTCTATTTGCCTGTCGTTCTTAATAATTGAATGAGGGGGCACAATATGCCCCTGAAGCTCAAATTCCTCAATCTTTTCATCAAAATCGGAGTGGCATTTTTTATATTTTCGTCCGCTTTTGCACCAGCATGGGTCGTTTCTTCCCGGTTTTTGCACTTGTAAAACTCCTTTCAAGGTATATTGAAAAGCTAATTGTATTTAAATTATAGCACCCTTTTTTGTATTGCTCAAGATTTTTTTACACGACGAACATTAGCTGTAGTTTGAATTACCTGCGTCGCAAATGTTTTACTGTTTTATCTTTTTCAGCTCAAAAATGTTTGTGCAAAATATCCTTTGCATTTTTTTACAATATTTGATATTATAATATTATCGAGTGGCGTTAAGCGTAAATCCGGATACGAGTTTGCGCTTTTTTTGTTGCCCGAAACATAAAAAATTCGGAGGTAAGTATGAACAGTACTACTAATAAAATGGGTATAAATCACGTAGGCAAAATGATGCTGACAATGGGTATACCGATGATTCTGTCAATGATATTACAGGCTGTGTACAATATTGTTGACAGTGTGTTTGTTTCAAATATGAGTCAAAACGGGGAAGAAGCGTTAAATGCTCTTACGCTTGCGTTCCCGGTGCAGATGATGATAGTAGCAATAGGAATAGGAACAGGTGTAGGCGTAAACGCATTGCTTTCCAAAAATCTCGGTCAAGGCAATATTGAAAAGGTAAGCAGAGTTGCCGGCAACGGAGTATTTCTCGGAATTGTAATATATATAGTGTTTTTGCTTTTCGGAATTTTCGGAGCTGATTGGTATATTTCAACTCAAACAACAAACGCATTGATTAAGGAAATGGCGGTTGATTACCTTAAAATTTGTTGTATTGTATCTTTCGGCATAGTGTTTTTCTCAATATTTGAAAAGCTTTTGCAGTCAACAGGACGATCCTTATTTTCTACAATTGCTCAGGTTGCAGGCGCCGTAACCAACATAGTGTTAGACCCTGTTATGATTTACGGTTTATTAGGATTTCCCGAATACGGAGTTAAGGGCGCTGCATATGCAACGGTAATAGGTCAAATTGTTTCCTTTGTTTTGGCATTGATTTTTCATTTTGCCGTAAACAAAGAAATTAAGAAGAGTGTTAAATACATCAAGCCTTCCGGTGAAATTATTAAAGAAATTTACGCAATCGGTTTGCCTGCAATTATTTCACAGGCGCTTATGTCATTTATGACCTATGCTCTTAATATAATCCTTGTCAGAATAGGAGAGTCGGTTGTTACCGCCTACGGCCTTTTCTATAAGGTTCAGCAATTTGTTTTGTTTGCAGCCTTTGGCTTACGTGACGCTATTACACCTATAGTATCGTTTAATCACGGACTCGGCAGTAAGGAGCGAGTAAAATCAGGCATTAAATACGGATTAATTTATACGATTATTATAATGCTGGCAGGCACAATAGTACTTGAAATTTTTGCAGATTCATTTGCAGGAATGTTTGATATTTCCGGAGGCACTCAGGATTTGTTTATCGGCGCCTTAAGAGTAATTTCAATCAGCTTCGTATTCGCCGGAATAAACATTGCTCTGCAGGGAGTTTTCCAGGCATTAAACGGAGGCACGGAATCTCTTGCAGTATCTGTTTACAGACAATTCTTATTCGTTATTCCCGTTGCTTACGGATTTTCATTTTTGGTGATAAATTCAATCGAAAATATTTGGGTAGTTTGGACCACATTTATAATTGCAGAGGTATTAACAGTGATAATTGCCGCTGTATTTATGAAGCGAATTTATAAAAAGAGAGTAAGCGTACTCAAATAAAGCAGTCTTTTATAAATGCCTGTCGGCTTTCCTTGCAGCCGGCGGGTATTTTTATTCTGCACTACTGCACAAAAGCTTAAATATGAACCTCATTTAATATGGATATTCTCCCAAAAATGAATTTATCAGAAAATAAATCTCAAAATTACTATTGACAATTATTGCAAATAATCGTATTATAAATATAGTTAGCACGAGCCAACTCTTATTTTTGACAATAAGTTAGTATAAGCTAACGATATTTCAGATATATTTTCAATTAAGGGCTTGTTGAGTTTTTAACGTGACAATCGACGGTATATTCCGTCGGTAACGAACAGCAAGTTTCTATGCCTGTTAGTTGCAATATTTCTTTTTGTCTGTACTGAAGGGAATAACTTGCCTTTGATTATCAGTGATTAACCGATGATAAGGAAGGATGAATTATGATGCCGTTGACATTTGCAAACGTAGGGGAAACAAATATGATTAAAAAAATAGGCGGCAGTCCCGATGTGAAAAAGCATCTTGAAAACCTTGGCTTTGTAGCTGGCGGTGATGTTACCGTTATTACAGAAACCGGCGGTAATGTTATAGTTAATGTAAAAGAATCAAGAGTAGCAATCAGTAAAGAAATGGCTATGAAGATTATGATTTAAATATTTTAAGGAGGCAAAACACATGCAAACACTGAGGCAGGTTAAGGTGGGGGACACCGTTAAGGTTGTAAAGCTCCACGGAGAAGGCGCTGTAAAGCGCAGAATTATGGATATGGGAATAACCAAGGGCGTAGACGTACATATAAGAAAGGTTGCGCCGCTCGGAGATCCCATTGAAGTCACTGTCAGAGGATATGAGCTTTCGCTCAGAAAAGCTGACGCAGAAATGATTGAAGTAGAATAGGGGCGTTTAAGCCCCATATTTTAGGCTCTATAGTTAGCTTAGACTAATCATAAGAATAAAGAGAGGATGCTTACAATGAAAATTAAAATCGCTCTTGCGGGCAACCCGAACTGCGGTAAAACAACCCTGTTTAATGCACTGACGGGTTCCAACCAGTTTGTCGGCAACTGGCCCGGCGTAACTGTCGAAAAAAAGGAGGGTAAATTAAAAAAGCATAATGATGTTATCATTATGGATTTACCCGGTATTTATTCACTTTCACCTTATACTCTTGAAGAGGTTGTTGCCCGTAATTACCTTATCGGCGAACGTCCGGATGCAATTCTCAATATTGTTGACGGTACAAACCTTGAAAGAAACCTTTATCTTACAACTCAGCTTACAGAGCTTGGAATTCCCGTTGTTGTTGCAATCAATATGATGGATGTCATAGCAAAAAACGGCGATAAAATCAACATTCAGGAGCTTGAAAGACAGCTTGGCTGCAAGGTTGTGGAAATTTCCGCTCTCAAGGGCTCAGGTGTTATGGATGCAGCGGAGGAAGCTGTCAAGGCCGCCAAATCTACAAAAACAATTCCTATGCACAGCTTTAACGGAGTTGTGGAACACGCCTTGGCTCATATTGAGGAAGCTGCAGTTCATAATTTGCCCGAAGAACAGCAGCGTTGGTATGCAATAAAAATATTTGAGCGTGACGACAAGGTTCTTGAACAGCTTAACATCGAAAAAGATGTTCTTAATCATATTGAAAAGGACATTCAGGCTGCGGAAAAAGAGCTTGACGACGATTCAGAGAGTATTATTACAAATGAAAGATACATTTACATCGCTTCAATAATTAAAGGCTGTTATAAAAAGAAAAGCAAAGATAAGCTGTCTACTTCCGACAAAATAGACAAGGTTGTTACCAACCGCTGGTTTGCGCTGCCGATTTTTGCTGTTGTAATGTTTGTGGTTTATTATATCTCAGTAACTACGGTCGGTACAGTATTTACCGACTGGGCTAACGACGGACTTTTCGGCGACGGATGGCATTTGTTTTCAATAGGTTCAAAAGCCTATGAAGAAGCTTCCGAGGAATTCACTGATACGTCGAACATTTTAACTGCTTACATAGATGCCTACGGCGATGATGAGCTTGCTGCAATGCTGGACACAGAATCTGAGGATTTTGACGCAGCTGCCGCAACAGAGGCTCTCACTGAATTTGTCGCAGGAATAGACTCCGGCGCAGAAGCTACAATTACTCCTGAAGATGAAGAAACACTTGAAGCCGAAGATATAACATATGTTTATACTTCAACAGAAAGCAATGATTATGTTGCTGTTGATTTGCCGGAAACAGTTGAAATTTACGCAAGCTACAGCGGAGAAGAGCCTGATCCTGCTAATTACGGAGTGTGGGTACCCGGTATACCTGTTTTGATAGAAAACGGTCTTAATGCCGTTAATTGCGCCGATTGGCTGCAGGGACTGATTCTTGACGGTATTGTAGCCGGTGTTGGTGCGGTTCTCGGATTTGTTCCTCAAATGCTTGTACTGTTTATATTCCTTGCATTCCTCGAATCCTGCGGATATATGGCTCGTGTTGCTTTTGTAATGGACAGAATTTTCCGCAAATTCGGCCTTTCGGGAAAATCATTTATTCCTATGCTTATCGGTTCGGGTTGCGGAGTACCAGGAATTATGGCGTCACGTACTATAGAAAACGAACGTGACCGCCGGATGACAATAATGACCACCACCTTTATTCCCTGCGGCGCTAAAATGCCGTTTATTGCAATGGTTGCCGGCGCATTGTTCGGCGGTGCCTGGTGGATTGCGCCGAGCGCTTACTTTATGGGTGTGGCTGCAATAATTATATCAGGTATTATGCTTAAGAAAACAAAAATATTTGAGGGTGATCCCGCACCTTTCGTAATGGAGCTTCCCGCTTATCATCTCCCGACTGTCGGAAACGTACTCCGTTCAATGTGGGAGCGCGGCTGGTCATTTATAAAGAAAGCCGGCACAATCATTCTTCTTTCAACAATCCTTGTATGGTTCACTACCTACTTTGGCTTTGTTGACGGCTCATTCCAAATGCTTATGGAGGATCAAATTGACAGCAGTATTCTTGCTGTTATCGGTAATGCTATCGCATGGATATTTGCACCGCTCGGTTGGGGTAACTGGCAGGCTGCCGTTGCTACAATTACAGGTCTTGTTGCTAAGGAAAACATCGTTGGTACTATGGGTATCCTCTACGGCGGCACTGGTACGGTATACGCTAATCTTGCTACAGCGTTCACTACGCTCAGCGGATATTCATTCCTTGCTTTCAATCTTCTTTGCGCACCTTGCTTTGCAGCTATGGGCGCAATCAAAAGAGAAATGAACTCCGGTAAATGGACATTTTTCGCTATTGGCTACCAATGTGTATTTGCCTATGCCGTTTCTCTTATGATTTACCAATTCGGCTCAATATTTACCGGCAATATAAATGTTATCGGATTGATTTTTGCAGTTGCCGTGCTTGCGTTAATTATTTATATGCTTGCACGTCCTTACAAAGAGTCGAACAGACTTAAGAAAAGCGTAAGAGTAAAATGATTTTTATTTACGGCAAAACGGAGGTAATTTTATGCTTGCATTTTTGTCAGCAAATATAGGAACGATCATAGTTTCACTCGTTATAATTGCAATAGTTGCGGCAATAGTAATTTGTCTTGCAAAAAACAAGAAAAAAGGCAAATCCTCCTGTGGTTGCGGATGTGCAAATTGTGCTATGCGCGGTACCTGTCATAATATAAAATAATTAAATTCGGGAGATTCAGGCTTGTCCTGTATCTCCCGTTTTGATAAGTGAAAGCTGATTAAATATGCGCGGTATTTTTGGTTTCGGCAGCTGCATTATTGATTGCTGTTATCAAACGCTTAATGAAAATATTATTATCTAAAGATAATGATAAATTTTTAAAATCCGATATGGATGAGTAATATTTTAATTTACGGAGGAAATTCTGTGGTTGCTGCTATAAAGGGAAATAGACTGTACGGAGATAATGTAGAGCTGATTAATCGTGACAGCGAATGTGCTGTATACAAAATAGCTGACGAAACAGGCGACGGCATCATAACGAGCTATCCGGTTTTTAACGGTATTAACCTTGTTTATTACGATATGCATATGCAGTCATTCGGCATCAGCAGCTTTCAAGGCGATAATATTTTGCAAATCAATCATTGCCAAGAGGGCAGAATTGAATATGAATTTAATAACGGTGAATATTTGTATCTTGCAAAGGGCGATTTATCTGTTCAGAAAAAGTGCAGTGGCTGTAAATATTCCTACTTTCCGCTGAGTCATTATCATGGTATATCGGTTATGATTGACCTTGAAAAAAGTCCTAAATGTCTGTCCTGTATACTTGATGATGTTATGGTTAGCCCCGAAAAGCTTTGCAAAAAATTCTGCGGCAATAAGTTTTATACGGTTATGAGGGAAAATGAAAGCATTGAACACATTTTTTCTGAGTTGTATTCTGTTCCGGAAAACATTAAAAAAGGCTATCAAAAGGTAAAGGTGCTTGAGCTAATGCTGTTTTTAAGGGGGACAGAGGTTGATAACTCAAATGATAAGCACATCTATTTTACAAAAGCTCAGGTTACAGCTGCCAAGCAGGCTAAAAAATATTTAATTAAACATTTAGATGAACGTATCACTGTTGCAGACCTTGCAAATATAGTTGAAGTTTCTCAAACTACATTGAAAATGTGCTTTAAGGGTGTGTACGGCGAGTCGATATACGCTTATATGAAAAATTACAAAATGCAAAAAGCAGCCGCCTTATTAAAGACAACAGATGAAAGCGTCTTAGATATCGCAAGCGCCGTAGGGTATAATAACGGCAGCAAGTTTGCTTCGGCATCTAAATCTGTAATGAAAGCTACTCCGAATGAATACAGAAAATCCGCCGTCCAAACGGAGCATTATTTGTCTAAACAGAGCAGACATAACTATTATTCCGCTGTATAATATAATTGTCAAATAAAGTTAGCCTTTAATTTTATTTGACGGTGGTTTGATTTTATGTCATTGTAACAGTCCACAATCTTCTTTTTGAAAAATACAGCTGTAACGGTGATTAACTGTATTTTTCACGAAGAAGCACTGCTGTCTTTGCAATGCCGAGCAATAAACGCAGTGCTTCTTCTCCTTTCGCAGGGGGCAACAGTTAATGTTGTCCCTTTATTCTTTTGAATATAAGGTCAGTTTGCAGAAAATAACTTAAAGCTAACTGTAAAATTCCGTTTCAAGTATATATTTAATTAAAAAACAAAAAATAATTCATAGCCGATTTCTCCTGCGATGAAGTAGCATCACTGGGGAAAATTTAAAATCCTCAAATTGAATGTCTAAACGGAGCATAAATTGACCTTTGGGAGCCGAAAGTTATTTTACAAAGTGATATACTGATATTGTTGAAAGGAAAGCAGATATTGCTGATTCCAAACAACACGGTTAGTTTACGCTAATCGCATATGAATTCATCAGAGGATAATTACCGATAAGGGGAATTTTAATGTCTGAAGAGCTAATTGTAAAACATTGTTCACCCACACTTGCGGGCTTAAAGACGGGAAATCTGTTCAGTTGCTCCTACACATCAAGGGCACAGATGTGTATAGAAATTGAAAAGCTCAACCGTATTTTTGTCCCAAAAGGAGTAAAGGTGTTATCACTTAAGTTCAGTGAGAAAAGAGCTTTAATATATGTCTTCCGTCCATCAAAGCTTGCGCTGGACTTATCTGATGAATACACTTGCCTGCTGCTGAGAAGTCAGGGCTATAAAAGCACTGATATCGGCAGCTGTGTGGAAGAACTCAAAAGAAGGGTTAATGACTGTTTGGAGTTTCCGCACGAAATCGGATTGTTTCTCGGTTATCCGCCGGAAGATGTCTACGGCTTTATTCTTCATAAAGGAAATTGCTGTAAATTTTCAGGGTGCTGGAAGGTTTACGGTAATGAAGAAAAAGCAATTAAAGAATTTGCAAAGTACAAAAAATGCACCGACGTCTATTGCACCAAATGGGCGCAGGGAACGTCAATTCAAAAGCTTACTGTTGCAGTTTAATTTGATAATGAAAGAGGGTGATATAGTGAGTAAAATTGCTGTAGTGTATTGGAGTGGTACAGGCAACACGGAAGCAATGGCTGCTTCTGTTGCCGAAGGCGCAAGGGAACAGGGGGCTGAGGTGTCGTTATTTTCTGCATCGGAATTTGATACTTCATCTGTTTCGGAATATGACGCATTAGCATTCGGTTGCCCTGCTATGGGAGCAGAGGTGCTTGAAGAAAGTGAATTTGAACCTATGTTTAATGCTTGCGAATCATCGCTCAACGGCAAGAAAATCGTTCTCTTCGGCTCATATGGCTGGGGAGACGGCGAGTGGATGAGAAGCTGGGAGGATACCTGTAAAAGTGACGGTGCAATTTTTGCGGCTGACAGTGTTATCTGTAATGATGCACCCGACGACGAGGCAGAGGAAAATTGCAAAAAACTCGGCGTCGCACTCGCTAAATAATTAAATTGTCAATACCTAATAACCATTTCATAATGTGCAAAATGCTCGTTTGTTTAATAGACAAACGGGTATTTTTGCATTTGCTTTTTTGATAAGCATTTTGGCAGAGTGTTAAGTCATCGTTGAAA
>JAJQDK010000031.1 GCA_021202245.1 Clostridiales bacterium
ATTTTAACGTCACGATCGTTGACTTAATTGCAAAAAAAGCTGAAAATTAGAAATGATTGGAATGATTCAAATGAATAAGGTTAAAAAGACAAGAATGCTTTTATCTTCGCTTTCTGTATTCAGAGGAATTTTGAACAGGAGTGTGCCGAAGGCTTATTACAGGTTGCTGTCCTCGCTGGAAAAAGAGCCCGATGAATTTTTGAGCGCTTACGGCGATTTTTATTCGCTTATCAGCGAACGAAGCTGCAGCGACAGGCTTGCCTACTCTATGACCGAAGCGGCGTTGTTTGGCGAAAACTGCTTTACAAGAGCTGCGGCGGGCGGAAAATATGACCTGCTCCCCGAAAATCTGCTTGAGGCGGTAAAGAGGGACTGCGAGGCCATTTTGGCAGCTGCGGAGCTGACAGCCGACGAAATTCTGCAAAGCTATAAATATTATGATGAAATCAGCGAAATTGCCGACACTCTTCCGAGATGGAGCGCCGGAGAGTGCGCCGAGAGCTTTAAGATGTTTGACGGCTCGCTCAAAAATGTTGCCGAATATTACAAGGAAAACGGCTGCGGAATTTTTGCAAGATATAAGGCGTTTATATGGCGTGACGGCGATATTCAGCCTGTTTTGCACCCCGACAAAATTGATATGGATTCGTTTACGGGATATGAACGGCAGCGTGAACAGGTTGTAGGCAACACAAGGTCGTTTATAGAGGGCAAAAGCTGTAATAATTGCCTGCTCTACGGTGATAAGGGCACGGGCAAAAGCTCCACGGTCAAGGCGATTGCCAACGAGTTCCGCAGGGACGGCTTGAGAATTGTTGAAATGCCCAAGGAGCGGCTGACGGACTTTCCGCTGCTTGTCGATAAGATTGCGGCGCTGCCGATGAAATTTATCATATTTATTGACGATTTGTCTTTTCAAAAACAGGATCGAAGCTACACCTCGCTTAAGGCTGTTCTTGAGGGAGGGCTTGCCGCCCGTCCCGACAATGCGCTGATTTATGCTACCTCTAACCGCCGGCATATTGTTAAGGAGAGCTTTTCGGACAGAACCGATGACGATGTTAATACCCGTGATAATATGCAGGAGAGCCTTTCGCTTTCCGACCGTTTCGGCTTGGCGGTGTGCTATTCAATTCCCACAAAGGATGAATTTGTGGATATCGTTTGCGCTCTTGCCGAAGAAAAGGGAATTGATATGACGAGGGAGGAGCTTGAAAAGGGCTCGGAGCGATTTGCCTTGTCAAGGGGAGGACGTTCGCCTCGCTGCGCAAAGCAGTATGTGGAATCGCTTTTCTGCTGAACGGAGTATTTTTAATCGGCGCCAAGCCGATTTGCCTTGCTTAATCTCTCTCGGCAGCTTAAGCTATCTGATATATATTAAATTATTCGGAGGAGAATATGAAAAAGAAACTAATTTCAATAACGCTTGCACTGGCAGTGACGCTTTCGGCGGCGCTTGTTCTCGGCGGCTGCGGCGATAAAGAATATCCCGTCAGCGTTGCCAACCTGACCATTGAAGAGGAGCCCGAAAGCATTGTTGTGCTTGACCCCTCGGCTGCCGATATTATTTCCTTTATCGGCTATGATGTAAAAATGGTGGGCAGAAGCGATGAGGTTGACCAGGAATGGCTCAGTGTAGCGCCAACTGTCGGCTCGGCTGCAGAGCCAGATGTTGATGAAATTGTCGCAAGCGAGGCTTCAATAGTTTTTGCAACGCTTGATTTAAGCGACGACATAAAGGATGAGCTTAAAGCAAGCGGCATACAGGTTATTACAATGTCGCAGGCCACTACAACCGATGAGCTTGAAACCGAGTATAATAACCTCGGCAGGATTCTCGGCGGAGAAATTACAGGCTTGCAGAAGGGCGAACAGGCTTATCAGGAGCTGCTTGACGATATGGACGAGGTAAAAAGCACCGTAGCGGCTTCAAAATCCACGGACGTGCTGTACACGGTGTGCTATATCTATACCGAGGATGATGAGCTCAAGATGATGACGAGCGGAACCTACGGAGATATGCTGCTGGGATATACCGGAGCCGTAAACGCCGCAGTTAATATTGATGACAACACGCTTGATGTGGATACGCTTGAAATTGCAAACCCGAATTTTATTTTCTACGCTGACGAGCAAACGCTTGAAAACATTAAGTCCGAGGCGATATTAAGCAAGCTTACGGCTGTTAAGAACAACAAAATGCTTATGGTTTCATCAGCGCAAATAACCCGTCAGGGACAGACCGCCCTCGATACATTGCAGAAAATGGTTGAATTTATGTATCCCGAGCTTGCTTCAAGCTCTTCGGATGACGAGGCAGACGCCGCCGTTGAAGCAAACGCAACCGTGGCTGAAACCACCGCAGCCGAGGAAACAACCGAGGCAGCCGCCGAAGAGGTAACCTCTGTGGCAGAGGATTACGGCATTACCGTTGACGATGATTTATCGCTTGAAAAGGGTGATGACAACGATAATGTAAAGTCTGTGCAGCAAAGACTGTATGACCTGGGATATGTTACTGATGATGAGAATATCACGGGCTACTACGGAGATGTTACCGAAGCTGCCGTGAAGCACTTCCAAAAGAACAATGATATAAAGGAAACCGGCACAGCCGACAATGCAACGATTGTCGCTATGTTCAACAGCGACGCTGCCGAAGCTGAATAATATTTCGGCAGGCGGATAAATTAAACAAAGCCGAAGCCCTCGCCTAACTGTAAGGCGGGGGCTTTTTTGAAATTTTTTATGAAGCTTTTTGTTGCTTTGCAACAGTTGCGGTCAGTGGGGAGTGCTTAGTGTTTAGTGCTTAGTGGGTAGTGTGGAGTTTGGAGTTAGGAGTTTGGAGTTAGGAGTGATTTCGTAGCGGCGGTCAGTGACCGCCACTAAATTCAAACTGCAATTTTTATAGTGATGAAACACAAAAATTACAGCACGTCCGTAGCGGCGAACAGTGTTCGCCACAGATACAAACGGTATAGTTATATGCAACATATACCACTGTGTACGAAAGTTTGGTTTATAGCATTTTCGTAGGGCTGATATTATCCGCCCGAGGTAAAGGCAGGATGTTTTAATTTAAATTATACATTTGATAAAGCTATGCACGTTAAAATGCAAATTCAAAAATTTATGAATTAAAATTATAGTTTTTATTAGGTTACACGGCGTTTCACGCCTACAACTCATCCGTCGGTAAAGCTTGCTTTACCGACACCTTCCCTTCAAAGGGAAGGCTTTCGCTCAGTCAAACGTTTGGCTATTATCTAAGGCTTCCCCTTGAGGGG
>JAJQDK010000097.1 GCA_021202245.1 Clostridiales bacterium
AATTACCGGATTATGGATTTTACCTGGCTGATTAACCGAAGCTTTTCGTGGAAAAATAAAAATAAAAGGCTATATATTTCGGGAATTTGTAAAAATCACGTCAAAAAGCTGTATTTTGCCGCTGTGGAAAAATAAATTGTTTGTTTTAAATTATTTCAGAATTTTAAGTCTTTTTAAGAAATAAAGCGAGATTTTTATTTCTTTTGAAGAAAATATAACAATCTGTAATAGAGATTGGACAATTTAAGGATAAAAGTAACAGCAATATAACAAATTGAGTACAATTTATCCAAAAAACGGTTACAGTTTTAATATTGCATTGACTTTACTACAATTTTGTAGTATCATTTTCTATGAAAGAATTGTGATGTTACATATGCGTAACCACAATCGATAGTGTGTTTTAATAAAAATGTAATATATATTGTGTTTGAAAGGCTTTAAGGTTTTTCCGGCAGCCGGTCATAATGCTAATCATAAATGTATCTTAGTTTTATTTATATATACACCTGCTTAGTTATTGCATAATCGAACAATACTGTATTGGAGTGTAGACAACTTGGAGAAATTTGTAGTTACAGGCGGTAAGCCGCTGAACGGCGATGTGAACATCAGCGGTGCAAAAAATGCAGCCGTAGCAATTATTCCCGCTGTTATTCTTTGCGACGAACCCTGTCAGATTGAAAATATACCTAACATCAGCGACGTTTCACTTATCAGCAGAATTTTACAGCAGCTCGGCGCTACTGTCAGAAGAATAAATAAATCTTCATTATATATAGACCCCACCCACATAAAAACCAGCAACGCTTCCACAGACCTTGTAAGGGGTATGCGTGCTTCATACTATCTGCTCGGTGCTCTGCTCGGCAGATGCGGCAACGCAAAGGTTGCGCTTCCGGGCGGCTGCAATTTCGGCGTTCGCCCCATTGATCAGCATCTAAAGGGCTTTGAGGCTATGGGCGCAGGAACCAGGCTTGTTGACGGAGCAATTATCGAAGCCGACGCTCACGGCGCATTGCAGGGCACCCACATCTATCTTGACGTGGTTTCCGTAGGCGCTACAATGAATATTATGCTTGCGGCGACAAAGGCATTGGGACAGACCGTTATTGAAAATGCCGCAAAGGAACCGCACATTGTTGACCTTGCCAACTTCCTCAACTCAATGGGAGCGGATATCAGAGGCGCAGGCACCGATGTTATAAAAATCAGAGGCGTGGGTTATCTCCACGGCGTGACATATTCAATTATTCCCGACCAAATTGAGGCGGGCACCTATATGTGCGCTGCCGCTGCCACAAGGGGCTGTATAACCGTTAATAACATCACTCCCAAGCACCTTGAGTCAATCACGGCAAAGCTGCGTGAGATGGGAGTAAAAATTACGGAGTACGACGAGGCAATCAAGGTTGACGCAACCGCCGCTCCCCTTAAGCGCTGCAACATCAAAACAATGCCCCACCCCGGCTTCCCCACCGACTGCCAGCCGCAGTTTGCGGCTCTGCTTATGAGCGTGCCGGGCACGAGTATCATAAATGAAAATGTTTGGGATAACCGTTATCAATATGTCGGCGAGCTTACCAAAATGGGTGCGCAGATTTCCGTTGAGGGCAGACTTGCAATCATTGAGGGCGGCGCTCCGCTTACTGCCGCTCCGGTAAAGGCTACCGATTTGCGCGCAGGCGCGGCAATGATTGTTGCGGCGCTTCAGATTTCGGGCACAACCGAAATTTCAGGCATACAGTATATAGAGAGAGGCTACGAGGACGTAGTTGAAAAGTTCAGAGCGCTCGGTGCGGATATTAAAAAGGTTTACTTTACCGGCGACAACGAGGAAGAGCTCGGAGCATAAATTAAAAAAGCTATCAGCCGTTTTCATTCTGAAAGCGGCTTTTTTATTTTAGTTAAAAAGGCGGTGAAAATATGGGCTTTTTGTTCGTCGCCCTGGGCGGAGCGCTCGGCGCAGTATTAAGATATGCAATCAGCTTGATTCCGTGCAAAACGGTGTTTCCGTTTTTGACTCTGATAACAAACATATTGAGCGCCCTGCTGATGGGCTTTGTCACGGGCGCCGCCTTAAAAAGGGGCTTGCCCGACAATGCGCTGCTGTTTCTCAGAGTGGGAGTATGCGGTGGATTTTCAACGCTTTCCGCTCTTTCGCTTGAGGCGTATAATTTGTTTCAGAACGGTAATCATTTTCTTGCGGTGCTTTATTCGCTGCTGAGCGTTGCGCTTTGCATAGCCGGAATATGGGCGGGAATATTGCTTGCCGAGGCAGTTGTAAAAAATTAAAATCTATGATATGATATATTTGTATTTTTGGCAGTGCCGCATAAAGCTGCAAGCTACGCTTTGTGCGGTGTTGTTTTGTTAAGAGGTTGATTCGTTTTGGCAAGAGCAGTGCCGCTTTTCAGCGGAAGCAAGGGAAACAGCTATTACATAGGCTCATCGAGCGAGGGCGTTTTAATTGACGCAGGCAGGTCGTGCAGACAGATTGAAAGAGCTTTGGAGGCAAACGGGCTCAAGCCTGAAAATATATCGGCGGTGTTTGTAACTCACGAGCATACCGACCACTGCAATGCGCTGAGAGTGCTTGCCTCACGATATCATTTTGATGTTTACGCAAGCTGCGGAACGCTGAACGCTCTGACCGCTTCAAATAAAATTGCACCCGACACAAGGACGTTTTTAATAGAGGATGAAGTCGCCGTCGGCAATATGCTTGTGCAAAGGCTTGACACCTCTCACGACGCTGCGGAAAGCTGTTGCTATCGTGTGACGGCGCCGGACGGCAAGTCGGCGCTTATCGCAACCGATACGGGAGTAATGCTTCCCTCAATCAGAAAGGCGGCGCAGTCAAGCAATTTTGTGGTGCTTGAGTCAAACCACGATGTAAATATGCTCAAAACGGGCTTTTATCCCTACTATCTAAAGCAGAGAATCCTGTCGGATAAAGGGCATCTCTCAAACGACTGCTGTGCAAGCGAGCTTGAGGGGCTTGTAAAAAGCGGGGCCTATCGCCTTATGCTCGGTCACCTTAGCGAGGAAAACAACACGCCGAGCCTTGCGCTTTCCACCGCAGTCAAGGCGCTTGAGAGGGCAGGGCTGAAATTAAGAAGCGACTACACCCTTGACCTTGCGCCGAGCGAACCCGGCGTGCAGTCGGTAATTTATTAAACCGGGTGAGCCCCTTATTTGAATGAGTTGGTAAGATTTAACATAATCTGCAGCGGTAAATTATAAGCAAAGTCTTTTGCCGACGAAATAAATGAATACG
>JAJQDK010000066.1 GCA_021202245.1 Clostridiales bacterium
TCAAATTATTGACAATATCCCGTCACGAGCGTAGCCGTGACTGATGAGGTGTAGGAGCTTTAGCTCCGTAAACATTATAAAAATATACTTACAACGTGGCGCACACTGTGTGCCGCTACGAACTCACTTCACACTCCAAACTCAACACTACTCACTAAGCACTACCCACTGACCACCGCTACGGACGTGGAGTGAATTTTGCGTTTCATTGCAGCGGAAATAAAAAATAGAAAAATAAATTTTCAGGAAATTGCATATAAGTATGCAATTTTTTTATTTTTGGAGTTATAAGTGAAAGGGACTTTCGGCAGCGCAAAACAGAAATATTTAAATGACGTCTGACCGAAAGATACTCAAAAGCAAACCGGAAAAAGCGAACGGTTTTTCAAAAAACCGAAAAAAGCCGATAATGATAATGAATATGATTATGATTATGAAAAGAATAATATATATACGTCAGCTTCCGCTGACAGGCGGAGAATATATTTTTTGCGGAAACGGCAAAGCCTTTTAGGCTAAAATCGACAGGCAAATTAACTTGCAAATTAACAGGCAAAGCATACCCGAAATTCTCGATTTTTACTATAAAAAATTGCGGTAAAATACCAAAGCTTAACCGACATTTTAACAACCAATCAACCTACAATTAACCTCCAATTAACTAACAACTAACCACAATTAAAGAAAGTAAAGAATATAAAGAATGGAAGAAAGAAAAGAATAATATATATGTCAGCTTCCGCTGACAGGTGCGCTGTTTATTTTTTGAAATTAAATTTATTCAGCCTGAGGACTTTTGCGGCAAAGTCACGGGCATTGAACGGAATAAGAGGGTAGAGGTAGCTCTTGCCGGAGAGAGTTTTGTTGAAGCTGAGCAGCAGAAAATTGAGGATAAAGCCTGCGATGAATCCCCAAATGTTAAAAATATAGGTCAGCACAAGCAGGAATATTCGGCAGAATTTAAGACCGTAGCCAAGCTCGTAGTTGGGCTGAGTGTAGGTGGCAACGGTAACAAGCGCCATATAGAGAATGGACTCCATACATACCCAGCCCGATTCAACGGCAAATTCGCTGAGAGCGACGGCGCCGATGATGCTCAGGGGAGTGGTCAGAGAGTTGGGAGTGTTGAGAGAAGCAAGGCGCAGACCGTCTATGCCGACCTCCATTATGATAAGCTGCCAAAACACGGGAATATTCTGCGGTTCATCAAGCAGAACAAAACCGAAAACGCTCGGACAGTATTCGGGGTTTTGCAGAACAAGGAGCCACACGGGAGTTATGAGCGTGGAAACGACGGTGATGAAATAGCGTGCAAGCTTCAGATACGTTCCGGTTACGGGAGAATAGTAGAAATCGTCCGCTTCCTCGAGAATGTCGAAAATTGAGGTGGGCAAAAGCAGCGCCGAGGGGGCGTTGTCTACCAAAATGACAATGTTGCCCTTCAGCACTGCCGAGGCGGCGGTGTCGGGGCGTTCGGAATATTTAACCTTGGGAAAGGAATTGAGCCAACGCTTTTTGCAGAGGACTTCAACAAGACTCTGCTGGTTCATTGTGAGCGACGGAACGTCAATGGCATTGAGCCTTGAGGTGAGGCGTTTGAGGAGTTTTTTGTCAACCCTTGAGTCCATATAGACAAGGGCGACGTCCGTGTGAGATTTTTTGCCGATTTTAAAAGCCCGAACGGTGAGGTCGGTGTCACGTATTCTGCGGCGTATGAGCGCAGTGTTCAGCACAAGGGTTTCTACAAAGCCGTCGTGACTTCCCCTGAGAGCCTTGTCACTTTCGGGCTCGCCCGTTTCTCTTTGCGGATAGGTTCGGGTGTCAAGCAGGAAAACGCTGTCTATGCCCTCAACAATCAGGGCGGAATATCCGCTGAGTATGTCGGTGCAGATTTTGTCGATATCGGAGGAAAATTCAACCTCAACATAGGGAATTGAGGTGAGGGAGAAATACTGTGCCGACTTGAAATTGTCCTCCTCAACATTTTTGTAAAAATATTCCAGGATTTTTTCGACTATGTCGTCCTTGATGAAGCCGTCAACAAAAAACAGCGCCGCCCTTCGGCTGCAAATAATCAGGTCACGCTCTACGAGGCCAAAGCTTTGCTCGCTTCGCAGAGCTTTTTTAATTCATCAAGATTTTGACTGTAATTTTCAGTAATCATTTTTACCTCCGTTGTGTTTTGATGTGATGAGAATGTGTTTTGCCTTGACAGAAAATCAAACATTAAGATTTAAGCCTTTAAAAGGGGTTTCAATGTGTGGGCAATTATACGTCTGCGCACGGAATATTTTCTCTGAATAAAAATTATTTTTTGAAAAATTGCATACATTTATGCAAATTTTTTGAATTTTAGAGTTATAAGCGGAAGGACCTTCCAACACACGGAGGTGACAGGTGAAAAATTATGAAGAAATATAGGCTGTCGGGTCGGGAAAAGAAATTTTGCATTTGTTTTTTAGGCTCGGGGGACCCGGCAAACGCTGCCTGCCGGGCAGGATATTTAAAAAACGCCGATGAGGTCGGAGAGGAGCTGCTGTGCAAGGAGGAAATTGCCTGTGAGCTTGAGCGGCTTGCGGAAGTGCGTGAAAGGGCGCTTGCAAACACGGCGGCAGCAGGCTACAAACGCCTTGCATTCGGAAATATTGCCGATGCGGTGTCGCTACTCTACAAGGAAACTCCCCCAAGCGCAGAGCTGGGCGAAATGGATTTGTGTTCGGTTTCGGAGATAAAGCGGCCGAGGGACGGGTCAATGGAAATCAAGTTTTTTGACAGGCTCAAGGCGCTTGAAAGGCTTGAAAGCTACACGCCGCAGGAAAACGAAGCGGCGGGACTGTTTGAAGCGATAAACAAGAGCGCCCGGGCGGACGGAAGTGATGAAAATGGAGATTAAGCCGTTTTCAAAAAAGTAGCTCAGAGTACTTAACTGGTGGTGTTCCAAGTCCGAATACAGAGGCTGTGACGCCCTGATTTGCGACGGAGCGGTCCGCAGCGGAAAAACATTTTCAATGGTGCTTTCGTTCGTTATCTGGAGCTTTTACGCTTTCGGCAATTCGGATTTTGCGCTGTGCGGCAAGACAATACGCTCCTTGAGGCGGAATATGGTTACTCCGGTAATGCCGATTTTGAAGTCGCTGGGGTTTGAGTGCGAGGAGAAGCTGTCGCAGAATATTCTGTATGTGACGTACTGCGGCGTGAGAAACAGGTTTTATCTGTTCGGAGGCAAGGACGAGTCGTCGGCTGCGCGGATTCAGTGTATGACGCTTTCGGGCATGC
>JAJQDK010000146.1 GCA_021202245.1 Clostridiales bacterium
TGTAAATTGTTTGAGAGGAAGTTTTGGGTGAGCCATGCAATAATAATCTCTGTTTATACCGAAAACAGAAATACAATTTCTCTTTGCAGCAGGCTTGTTGAACTTGGTGCAGACAATATAATTATTGTAAATGACGGATGTCAAAAATCATCCGAGGAATATTTTAACGAGCTGGTAAGTCTTGGCTGTCATCTTGTGAAGATAGCACATAATAAAGGCAAGGGTGCAAGCATTAGAGCCGGAATCAAATATGCTCACGATAAGCTGTTTAACATTACGGGCTATATTTTAGCAGACGCAGACGGTCAGCATAAAGCGGAAGACATTATGAAGATAAGCAGAGCGCTTGAATTAAGACCCGACAACCTGATTATCGAAAAAAGAAATTTCAGGAAATCTCATGCTCCGATAAAAAGCAGAATCGGCAATGCGATTTCTTCCCTGTACTTCAGGATAATTACCGGAGTCAATTGCAAGGACACTCAGACAGGCCTGCGGGGCGTTCCGTCCTCGCTGTATGAGCTTGCAGTAAATACCTCTGGAGATAAATACGATTATGAGATGAATTTTCTCACCAAATGCGCAGACAGTAAAATTCCGTTTTACTCTGTAAATATCGTTGTTGATTATTCTAATAAAGAAGTAAGCAACTACCGCATGGTAAAGGACACATATCTTATATACAGAACCCCGCTAAGATTTGCCACGGTTTCAATCGGCTGCACCGCAGTTGACCTGGCATTTTTCACGTTTTTTACCTATTTGCTCCCCGCTGCTCTTCATTGGAACGTGGCGCTTGCAACAGTTATGGCAAGGATTATATCCGGCGGAATTGACTTTTTGATAAACAGGAGGGTGATTTTTAAAAACGACGGCAAGGTACGAAGACAGGCTGTAAGATTTATAATTTTGCTTTTCTGCATAATGTGTACTAGCTCAATTTCCGTTTCGCTGCTTTCGTTTTTACCTGTGCCGGTTACGCTGATGAAAGTAATTGTTGATTTGCTGCTGTGGTCGGTAAATTATATTGTACAGAGGAAATGGGTATTTAAAGAAAGCAAATAATTTACGATTGCACTCCGGATTGCTGTATTTGCGGCTTTGTCCGTAATTTTAGATATTAAGTTAAGAAAATTTAAAAAATTCAAAAAAATTAAAATACCGAAACGGGCTGCTTCACTAACCGAAACAGCCCGTTTGTTTTAAGTAAGCGCCTTCTCAACGGGCGGTTACTAAGCTATTCTTTTTTAAAAATCCTTTGCCGCGTATCGTTCCGGCGGTTGTGACAATTACAAATGCGTTGGGGTCAATCTTTTTAACGCTTGAAGTAATTTTGAAAACCTGCTGCGGGCGCACTGCACACATAACTACCTTCTTTTTTTCGCCGCTGTATGCGCCCTCCCCGTCAAGCAAGGTAACACCGCGCTCAAGATTATTCATTATTGAGTCGCTTACATCATCATAATGATTGGTAATGATAAACATAAGCTTACCGTTGTCGCGGGAAGTACCGTACGAAATTGAATCTATGACCTTAATGCTGACAAAAATAGTAATTACGGCATAAAGCACACTCTCAATGCTGTTATATACAAAGAAAGCCATAATAAGCGTTGCTATATCAGCAATCAAAATTATATTTCCGGTGGAAATATAGGGAAAATGCTTGTGAATATTAAGAGCAATTATATCTGTACCGCCTGTGGAACCTCCGCGGTAAAAGATGAATCCGAGTCCGATACCGTTTAAAATTCCGCCAAAAATTGAAACTATAATCAAATCTCCCGAATACGCAGGCAAAAACGGAGTAAGCACATCAATGGCGATTGAAACAAAGGCAGTGCCGATTATAGTTTTGGTTAAGAAGCTTATGCCGTTTTCGACAGCTCCCCAGACAAACAGCGGTATATTCATTAAAAAGATAAATAAGCCTATAGGCAGCGAAAACATATAATTGAGCATTGTTGCAATTCCCGTCATACCGCCGGGAGCAATGTTGTTGGGAGAAGTAAACATAACTACGGACATCGCATAAACTATTGCGCCTGCCGCAATTATCAGGTAATCTGCGGCAACTGTACCGACAGCTTTAAAATTCAGCTTTTTAGGCTTGTCCTTACTCATCCTTATCACCATCCAAATTAAAGACAATATGTATTATTGCATCAAACAGCTCCTTGACTCGTTCGTCCTCACCGTTTAAATAAAGATAACCGAATAGTGACTCAAGTCCCGTTGCGCTGTGATAATCGGCAACAGAGGCATTTTTCGGGGTGCATTTAGGAGCGGCGTTTCGTCCTCTCTTATACACCGACGCTTCCTTTTCGGAAAGCTTGGGCAAAATTGATTTGGCAAATTCAGCCTGACTTTTGCAGTTGACAAGCTTAACCTTTTGCCTGTTAAGCTCGCCTACGGGGCGGTTGGCGCGGTTTACAAGGAACTCTCTGACAAGCAAATCATACACGCCGTCCCCCACAAAAGCGAGAGTTAACGGTGAAATTTCATCGGTTTTATTATGAGATATAGCTGTGTTTTCCATAAAAGCACTCCGTAAATTAAATCAGTCCATAAAGTCAAATTCAATGTCATAAATCGAAACGGTGTCGCCGTCGGAGCATCCTTTGCTGCGCAGAGCGTCAATTACTCCGCTGTTTATAAGAACCTTTTGAAAATAATTCAGACTTTCGTAATCATCAAAATTGATGCCTTTCATTACCTGAAGCAACCAATCGGCTTCTACGGTATAAATTCCGTTCACATTTTTAATTGTAACGCTGTGGTCGTCAAAATCCTCAGCGGAAACAACGGGAGCAGGCTGCGCTTCATAGCGGATAACGGGCGGAAGCTTGGACAGCATTTCCTGAATTTTTTTGAGCAGAGGGTCAACATCATAGCGGATTGCAGCCATAATCGGGAAAAAGTCATATCCCTCGTTCTCAACGTAGGATTTAAAATCGGCAATCTGCTCGTCTGTCGCCATATCGCACTTGTTACCGGCAACAATCATCGGGCGTTCAGCAAGCTCGGGATTGAATTTTTTCAGTTCATCGTTAATGGTTTCAAAATCCTCCTTGGGATCTCTGCCCTCGCTGCCCGATACATCTACAATATGAACAAGCATACGGCAGCGTTCAACGTGCCGCAAAAATTGATGTCCGAGACCGGTTCCCTGCCATGCGCCCTCAATAAGTCCGGGAATGTCCGCCATCACAAAGGACGAGCCCTCACCCATTGATACTACTCCGAGAACAGGGGTGATTGTTGTAA
>JAJQDK010000053.1 GCA_021202245.1 Clostridiales bacterium
TTATAATATTGACGAGTCGGCGGATAAATGGTAAAATAGAACAAGGTGAGTGATATGAATAAAAGGAAAAGAACGTTTCTTATATTTTTGCTCATAGCTTTAATATTGGTAATTGTGGGAGCTTGTGTTTTTTTGGTTGTAAAGACTATTGTTGAACAAAACACCGAGGACGACTACAATTCTCTGGCGGAATCCTATGCTTCTACGGAGGACGAGCTTATTACCGCTCCGTCGGTTGATACCGAGGCTGTTGAAAATCCTATTGATTTTGACTCGCTTGCCGATATAAACAGCGAAATTTATTCGTGGATTTATGTTCCCGATACAAATATAAATTATCCTGTCTGCCAAAGCACGGTGGATGATAACTACTATCTTGACCACGATGTGTACAAAAGCTACAGCTACTCGGGAGCTATCTATTCTCAGGTTTGCAACAGCCTGGACTACAGCGACCGCGTTACCGTGCTGTACGGTCATAATATGGCAAGCGGAGCAATGTTCGCCAATCTACACAAGTTTGCCGACGCGGATTTTTTTGACAGCCACAAATATTTTTATGTTTACACTCCGGACAGAAAGCTGACCTATGAGGTAGTGTCCGCTTTCACTTATGACAACAGGCACATAATGAATTCCTTTGATTTTTCGGACGATGAAGTGTTTGAGGATTATCTTGATATGATTCTAAACCCTCGTTCCGTAAGTAAAAATGTCAGAGAGGATGTTGAACTGTCAACTGACGATAATATATTGACCTTGAGCACCTGCACCAGCAGCGGCGACGGCCGTTATCTTTTACAGGGGGTTTTAGTAAAAGATGAATATGCAGAATAACGACGATGTTTCAGTGAATGAAGAAAAATTGAATAACAGGCTTTCGTCCGATACAGAAGAGTGCATCAAGCTTGAGGGTGAAAGAGCTCCCGTAAAAAAGGATGCCAAAACCGTCAACGACGACGCAAACGATTACCTTTTTTTAAAGTCTTATAAAAAGGTCAGAAGGGTAACAAAAGATGAAATCAGAAATGAGAACGGCTCAGGTGAGAATTTTACGATTGTAAAGAGCAGTCATTCCTCTGCAAGACATTCCCGCAAAAAAAACGCCAAGTCACAAAAGCGGCAAAAAAATGAAAACGTGGAAAAAGGTCGCTTTGGGCGTTCTTTGCACACTGCTTTCACTGGCTGTTTTGATTGCCGGTTCTATTGCACTTCTTATTAACAAAGGAAGCAGCGAGCTGCTCAGCGAATCCTATATAGTTACCGCCCCCGACGGAGTTGAAACTCAGGACGGCGGTGATTATGTTGTATACAACGGTCATACCTATCAGCTCAACAAAAAGGTGACCAGCATACTTTGTATGGGAATTGACAAACGTGATTTGGGTAAGACCTCCACCGGCACAGGCGGCGGTCAGGCGGACGCAATTATACTGATTGCCGTTGATACCTCAAACGGAAATACAACAATGATAAATATTTCCCGTGACACTATGACCGACGTTTCGGTTTATTCGGCAGGCGGTTCGTTTGTTGATACCGAAACAATGCAGATTTGTCTTTCCTATGCCTACGGCGACGGCGAGGAATCAAGCTGTGAAAACACTGTCAGCTCGGTTCAGAGATTGTTTTACAACATACCGATAAATTCCTATATGTCGCTTGATTTGGACGGTATTTCGGCTATCAACGACAGCATCGGCGGCGTTGACGTTGTGTCTCCCGAAACAATAGGCGATTTTGTTCAGGGAAAAACCTATCACCTTGAGGGCGATTTAACGGAAGCCTTCGTCCGCACGAGGGACACCTCTCAGCTTGACTCAAACAATGGCAGAATGCAGCGCCAGCAAACGTATCTGTCCGCATTTATAAGTAACTTTGTTGAGCAGACCAAGGAAGATATTTCTACTCCGCTGAGCTTATACAACACAGCCTCACCGTATGTTTGCACAAATATAAACTCCTCAAGGGTGGTATATCTTGCGCAGAACATTGTTCTCAACGGCGGACTTTCCACCGATATCAAGACAATCCCCGGCACTGTTGAGGAGGGCGAGGAATACGCAGAATTTTATGTCGATGAAACCGAGTTTTATGAAATGTTTTTGAGTATATACTATACGCAGATTTCATAAGCGAAGCAGCTTGAAGCTCGCCTTGCGGCAAAGCTTTGCGGCATTTTGAAAGCTTTCACCCGAAGTGAGATAATCATTTCGGGCGTTTTTGTTCTGTTGTCTATTTTCATGGCGCACAGTCCGGGCATACCTTGTAATTACATAAATTTATTGTCATGTACTGTATTTCGTTCCGACCGTGCAGCGCCTTGTATTGCACAAAAAAAGACAAGCTGTACTTGCGGTACAGCCTGTCTTTTTGCATTGATTTAACGATAAAGAAAAGATAAAATCCATTCCCAAAAGCTCACTATGCTCACTCCTTATTTTATTTTAATTAAATTTTATAAGAAATGAGCCGATATCTAAATTAGTTATTGGTAGGAGTTTTTATTTCAGTTACATTGGTTTTTATAATAAGGAGGCTTGCAATATGCTTTCAATTTTGATTAAATATTTTTTATTGCTTTTTGTAGCCTTTTTATGTTTTCTAAATTTATAAACCTGCGCTTAAACACCAAGAAGCTCTTGCTGTGCATACCCTATTCAGCTTTGGCTTCGGTGTCGGTTTATCTTGTGCAAACATACGCCGCCTTTCTCAATTTGACAGTATTGTTTTTGCTGTTGTTTTTATTTGCCCTGATTGCATACAAAAACTCCATACGGACAAATGTTGTTATCACCACCCTGTCTCTCGGCTTCAGCTTTTTTCTGTATGTAATTTCCCTGGCAGTTTGTGTTCCGGTTTGTTATGTGATATATAAATATATGGGGACAACCGATTTAAGCTACTCCTTAGCGTTTTTATCCGTGGGTGCTGTTCAAACCGTTTTATCCTGCCTTGTGTTCCGCATAAAAAGATTCAAGAAGGGATTAACCGTTCTTGAAAAAGTATCGAACAATGATGTCGGAATGGTAATTAGTATTTTTCTTTTGTTTGCCGCCTCTCTGTTCTACTCTTCAAATATAAACAGCTTTATTACACTTTGCTTGGTGTTCCTGATAATTTTCTGCGGAGTGGTTTTTGTAATCTGGTGGAAAAGGCATTTGGAAAGAGGCTACCACGCAAAGATTTATCAGCGCAACATAGCTGCGTTGGAAAGCAAAATAGATGAGCAAACACAGGAGATTGATAACCTGAAGCAGCA
>JAJQDK010000019.1 GCA_021202245.1 Clostridiales bacterium
ATAAGCCTTACACCGGGCGGCTCGGCGTTTGCCGTCGAGCCGCCTTTCTAAGATTAAAAGGGGGAAAGAGATGAGATTCATTGTCAGTGAAATTTTCAAGCTGTTTTCCAAGCGGATATTTTTAGCTTGTCTTGTCATATCGCTTTTGGCTAATGCGTTTTTCATTGTTTATTCGCAGTCGTCGGATACGGTAAATTCTGCGATTGCGGACAATAATGAAGAATATGACGATTTTATATCCGAATGCCTCAGTCAGGATAATGCTGCTGAATTTATTGAAAGTAAGCAAAAGGAAATTCAGATAGCAATTTTTCTTGAAAACACATCAACAAGCGATGATACGGACGCAGAGTACATAGAAAATCAGAAAAAATCCTACAGCGAAGAAAGTCCGGAAGAATATCGGAATGCTCTTGAGCTTGACCTTTCCAATGATGAGCGTCAGGCCAGGCTTATTATGATTCAGGATTTAGCGTCACAGCTTGAATATATAGACGGCTACGATGAGTTTATCGCCGAAATGGAAGCTCGTGCAGAAAATCAGAAGTCGTTTTCAATCTTTTCCGATTCAAGCAGTTTTTCTTTTAGAAACATAGAAGAAACGCCTAAGGACTTTGAGCATTTAAAAGACATTGAGCTGACAATAGGCAACAGCAAGGCGCTTGAAGCTTCAACCCGATTTCAGCTTACCGACTATCTTGTGCTTATACTTGTGGTGCTTATGTGTATCACGCTTTTCTGCCTTGAACGTGAAAAGGGACTCTACAGCCTTGTACGTTCAACCAAGCACGGAAGAACGGCGACAATTCTCTCAAAGCTGTTTGTGGTTATAGCGGTTACGGCGCTACTCTGCATTGTATTTTATGCTTGCGATTTTGTCGTTTGCGGCGCTTTGTTCGGCTTCGGAGATTTATCAAGAAATATTCAGTCAAGTGAGATATTTATGAATTGCTCCCTGAATGTTTCAATCATGCAATACATTATCCTGTGGATTGCAGGCAAGCTGATTTTGTTTTGCTCGTTTGCGTTGTTTCTTTCATTTGTTTTTGTCGCTGTCAAAACATCCGCAAAGGTTTATGCCCTGATTGTAGCATTTTTATTTGCCGAATTTTTTACATACCTTTTTATTGACGGCAATTCGGTTTTCGGCTTTTTAAAGTATGTCAACTTTGTTTATCTTATGATAGGCAATAACATTTTCGGCTATTATCAAAACGTCAGCTTGTTTTCTTACCCCGTCAACATAGTAACCGTTTTTACTGTTTCAGCGGCGGTTATGATTACGGTCGGAATTTTGGGAAGCTGTATCATATTTTCAAAATTCTCTCAGCTCACCGGAAAATCCCTGATACTTACTAAGCTGTCAAATGCCTTTGAAAAGCGCTCAAGAATCAGCGGCAGCGTTAGAGTGTTCAGCGGAGAAGCCTTTAAGCACTACAAAACCTCCTTTGCTTTCATCGTTCTTGCTGTGCTTGCCGTATTCGGCTTCTTCAATCTTACCGATGACTTAACCATAGTTTATTCAAGCGCTGAAGAAAGCGCCTACAGCGAATATATGAAAACCCTTGAAGGCGAGCTTGACGAGGAAAAATATGAATTTTTGGAAAATGAACAGCAATACTTTGATGATTTGGCGAATCGGCAAATTGAAATTGCAAACGATACCTCTCTTTCGGAAACCGAGAGAGAAGCAAAGCAGTCCTCTGTTCAGTCAATAATCGAAACCAAGGGCAAGGCATTTTCTCTTATCTGTGAGCAGGTTGCCTATGCCGAGAGCAAGGCGGAAGAAATAGGCGAGCCGCCTGCGCTGATTGACGAGATTATCAATAAAAGGCTTACTCAGGACACCTTTCGTGAATGGGAATATTTTACCTTATTGCTTGCGGTCGTTATATTCTGCACGTCAAATATTTTTGCTTGCGAGTACAAGCGCTCAATGATTAACCTTATCAGAGCCAATAAGCACGGAAAGGCAAGGCTCCTTTTGACTAAGCTGTTCATTGTTTTGCTCACCTCGGTAATATCATTTGTGTTGATATATCTTCCTTATTTTATTAACTTTGTACAGACCTTCGGTACAACGTCATTTGATTTGCCTCTTGCTTTTGTGCGGGACTTCGGTATGCTGTCAAGCAGCATCACGGTTCTTGAATATGTGTGCGTACTCGGAGCGCTGCATTTTTCCGTTGCAATTACTGCAACAGCTTTAATTTATATGCTGTCGTATTTGCTGAAAAATAATGCGGTGACACTGATAATTTCAAGCGGAATTTTCCTTGTGCCGTGCCTTGTGGCAATCAGGAACGATACAATGCGAACAGCGTACTTTTTTAAAAGCAACATATGGCTTTTGACTGTCATTTTAGTTTTGATATTATGTGTGTGCGTAACGGCAGCGTCAATTACTGTTACGTTTATAAAGTTTAACAATGTGAAACGGAGGAATAACGATGCCGAGTCTTGAAATTAAAAATATCAGCAAAACCTACAAAAAGGGAACGGTAAAGGCGCTTGATAATTTTTCGGCGACCCTAAGCTCCGGCGTATATGGCTTGCTCGGACCGAACGGAGCCGGCAAAAGCACGCTGATGAATATAATAACGGATAACCTCAATGCAGACAGCGGAGAGATATTTTATGATAAAAAAAGCATAAGGCAGCTCGGCAAGGATTATCGTTCCTCACTCGGTTATATGCCGCAGCAGCAGGGACTTTATGATGATTTTACCGCCAACCGCTTTTTGTGGTATATGGCAGCGTTAAAGGGGCTGAAAAAGAAAGAAGCAAAGGAAAAGATTACAGCATTGCTCGAAACAGTCAATTTAACCTCTGCTGCTCACAAAAAATTAGGCTCTTTTTCCGGCGGAATGAAGCAGAGAATTTTGATTGCGCAGGCACTTCTTAATGACCCTCAAATACTGATTCTTGACGAGCCCACTGCAGGGCTTGACCCCAAGGAGCGCATACGAATCCGCAATTTTATCAGCGAGATTGCGGCGGATAAAATAGTGCTGATTTCCACTCATGTTGTGTCAGACATAGAATTCATCGCCAAGGAAATTATTCTGCTCAAAAGCGGCAGGCTCATCTCAAAGGATACCTGCGACAACCTGATTAAAGAGATAGAGAACAAGGTGTTTGAAATTGAAATCGACAGCGGCAGCCTGAACTATTTTCAGGATAATTACCGTGTTTCAAACCTCTATCACAACGGAGATAAAATTGTAGTGCGCACCGTCACCGACAATCCTCCTT
>JAJQDK010000061.1 GCA_021202245.1 Clostridiales bacterium
TGTTCAACGACAACATAAATTCCGCTTATTTCGGTCTCATTATCTCCGTTTTATAGCTCAATCCTGGCGTGTTCTCCGCTGAATTCAAGGGCAGCCGTTCCGCCGCCGTCAAGCTGTGCCTCCCATGAATTTAAGGTAAGCTCATCGCTGTATCCGCTTGTTGATTTTGAGCAGGAGCAGAGCAGAGCGCAGGATAAAACACAAATTACAAGTGCAAGCTTTTTTATAAAACCGCCCCCTGTTTAAAAAGCCTTAACATCTGTAAATCATATTCGCACAGAGCTGAGTTTATTACAAAATCACATAAATCGGAGCCAAGCAATTTGACTGCTCAATCACGCTGAAGGCAATATAACTTATGCAAAGATGTCCCTGTCACTAAAGGCGGCGGGGGAGATTCATCATTTCAGAGGGAGTTGTAATCTCGCACTGAATCATTGAGGAGCTAACGCTCCCCCTTTGCAAGCTACAATCTATCGCAAGCTCTGTTTCAAGCGAGCTTGACAGAGCGTTGCTCCGATAAAAAAAGCTGTCCCGCACTATGACAGGACAGCCGGAAGAATATTATTTTTGGTTCTCTTCTTTGTCGGTGATTCGGGCAAACATTGAAAGCGTGGTTAAAAAGCAGATGACAAGATATACCAAGAGAGCAAGCAGAGAGCCGAGGCTTAGGCCGTAGCTTACCAATGCTAAGATTGAAAGCACACCCAGCAGACAGCAGATAACCGACACAATATTTTTAAGATTGCGCTGTTTATCAAATGCGCAGAACAAGAAGCCGACAATGGGAATGATGAAGAAAACAAACATAAATATTGTATATGTCTGAAACGCCGAGCCGTCAGCTGTTTCGGGAAGCTCTCCGCCCAAGTATGAGAGCATATCAATCACGGAATATGTAGCCAAATTGCCTGATGAATCATAGCCCTGCAAATACGGCATAGTGCAGAATATAATTTCAAATAAATATAAAACGCACAATGTGAGTCTGAGTCTTTTTCTTGTTTTATTTTCGGGTAATTTTATCATTATTGACCTCCGAGCAAGCAGTAAAATTCTTATTAAAATGTATTTTAACACAAATTTTGCGGATACACAATACACATTTTGATTTTGCAGTAAATAAACTGAGTAAAAATGATGTAAAAATTTAAATTTTCGGCAGAATTTCTTAGACAAATAAGAGAATTTATGATAAAATAGAAACTGTCTTTGCTTTAAGCAAATGCAAATACACAACAAACAAAGGAGTAAAGCTATGAGTTATATCAATGAATCGGTAATCTACAACATATATCCGCTCGGTTTTTGCGGTGCGCCGAGAAAAAATGACGGCAGGCTTGAATACAGGCTGAATAAGATTTATGACTGGATTGAACACTTTAAAAAAATGTCGGTCAACGTAATTGTGCTTAACCCTGTTTTTGAAAGCAGCTTTCACGGCTATGACACAATTGACTACAAAAAAATCGACTGTCGCTTAGGTGATAATAATTCCTTTAAGGAAATTTGTGATACCCTTCACAAAAACGGAATCAAGGTTATCCTCGACGGAGTTTTCAACCACGTAGGAAGAGAATTTTTCGCATTTAAGGATTTGCAGCAGAATCTGAGAAATTCTCAATATTGCAGCTGGTTTCAGGGACTTAACTTTGACGGCAGAAGCCCTGCCGGCGACCCGTTTTGGTATGAGGGCTGGGCAGGACACTATGACCTTGTAAAGCTCAACCTTTCCAACGGCAATGTTGTAAATTATCTGCTTGATTCGGTGAAATTCTGGATTGATGAATTTGATATTGACGGATTGCGTCTTGACGCCGCCGACTGCGTGGATATTGAATTCTTTAAAAAGCTGAGAAGCACCTGCAAGTCCCAAAAGCCCGATTTTTGGCTCTACGGTGAAATCACACACGGCGACTACAACCGTTGGGCAAACGGCGAGGCCCTTGATTCGGTTACAAATTATGAATGCTATAAGGGCTTGTACTCAAGTCACAACGACCGCAACTATTTTGAAATTGCCCATTCTTTTAACAGACAATTCGGAAACGGCGGTATTTATCGCAATATATACACCTACAACTTTGTTGACAACCACGATGTGAATCGTGTGGCAAGTATGCTGAAAAATAAAAATCATCTGTTTAACATTTACAGTATGATGTACACTATGCCCGGCGTTCCGTCAATTTATTACGGCAGTGAGTTCGGAATTGAAGGCGCAAGGACTCAGCACAGCGATTTTGAGCTGCGCCCGTGCCTTAATCTTGACAGTATTCCAAATCCCAACTATGAATTGCTTGAGCACATTGTAAAGCTCGGCAAGGTTCGCCTCGAACTTGAAGCGCTCAAATACGGCGACTTTGCCAATCTAAACATTATGAACGAAAAGCTCGTATACAAAAGATGGACTGATAATCAGACCGTTTTTGCGGCTTTTAATCTGACCGACCGTGATGAAAGGATTGGATTTGACACCGGCACCAATCAAATGCTTACGGATGTACTCAACGATAATGAGATTTTTGACGTAAACGGCTACTTTGAACTGCCGATGAAGCCGTATTCCGCAAGAATTTTAGTCGTTAATGACGGCAGTTTTAAAATCCGCTTTGACGATACGGAAAAAGCCGTTACTTTTGAGGATTCGATAAAAGTAACAAATGATGCCGCCGCACAGGAGTCTGACGAAAATACAGCTGGAGCCGACATCAGTCAAAAGCTTGACGGAGAGCCTGAAATCAAGTTAGGAAGATACCGTCACTACAGCGGAAAAGAATATGAGGTTGTAGGATTTGCCAATCACACCGAAACAGGCGAAAAATTAGTTATTTACAAGTCTTTAAACGACGAAGCGGATGTGTGGGCAAGCCCCTGCGACTTGTTCCTTGACGAAATTGAATTTAATAATCAAAAGGTTAAACGCTTTGCGCCGACTGCATAATAAACCTATCGGACAGCACAACAATGCCCCTGCCTCAGATTGAAGCGGGGGCATAATTTTGACTTTTTACGGTGTTAAGGATAATTGACTTTAACCAACCGCAACCTTTTCACTGGTTGTGCCGACGTTTGTGTATCCGCCGACTACATATTTTTGAATACAGGTTGCATCCAGCACGGAAACTCTGCCGTCGCCGTTTACGTCTGCAAGCAGTGCTTGCGTATCGTTAAGTGTTGCCAGCTTAACCGAAGCCTTCTGCACAAGGGCAACGTCGGTAATGTCAATGCTGTTGTCGCCGTTTACATCACCCGACAGCATATAGATAGGCTCTGCCGTTGTGATTTCCTCAGTTGTTACCTCTTCGGTTGTGGGCTCTTCGGTTGTTACCTCTTCGGTTGTGGGTTCCTCTGTTGTGGGCTCCTCAGCAGGTCTTGTAACCTCTGTAGCTTCCTCTTCAACAACAGTGGGCACAAGGTCGGTTGTTGTCCAAGCCTTTTTGGAGGATGTTGATGTTTCAAACAATATGTGCGAGGTGCCTTCAAGCAAATAGCCGGTTGTAGAAGGATACTGCTGAGCGTTGTTGCTGCTGACAATTACTCGGGTATTTGCCGAATGAGCAAGGTCAAATGTGTCGGTTTCCGCAGTATTTCCGTCGCCGTCCTTCATTAAACAGTTGCCGTCCGAAACCTCAAGATAATAATAACCGGAAGCCTCGTCATAGCTCATTTGCTGTCCGGGCCAGTTGCCGTTGGAATATGAAATGCCCTCAGCCTCTTCGGTTTCTTCATCATACAGATAAACATAGAACGGTCCGTTCCACGAAGCCTTTTTCTCTGCATTCAAATAAACGTAAATGCCGGTAGAGGCAGCCTCGTTCTTGGTGTAGCTATAAACCGTTTCTGTCTGATTTGTTCCGTCTGTTGCCGTGAGCGTAAGCTCTATTGTTTCGCCGTAGTCATAGTCGGAGCCTATGCGGATTGTAATGGTATCGGTGTATTCCGCAGGAGTGCTGCCGTTGAGTGAGTAGGTGCCCGAAACAGCGTTTTCAAGGCCGATTGTAACTGTAATTGTTTCGCCCTCAAAATCACAGCTTTCTACCGAGCAGGTGTTCTTGGGAGTGGTGGTTCCCTCATAAACAACAGCTACGCCGGTAGAGCCGATGTCGCCGCTGAGAACGCCGTCCTCAACCGTGAATACGTTGCCTGTAATCGTATCTATATAGCTTCCGTCTGCCATACCTGTTCCAGAAATGCTTACAGAAGCCTCATCTCCGTTGCAATTTGAAAGCACGATACCGCTTGTTCCTTTTACTACATAAGCAATGTCATCGGAGTAGGAAACATATTCATCCTGACCTACAAACAAATTGTGGAACTTGTTGATTTCGGAAACCGCAGTTGACTTATAGGTTAAATCCGTGGCAGCTTCACCCATTTTTGCAGAACCGGGGCGGGCAAAGTAAAGTGCGGTTGCGTCCTTTCTTGCAGCCACAAGAGCCCAAGCTTTTACAACGTCGCTGTCGGGAACATTGGCTGTATTGGTGATGCCTGCCGAGCCGGACGTACCCTCATAGGTATCGTGGGACTCTGCCCAAAGAACGATGTCGGAAGCGTCCTCACCCGAATTATAGGTGGAGGTTGCGGCAAGCGATGTCTTATTTCTGTAAACATTGCAAAGAACCGTGTCGCCCGTTACATTGTCGGTAATGTTAATGTATTGTGTGTAAGAGCTGTAGCTTCTGCCGGAACCGCAGGTATTGAGAATTTCACCGTAAATATAAAGCTCGTTGCCGGTCTGAGAATAGTAATACTCGCCTGCTTCGCTTGTAACAGTGGGCCAATAGTCGGAAGCATACTCTCCGTCGTCGGGAGTTTCGATATGCTTGGCAGCGTCAAAACGGAAGCCGTCAACACAGCAGTCTATACATTCCTTAAGGTAGCTTACTACCGCAGCCTGAACGTCTTTATTGCTTGTGTCAAGGTCGGGGCAGGAAGAAACGTGTCCCTGAACAACAGCCTGAACTGAGCTGTCATCGGCAGAAATGCTGTTTGAACGGAAATAAGTGTCCTTGTTTTCATAGAAATCGGGCTGATAGGTCTGAACCTGAGTGCTCAGTGAGTTGGGATCGCTTTCGTCCTCGTTGCCCATATGGTTGGAAACAACGTCAACGATAATTTTAATGCCGTATTTTTCGGCTTCTTCACAAAGCGAGGTAAGCTCTGCCTTTGTGCCGAGCCAGGTGTCCTCGCCTATTGAAAAGCTTACGGGCTGATAGAGCTTCCACCACTGACCCGATACGTCGGTAGAGGTTGCATAGTCCTTCGGCTGCTGAGCCGGAGAAGTTTGTACGGTTGAATATCCCGCAGCGGCGATAGCCGCAAGGTTTTCTTTAATTGAATTGTAAGACCAGTTAAAGGCGTGAAGAATAACTCCGTCCTGAACATTGTCCTGCAAACCGTAGTCAACAGAAGAGTCGGACGAGGAAACAGTGCTGTCTGTGTCCGAGTCAGTTGTAACTGCGTTTGCTGTAAAGGCAAATGCCAATGACGAGGTCATCATCGCCGCCGTTATAGCCAGGCTTGCAATTTTTCTAAATTTTTTCATTCAGAAAACATCCTTTCATAATAATTTCATCATTATTATAGCAAATAGCCTTAAAAATGTATATAATTTTATCGTACAAATTGAAGGCTTATTTTTTGTGCAAAATCAACATTTACAGCATATTGTACAGCCGTTGCGATTTGCAATATTTGAGAATTTTTGTTTAAATTTATTTCCATATGTCTGTCGGCAGCCTGCAATGGGTGCAAAGATCGAAGCAACAAATTATTTACTTAATATTGATTGACTTTTTCGGCTTAACATAATATAATTTAACCTAAGCCGATAACGCTTTTGTTTTAATCACGGCGGCTGAGCGGCTGCCGATAATCATAGTTATGTCATTACAAGGATGTAAGTTATTGTAAGGGCGGACTGTGTTCGCCTGCAGGGTTTCTGCTTTTGCAGACTGAGCACAATCCGCCTTTTTATTTTTGTTTAACCTAAAGGGTAAATTGCTCAGCTTCAATTTAAAATCGGAAATACCGCAGCCTGCGGCTCAAAATAAATTACTGAACAGGGGTACATAGATGAAACAGCCTACAGAAAACACCATAATATCATTGAAGGATATTTTCATCAAGTTCGACGATGAGGTAATTTTAAACCACATAAATCTTGATATTCACGACAATGAATTTGTTACAATTCTCGGCCCCAGCGGATGCGGCAAAACCACAACTCTCAGGATAATAGGCGGGTTTGTCGAGCCTGACAGCGGCGATGTGTTTTTCGGCGGCAGGCGAATTAACGGCACTCCACCGAACAAGAGAAATGTAAATACGGTTTTTCAGAAGTATTCGCTGTTTCCGCATCTAAACGTATTTGAAAACGTGGCTTTCGGGCTCAGACTGAAAAAGCTGCCGAAGGCTGAAATTAAGGAAAAGGTTACTCAAATGCTTGCAATAGTCGACCTCAAGGGCTATGAAAAACGCTCAATTTCCAAGCTGTCGGGAGGTCAGCAGCAGCGTGTTGCCATTGCAAGGGCGCTTGTGTGCAATCCCGACGTAGTCTTGCTTGACGAGCCTTTGGGTGCGCTTGATTTAAAGCTGAGAAAAAGTATGCAGCTTGAGCTGAAGGAAATTCAGCAAAAAACAGGCAAAACCTTTATATATGTAACTCACGATCAAGAGGAAGCTCTGACAATGAGCGACCGTGTGGTTGTTATGAATAACGGCGTAATTGAACAAACAGGCACGCCGGAGGATATTTACAACGAACCGGTCAACGCCTTTGTGGCGGATTTTATCGGTGAGGCCAATATACTCAACGGCACTATGATTGACGACTGCCGTGTAAAAATTCTCGGCAAAGAGCTTGAGTGCGTTGACAGGGGCTTCGGCAAAAACACCCCCGTTGACGTTGTTATACGGCCGGAGGACATTGAAATCACCGCCCCCGAAAACGGGCAGCTTGTAGGCACGGTGCAAAAATCAACCTTCAAGGGCGTTCATTATGAGATGAGCGTTATGTGCGGCAGGTGCGAGCTTTTGATTCACTCCACACGCTCTGCGGAAATAGGAAGTCAAATAGGAATGTGCGTAATTCCGTTTAATATTCAGATTATGAATAAGCTTCTGCCGTTTTACAATAATGT
This sequence comes from Clostridiales bacterium, assembly GCA_021202245.1. GTDB lineage: Bacteria > Bacillota > Clostridia > Oscillospirales > Acutalibacteraceae > Ruminococcoides. Next base: position 7,146 of record JAJQDK010000061.1, read on the forward strand.
GATTGAAGCCGAGGTTACAGGCTGCGACAGAGATAAAAAGACCTTTGACTTTGAGCTTGAGGGAGAAACCGTTACGGCTTCCGGCAGAGTGTTTGATGTGGGAACAAGGGTCAAAATCACCCTGCCACCGGACGCCCTTTCACTTGCGGGCGACGGTGTCGGAGATTTGAAGGACGTTTACATAGAATCCGTAGTTTACAAGGGCGAGCATAACGAAATTATACTTGAATCGGACGAAAGAAAATGGCTTATGCTCAGCGATACCGACGAGCAGGTAGCCACCTATGTTCCGCTTGCGTTTGACTTTTCAAAGGCGAGCTTTGAAGTAATCGGCAAGCCGGAGGAGGGTTAGTATGAAATCAAAAAAGCCCTCAATTCCTTACATTATTTGGATGGTAATCTTTACGATGATACCGATTGTAATGATAGGATACACCGCCTTTACCGATGAAAACGGCAGCTTTACAACAGAATATTTTTCCAATGCGCTGTATTACGGCGATGTGTTTGCTAAATCTCTTTGGATAGCATTTTTGTCAACGGCAATTTGCCTTTTGGTTGCCTATCCCTTGGCATATTTGATTTCAAATATGAAGGAGTCAACGCAAAACGCCGTCATAATGCTTTTGATGATTCCTATGTGGATGAACTTTTTGCTGAGGATTTACGCCTGGGTTACCCTGCTTCAGGATAACGGACCTATAGATACGGCGCTTTCGCTCCTCGGTATTCACGGTACATATATAGGCAACACCGGAGCCGTTGTTCTGGGAATGGTTTATGAATATCTGCCGTTTATGGTTCTGCCGATATACACCGTTATGTGTAAAATCGACCGCAGCCTTATCGAAGCGGCTCAGGACCTCGGCTCAAGTGGATTTTCAGTGATTAAAAAGGTTGTTTTACCGCTGAGTATGCCGGGCGTGATTTCCGGCATTACTATGGTATTTGTGCCGAGCGCAAGCACCTTTTTGGTGTCGCAGTACCTCGGAGGAACAGACGATATTATGATAGGCGATATAATCGACAAGATATTCTGGACCGACCAAAACACCGGTTCGGCAATCTCGCTGATTTTGATGGTGCTTATCTTTGTGTTCCTCATAATTATGAACCTGTTCGGCGATGAGGAGGCGATTGCATAATGAAAAAGAAAAAGGGTATCGCTTCAAAAATTTATATCGCTCTCGTATTTATTTTTATGTATATGCCGATTGCCGTGCTGATATTTTATTCCTTCAACGAGGGCAAGACCACTGTTTGGAAAGGCTTTTCGATGAAATGGTATATTGAGCTTTTCAAGGACGACAATATAATGAACGCCCTCGGAAATACTCTTATTATCGCTGTTCTCGCTTCGGTTTTCGCCACAATACTCGGCACCGCCGGCGCAGTGGGCATCAGCAATTTTAAGGGCAAAAAGCGGCTTATTATTCAAAATGTATCAAATATACCGATTATAAGCCCCGACATAGTAATGGGCGTGTCGCTTATGCTCTTGTTTACAACGCTCGGCGTTATATTTAACTTTGAAATGGGCTTTGTTACAGTGCTTATTTCACACATCTGCTTTTGCGTTCCGTTTGTTGTTCTGAATGTAATGCCTCGTATCAAAAAAATTGACAGAAGCGTTTACGATGCCGCCCTTGACCTTGGGTGCAATCAGTGGCAGGCATTTTATAAGGTTGTTATTCACGAAATTATGCCGGGAATATTCTCCGGGCTTTTGATGAGCTTTACCTACTCTCTCGATGATTTCATCATCACGTATTTTACAAGAGGCGCAAAGTTCCAAAACCTGTCGATTGAAATTTATTCAATGACTCACCGCAGAATTTCACCGAAAATTAACGCTCTTTCCGCTCTGCTTTTTCTTGCGATTCTTATAATTATGATTATTATAAACATCAGAAACAGGCGCGAGGAAAGGTCAAAGCTGCAAAGAGCCTGATAATAAAAGCAGCGCAATACAAAAGCAAAAATATTTTAGGGAGATTGAGAAATGAAAAAAATCATCAGCATTATCCTTGCCGCAGCTCTTGCGGCATCAATGACAGCGGGACTTTCCGGCTGCGGAGGCAGCTATGACGGAGAGGTTAACGTCTATAACTGGGGAGAATATATCTCTAACGGCGAGGACGGCTTAATGGACATAATCGAGGAATTTGAAAATCAGACCAATATCAAGGTGAACTACACCACCTATGAAACCAACGAGGAGCTTTACAATATGCTAAAAAACAGCAATGTAAGCTATGATGTAATAATTCCGTCAGAATATATGATAAGCAAGCTTATTGAAGAGGATATGCTGTTGGAGCTTGATTTTGATAATATTCCCAACTATGAATATATTATGGACCGCTTCAAAAAGCTTGACTGTGACCCCGAGGGCAAATACACCGTTTGCTATTCATGGGGAGTTACCGCAATGGTTTATGACACAACCAAGGTCAGCGAAAAGCCAACCTCATGGGAGGCGCTCTGGGATGAGGATTTAAGCGGTCAGATACTTATGTTTAACAACAGCAGGGACGCTATGGCAATTTCAATGCAGCTGTGCGGAATTAACCCCTCAAGCTGCACGACGGAGGATGTTGACACCGCTGCCGAAAAGCTCAGCGAGCAAAAGCCGCTGCTCAAAAAATATGTTATGGATCAGGCGTTCACCGAAATGGAAACTGGTCAGGCGGCAATTGCTCCGTATTATGCCGGTGACATTATCACTATGATGGAAAACAACGAGGACCTTGACTACGCAATGCCCGAGGACGGCGCTAACCTGTTTTATGATGCAATGTGTATTCCCACCTGCAGCAAGAACAAGGAAAATGCCGAGAAATTCATCAACTTTATGCAGGAGCCGGAGGTTGCGGCGGCAAATTTTGAGTATCTCAACTACGCTACGCCCAATCAGAAAGCCTATGATAATTATATTGACGAGGACGCTAAAAACAACGAGCTTATCTATCCGAGCGATGAATATCTTGACAAATGCTATGTGTTTACAAATGTATCGGATGAGGTTTACTCATATATGCAGGAGCAATTCGTAAAAATTCAGGCTGACTGATGATTTAACCTAAATCAATTCAAATCTACCGGGGCAGCGACCGCCGCAGCGGAGCTGCTCCGGTTTCGTTTAATTTTTGCGATTTTCAAGGCAAGGTAAAAATAAAAATTCTTTTAATTGACAAATCCATAAAAAGTTATATAATAATACTGTTATACTACGTTATTGTACGCTTTCATATTCAAATACAGTTTTTTCGGCGATTCTTCGCAATTTTATTACAAGCAAAGGACGTGTTGGATTGTTTACAATTTTCAAAGAGCATAAGGGGTTCGGCAAGCAGATTTTCCTGCTTGCGAAGGACGAGCTTATCAAAACATATAAGGGCGCGGTAATAGGTCCGTTGTGGGCTGTTGTAAAGCCTGCGTTTACTATATTTGTATACTGGTTCGCATTTTCCATAGGCATCAAAACGATGAGAAGCGTAAGCGTAAACCTTACCGGTCCCGATACCTTTACAATAGATTTCTTTACGTTTATGCTTATTGGATTTATTCCGTGGTTTTTTATAACCGACAGCATAACTCAGGGCGCAAAAACGCTTAGAGTGAACAGGCAGTTTATAACAAAGGTTAAATTTCCCATTTCAACAATACTGACATACACCGCTCTTTCACGACTTTTTGTACATCTTCTGCTTATGGTATTTATGTATGCCTACGTACTCATTACAATAGGTCCAAGCTGGTACAATTTGCAGTTTTTCCTGTATTGTCCGATAATGTTTATTTTCTTTGTGGCGCTGTCATGGTCCACTGCGCCCATGAGCGCCTTCAGTAAGGACTTTGAAAGCCTGATTGTATCTGTAATGTCCGGCATTTTCTGGCTTTCGGGCATTATGTATGATTCCTACAGTTTGCCTGCACCCCTTGACACTATTATGCTGTTTAACCCGATTAACTTTTTTGTAAACGGCTACAGAAACTGCTTCCTTTATCACAGAGGATTCTACGTATATACAACCGAGCTTGTGATTTTCCTTGCGGAATTTGTCATAGTATTTGCGCTCGGCATTTTTAACTACAACAGACTCAGGAAAAAGCTTCCTGACGTACTTTAACGGGAGGGTAATTTGATGGCTGAACCGATCATTACCTTTAAAAATGTAAGCAAAACCTACACTCTCTATAAAAACGACCGTGAAAGATTTAAGGCTCTTTTCATAAAGCCCAAGCACGCTAAAACCAACAAGGCGCTCAATAATGTATCGCTTTCAATCGAACGCGGCGAAGCTGTGGGCATTGTCGGAGATAACGGCGCAGGAAAATCCACTCTGCTCAAAATGATTACCGGAGTTGCTTTTCCCGATGAGGGTGAAATTACGGTTGACGGCAAGGTTGCGGCTTTGCTTGAGCTTACGGCGGGATTTTCAATGGAAATGACAGGCAGAGAAAATATTTATTTAAAGGGATATATTCTCGGCCTTTCAGACAGCTATATTAAGGAAATTGAGGATAAAATCATTGACTTTGCAGAGCTCGGCGATTATATTGACCAGCCTGTCAGGACTTATTCAAGCGGTATGAAAATGCGTTTGGGCTTTGCAATCAACGTAAATATTGAACCGGATGTGCTTGTTGTTGATGAAGCGCTGTCTGTAGGCGACGCAACCTTTAAGAAAAAATGCAAGAATAAAATAAAGGAAATTATTTCAACGGGAACTACGGTGCTTTACGTAAGGCAAAATGCAAGCTCTGGAAAGGATCTGTTCCTCCGTGTGATTTATCTTAAAAAGGGTACGGTAATGTTTGACGGACCCACGGACGAAACTCTGAAAATTTACGAGGATGCAAAGGCAAAAGCAAAGAAAAATAACACAGCTTCACAGACAGGTAAATAAAATTACAGTAGATTTTAAAATCTGCGACGCTTTAATGACGTAATTTGGACAAAATATCGGCAAATTTCAAATTCCTAATTGACATTTACAATAAGTTTTGATATAATAGCTTAGTGACATCTCGGTATGCGAGGTCACAGTAAATTCAATAATGCAGGTATGGCGGAATTGGCAGACGCGCATGGTTCAGGTCCATGTGAAAGCAATTTCATGCAGGTTCAAGTCCTGTTACCTGCACCAATTAAAGGACAATATACCAAGGGGTATATTGTCCTTTAATTTTATAAACAAGCAAAAGGTAACAGGACTTGAAGGCGAGCGTAAAGAAAACAGTCCGGTGGACTGTTTTTAGCGAACTGCGATTATGGAAGCTTTCCATTATATGTGAACCCCACAAGCGAGATGTGACATTTGACAAAATGAAAGTATGTTACCTGCACCAATTAAAGGGCAATATACCAAGGGGTATATTGCCCTTTAATTTTATAAACAAGCAAAAGGTAACAGGACTTGAAGGCAAGCTTCAGCGAGAACGGCTTGCTTATGAAGCTGTAGGCGACACCGACAGAGCAACCGCAATCAATATCAGAATTAACCGCCTGAAGCAGAAATACAAAGAATTCAGCAAAGCGGCAGGGCTGAGAGAACGCACTCAAAGAATGAATGTTGATTTTGACAATAATAATTCTGTTAAACCCGTTGCAAATTCGGACGAGAGTGGTATAATAAATACAGGAGCTACAAGCGGTGCTTTAAATCCATACAGTAAGGCGGCTAATGAACATGCGGAAAAGTATTATGAATCAGTTCGTCATATGACGAATGATACTAAGAAGATTTCCGAAGCCACTGCAATAAGTCAAGATAAGATAGATAAAATAAAAAATCATGTATTTGTAAAAGAGCACGATTTAATAGGAGGTCACCCTCGTTTTACACCGTCTTACGATATGGCACAATCTTGGCAAAGACTGATAAGTGGCAATTTTGAAGAAAAAGACATAATTCTTTTGAAACACGAGTATGCGGAACTACGCTATATGGAAAAGGGACTTTCCCAAAATGAAGCTCACATAAAAGCTTCAAACAGATATAATTATGCTAAATATTGTGATTAGTTTTGAGGTGTAATTTATGGTAAAAATGTTCAATATAAAAAAGAAAAACAATACAATATCTTGCAATTATACGCCTGAAACAAGTAATGAGCAAGGTTATATTGAGGTAGATGTAGCAACACATGAGATAAAAAAGATTGATTATTCTGCCTATGAGTACGGAAAGAAGATGTATGTTGCTCATGTTCGTTCTAAACTATCAGAGCTTTTAAATAGTAAAGGGGATATTCCTAAAGAAGCTTTAGTAGTTTGGTATTAGCAAAAGGACAAATACACACAGCACGTTGAGAAATCAGCGTGCTTTTTTAATGCTCAAAAAATAAGAAAGCGAGGAAAATTAAATGTATGTACTTTTGATTTTACTTTACGTATTGTCAGCTAACGGCGTTGCGGTACCGACAGGGTGCTTTGTTGCAGCGTGGATTATGGCAGGCATAAGGCTTATACTTCAAGTCTTTTGCGGACTTGTTAAGTTAGGCACCTTTAAAGTTACGGGAGGTGATGAAAAATGAAAGTAAAGGTAATTAAGCCCTTTAACGACTTGCAGAATGATTTTAAGCTCCGCAAGGTCGGTGAAGAGTTTGAAGTAAGCAAGGACAGAGCAAGCGAGCTTGAAAGCAAGGGCTTTGTTACGGCGGTTGCAGAAGAAAAGACAACCGCAAAGGCAAAGAGTGCAAAAGCAAAGGCAAAAACGGCATTTTTGCAATAAAAAAGCACCCACTTTTGTGAGTGCAAATTTGGTGCCGGTGGTGGGACTCGAACCCACACGCCATTGCTGACAACAGATTTTGAGTCTGTCTCGTCTGCCAATTCCGACACACCGGCAAATACATTTGTAATTATACATTATCATTTTGTAAAAATCAAGTGTAAAATTGATTATTTGTTTATTTTTTAAAAAAAGTGAATTTTCCGCAATGCTTTGCAAGCCAATTTATCCCTTGTGAGCATTTCGTTTAAAAAAATTTAAAAAATATTTTTTATAATTCTTATAGAGTTGCTAATTTTTAAAAATTATATTATAATAGGTACATATGTCACTTGTCTTTAAGGTGACGGGTGCCGTTGTGTCTTAAAAATATCTTGTATTTTATGTTTTGGCTGAATGCCATACTATGGAGGAATTATTATGGAAAAGAAAGAGCTTCTTTATGAAGGAAAAGCAAAAAAAGTTTATTCAACCGAAAATCCCGATTACTGCATTGTGTCCTACAAGGACGACGCCACTGCATTTAACGGCGAGAAAAAGGGTACTATTATCGGCAAAGGCGTAGTAAACAACCGTATGAGCAACTATATGTTTAAATTGCTTGAAAAAGACGGCATTGAACCGACTTTGTCGAAGAGCTCAACGACAGAGAAACCGTCCTCAAAATGGTTGAAATCGTGCCTTTGGAGGTTATCGTAAGAAACAAGGCTGCCGGCAGTCTTTCAAAGCGTCTCGGACTTCCCGAGGGTACGCCTATGAAAACTCCCGTTCTTGAGTTTTGCTATAAGGATGACGACCTCGGCGACCCGATGGTAAATGAATATCATATCCTTGCCGCAGAGTTTGCCACCAAAGAGGAAATTGACGCCATCACTTCTATGGCGCTCAAAATCAACGAGATTATGGTTGAGTTTTTCAAGGAATGTAAGGTGGATTTAATTGACTTTAAGATAGAGTTCGGAAGATATAAGGACAAAATTATCCTTGCTGATGAAATTTCACCGGATACCTGCCGCTTCTGGGATATTGATACTCAGGAAAAGCTCGATAAGGACCGTTTCCGCCGTGATATGGGCGGAGTTGAGGAAGCCTATGCCGAGATGATGAAGCGTATAGGTCTTGCTTAAGCAATCGAGTTATTTAATAATATAATAAGTAAAAATTTGAATAATCGGATGGTGGCACCTTGAATTTTTCTTTCGATAATTTTGCAAAAGAAGGTCTGCACGAGGAGTGCGGAGTATTCGGCATATTCAGCGACGGCTCAATCAATCCTGCCTATGCTTGCTATAACGGCCTTTTGGCTTTGCAGCACAGGGGACAGGAAAGCTGCGGCATAGCTGTATCTGACGAAGGTGTAATTGATTATCACAAAAATATGGGCCTTGTAAGCGAGGTCTTTAATAACAGCATTCTCGATTCTCTCGGCGGACAAATGGGAATTTCCCACGTTCGCTATTCAACAGCAGGCGGCTCTGTGCTTGAAAACGCACAGCCGCTTGTTATGCGTTATGTAAAGGGCACCCTCTCGGTTGCTCATAACGGCAACCTCACAAATGCGCTTGAAATCAGACGTCAGTTTGAACAGCGGGGCGCAATTTTTCAAACGACCATTGATTCCGAGGTTATTGCGTATGTAATAGCTCGTGAGCGGCTCAAATGCCATACAGTTGAGGAAGCGGTTGCACGCACGATGAATGTTATCGAGGGCGCTTATTCTTTGCTTGTTATGAGCCCGAGAAAGGTCATCGCCGCTCGTGACCCGCACGGATTCCACCCGCTGTGTATGGGCAAATACAATGATTCTATCGTTTTTGCAAGCGAAAGCGCGGCGCTCGATGCCTGCGGCGCAGAATTTGTTCGTGACATTGAGCCGGGAGAAATAGTTGTTGCCGACCACAACGGAGTCCGCAGCATAAAGCCCCGGCTTGAAAAAGAGAGTAAAAAATCTCTCTGTATTTTTGAGTACATTTACTTTGCGCGCTCTGATTCGTTTATTGACGGAGTCAGTGTGTATGAAGCACGAAAGCAGGCAGGACGTATTCTTGCCAGAACATACCCCGTTGAAGCCGATATGGTTATCGGCGTTCCCGAATCGGGAATTGACGCCGCAATCGGCTACAGTGAGGAATCGGGTATTCCTTATGAAAAGGCTATTGTTAAAAACAGCTATATCGGCAGAACCTTTATCAAGCCGAGTCAAAAGGAAAGAATGAAAAGCGTAAGAATCAAGCTTAATCCGATTGCAGATATGGTTAGGGGCAAGCGGGTTATTATGATTGACGACAGCATTGTCAGAGGAACAACTGTTGACCGCATTGTTACAATGCTTAGGGAAGCCGGCGCAAAAGAGGTTCATATGCGCATAAGCTCGCCGCCGTTTTTGTGGCCCTGCTATTACGGCACTGATATACCCTCTCGAGGAGAGCTTATCGCCTGCAATCACACGGTTGAAGAAATCAAAGAGCTGAGCGGAGCCGATTCTCTCGGTTATCTTCCCGCCGAAAGCCTGCACGAAATGATAAACTACGCTCCCATAGGCTTCTGTGACGGCTGCTTTACCGGCAATTATCCCGCCGCTGTTACCAAGGAAACCTTTAAGGGCAAGGAGCGCGGCGGTATGAACTTTTCGGATAAAAAGCAAAAAAAGTAAAGAAATTTTGAAAGGATGTATATAATGGCTAAAGATACCTATGAATCACCCTTGTCATCACGTTATGCAAGTAAGGAAATGAAATATATTTTTTCTCCCGATAAAAAATTTAAGACCTGGAGAAAGCTTTGGATTGCTCTTGCCGAGTCCGAAATGGAGCTCGGACTGCCTGTTACTCAGGAGCAAATTGACGAGATGAAGGCGCACGCCGACGATATTAACTATGAGGTTGCTCAGGAAAGGGAAAAGCTTGTTCGCCACGACGTGATGTCCCACGTATACGCCTACGGCGTTCAGTGCCCCAAAGCCAAGGGTATTATTCATCTCGGCGCCACCTCGTGCTATGTGGGCGATAATACCGATATTATCATTATGACAGAGGGCTTGCAGCTTATTAGAAACAAGCTTGTAACCGTAATCCGCAACCTTTCAAAATTTGCGGATAAATACAAGGATTTGCCTACCCTCGCATTCACACATTTTCAGCCTGCACAGCCCACCACCGTCGGCAAAAGGGCAACTCTTTGGATTCAGGAGCTTTTAATGGACCTTGAGGATGTTGAGTATCAGCTTTCAAAGGCTAAGCTGCTCGGTTCAAAGGGCACAACGGGCACTCAGGCAAGCTTCCTTGAGCTTTTTGACGGTGACCACGAAAAATGCAAGCAGCTCGACCTGAAAATAGCCGAAAAAATGGGCTTTAAGTCCTGCTTCCCCGTGTCGGGACAGACATATTCCAGAAAGCTCGATTCGCAGTTTTTGAACGTGCTTGCAGGCATAGCTCAGAGCGCCGCTAAATTTTCAAATGATATAAGGCTTCTTCAGCATCTCAAGGAGGTTGAGGAGCCGTTTGAAAAGAACCAGATTGGCTCGTCCGCAATGGCTTATAAGCGCAATCCCATGCGCAGCGAACGCATAGGCTCACTTTCAAGATACGTTATGACAGACGTCCTCAACGGATATTTCACAACCGCAACTCAGTGGTTTGAAAGAACGCTCGATGATTCGGCAAACAAGCGTTTAAGTGTTCCCGAGGCTTTCCTTGCCGTTGACGGTATACTTTCTCTGTATGCCAATGTTGCCGACGGTCTTGTCGTTTATCCCAAGGTTATCGAACAGCACCTCAGAAAAGAGCTTCCGTTTATGGCAACCGAAAATATTATGATGGATGCAGTTAAGAAGAGGGGAGCGGACAGGCAGCAGCTCCACGAGAGAATCCGTGTACATTCCATGGCGGCTTCCAAAGTAATCAAGGAGGAGGGCGGAGAAAACGACCTTTTGGAGCGAATCGCAAACGATGAGGCCTTCGGCGTTACTCTTGAAGAGCTTGAGGATATTTTGCAGCCCGAAAAATATACCGGCAGAGCTAAGGAACAGACTGAAGATTTTCTTAACGATACGGTTAATCCGGCGCTTGAAAAATATAAGGACATTGAATCGGATAAGCCCGAAATCAATGTTTAACCTGTAATTTGTAAAATAATTCTGCACAGACAGAGAAGGAGTTTTTATTATGGTAAAAGCAATCGTAGGCGCTAACTGGGGCGATGAGGGCAAGGGCAAAATTACCGATGTTCTTGCAAATGACAGCGATATAGTTATACGCTTTCAGGGCGGAGCAAATGCAGGTCATACCATTGTCAATGATTACGGTAAATTTGCTTTGCATCAGCTTCCGTCAGGTGTCTTTCACCAAAATATAACGAATATAATCGGCAACGGAGTTGCTTTCAGCGTTGAAAATTTTGTAAATGAAATGGCTGAGCTCAAAAGCAGAGGCGTTCCCGAACCCAATATAATTATTTCCGACAGGGCGCAGGTGGTTATGCCGTACCACGTTGCCTTTGACTGCTATGAGGAGGAGCGTTTGGGCAAAAATTCTTTCGGCTCCACAAAGAGCGGTATTGCGCCGTTCTATTCCGATAAATACTCAAAAATCGGCTTTCAGATTAACGAGCTTTACGATGATACCGATTCCCTGAAGGAAAAGATACACCACGCTCTTGAAATCAAGAACGCAACTCTCAAAAACCTTTACAATAAGCCCCCGATATCCGAGCAGGAAATATTTGATAAGCTTATGGAATACAAGGAGCTTCTCGCTCCGTATGTGGGCGATGCTTTTACCTTTGTGCATAAAGCGATAAAAGAGGGAAAGAACATTCTTCTTGAGGGTCAGCTCGGCTCGCTCAAGGACACCGATTTCGGCATTTATCCTATGATCACCTCCTCCAACACCATTGCCGGCTACGGTGCAGTCGGAGCAGGTATTCCTCCCTATGAAATCAAGGAGGTTATAACGGTAGTTAAGGCATACTCAAGCGCAGTCGGTGCAGGAGAATTTGTTTCGGAAATTTTCGGAGATGAAGCCGATGAGCTTCGCAGGCGCGGCGGCGACGGTGGCGAATTCGGCGCCACAACTGGCAGACCCCGCCGTATGGGTTGGCTTGACCTTGTGGCAACTCGCTACGGCTGTATGGTGCAGGGCGCAACTCAGGTTGCATTTACCGTGCTTGACGTTCTCGGCTATCTCGATGAAATTCCCGTTTGCGTAGGATATGAGCTTGACGGTGAGGTCATTGATTATTTCCCCTCAACCACCAAGCTTAAAAGATGCAAGCCCGTTTTAAAAAAGCTCAAGGGCTGGAAATGCTCAATTTCCGGCATTACCGAATATGACAAGCTCCCTAAGGAGTGCCGTGATTACATTGAATTTGCAGAAAAGGAAATCGGCGTACCGATTACCATGGTTTCAAACGGCCCTGCAAGAAACGATATTATTTACAGATAAATTTATTCATATATGTTTTATAAAGGGGTGTGAATCCGATGGAGAACAAGGAATTGGTAATTGTGTTGGATTTCGGCGGTCAGTATAATCAGCTGATTGCAAGACGAGTCCGTGAATGTAACGTGTATTGCGAAATTTTGCCCTACACGGTTGACATCGGCAGGATTAAAGCTTTATCTCCCAAGGGCATCATATTTACAGGCGGTCCCAACAGCGTTTATGATGAGAGCTCGCCGCATTACACCGAAGAAATTTTCAAGCTCGGAATACCCATTCTCGGCATTTGCTACGGCTGTCAGCTCATGGCGTATTCTCTCGGCGGAGTTGTAACCCCCGCAGCAGATAATTCCTCAAGCGAATACGGTAAAACTCAGACGTCATATAATAATTCAGATGTCTTATTCGGCGGACTTCCCGAAAACGGAATTTCCTGGATGAGTCACCGTGACTACATCAGCCGTGTTCCCGATGGCTTTACCGTGACCGCAAAAACCTCCGTCTGCCCCGTAGCCGCAATGTCCTGCCCGGAAAAAAAGCTCTACGGAGTTCAGTTCCACCCCGAGGTAAACCATACCGATAACGGCAAGGCTATGCTCAAATCCTTTTTGTACAATGTGTGCGAATGTAAGGGCGAGTGGAAAATGGAAAGCTTCATAGATGCCACCGTTGCGCAGCTCAGGGAGCAGATAGGCGATAAAGGTGTTGTTCTGGGGCTTTCGGGCGGAGTGGATTCCTCAGTTGCCGCCGCACTTTTGAGCAAGGCGGTAGGCAGTCAGCTCACCTGCGTGTTTGTCGATCAGGGCTTAATGCGCAAGGATGAGGGCGATTTTGTAGAGGAAACCTTTACAAGGCTGTTTGATATGAATTTTGTCCGCATAAATTGTCAGGACGAATTTCTTGCAAAGCTCAGGGGCGTTGCCGACCCCGAAAGCAAGCGTAAAATTATCGGCACAGAGTTTTATAAGATATTTTGGGATAAAATTCGTGACAATTACGGCACAGGCTATTTTGCTCAAGGCACGATTTATCCGGACCGTATAGAAAGCGGAAAGGGCGATGCCGCAAAAATTAAAACGCACCATAATCAGGTTGCAATTCCCGAGGACATAAGCTTTGAGGGCGTTATAGAACCCCTTAAGGACTTATTCAAGGACGAGGTGAGAGAGGTAGGCGAAAAGCTCGGACTGCCTCACGAACTTGTTTGGCGCCAGCCTTTTCCGGGGCCGGGACTCGGTGTGCGTGTAATCGGAGAAGTAACCGCCGAAAAGGTACGCATTTTGCAGGAGGCAGACGCTATCCTCCGCGATGAGATGGATAAATGCGGCTATGCCGAGCAGATGAGCCAGTTTTTTGCCGTTCTTCCCGGAGTAAAAACCGTCGGAGTTATGGGCGATGCTCGCACGTACGACGAGCTTGTGGCAATCCGTGCGGTTACCACCGACGATTTTATGACAGCCGATTGGGCAAAAATCCCCTACGATATCCTCGGCAGGGTTTCCAACCGAATCATAAACGAGGTCAGCCACGTCAACCGCGTTGTCTATGACATCACCTCCAAACCCCCCGGCACAGTGGAGTGGGAATAAATACAAGCTGCTCCCCTTTATTACGGGTATTGCTAAAAGAGAATGTAAAAATACAGATACTGTTGCCGACCCCTATTTTAGCCGCAAGGATTGTGCAATAATCGGATTTATTCGAGAGAATATAGAAAATAATTACAATAAGCATAATATCAACGATGGGGATAGCAATATAAAAAAGAATGAGATTGATCTTTTATGTCTGATTTTAATGTTGATACGTTAGAAAATTGCCTCATTTTATTAGATTCTTCTAAGCCGTTTTTAAAGAAAGTGCAAATAAATGAGAACGATTGCCCTGAGCCTTTTACACGTTCGGGTAATATTGCAAATGGAGAATATTATTGATGAACAATCACGTCGAAAAAATATCTTATGTATCCGAAATTACAGAAGCGTTGGAAGCATTGGACGGTATAGCTAAATTAAAGGAAATTTATGAATATATTGAAATGAGGAATCTACTTCCCGCAATTCATAATAACAGTAATTGGCGAGATAATGTAAGAGCTACACTGCAAAGGCATTGCTCTCAAACAAAATCATATAGGGATGCTGAAGACTTATTTTATTCTGTTTACGGTTTAAAAGTGGGTATTTGGGGATTGCGATCATCTCAAAAAATTAACACTGATTTGACCCCATTGGAAAATCGCATTATTGAAAGCATAAACAATGATGAAAAAATTCAAGAAACCACCAAAGCTATGCTTATTGATGCCAGAAGAGGACAGGGATATTTTAGACAGCAGCTGTTGAAAAAATACAATAAATGTTTGATTACCGGTATTGACGACAGTCGACTTTTAATTGCCAGTCATATAAAGCCATGGTGTTCGGCTAATAACCGTGAAAGATTAAGTGTCGATAACGGTCTTATTTTATCCGCTTTATATGACCGCCTTTTTGATGAAGGTCTCATTTCTTTTGATAAGAATATGCACATCATAATTTCTGATAAATTAAGTAAATATAACAGGAAAATAATTTCAATAAACACCGAAAAACAATATATTAAAAATCCGTCAACTGAACTTAGGGTAAATATGGAATATCACAGAGATGTTGTATTTAAACATTAAAAGCCTTTTCAAATAAGGGACTTGCCCTAAGTTATAGATTTTACGGAGGTTATGTTATGAAATATATGTCTGCCGAACAAACCGCAGAAAAACAGGAAACTCCCCAACGAGAAGCGGTTATTTTCTCAGAAAACAGAATTGATAATTTTAAGGTTATTGGCAATATGCGTAGTATTTCGACGAAGGCTAAGCCGTTCTTAAAATGGGCAGGTGGCAAAGGTCAACTTTTATCAGAGATAGAAAAGTATTATCCATTTGAAGAAGGAAAAGTCACTAAATACGCTGAGCCATTTGTCGGCGGCGGTGCTGTACTTTTTGATGTATTAAGCAAGTATGACTTGAACGAAGTATATATCAGTGACATTAACGCTGAGCTTATAAATACATATCGCATTATCCGTGATGATATAGATGAACTTATTACTTTATTGCAAACTATACAAAGTGAATTTCTCCCTAAAAACACAGAGCAGCGTAAAGTTTATTATCTTTCAAAGCGTGTGCGTTTCAATGATTTAAAAGTTAACGGCAATGAAAGCGTAAATATAGAGAAAGCCGCACTTATGATTTTCCTTAACAAGACTTGTTTTAACGGACTGTTTCGTGTGAACAAAAAAGGTTTATTTAACGTACCTATGGGGTCTTACAAAAAACCGTTAATTTGTGATGAAGATAATTTACGTGCAGTTTCGGAAAAACTCCAAAAAGTAATAATTGTTTGCGGTGATTACAGAGAGTCCGCTGACTTTATTGATAAAAATACCTTTGTTTATTTTGACCCTCCGTACCGACCTATTACCGATACCGCAAACTTTACTGCGTATACAGAAAATCTTTTTAACGATGAAGAACAAATTGAACTTGCAAAATTTGCTGATGAGATGCACAAAAAAGGGGCAATGGTTGTAATCAGCAACTCCGATCCCATAAACG
>JAJQDK010000047.1 GCA_021202245.1 Clostridiales bacterium
TTCCCCTTGAGGGGAAGGTGCCGAAGCTTGCGAGGCGGATGAGGTGTAGGAGCTTCAGCTCCGTGAACATATTAAAAACATATTCTTATAAGGACGGCTGCGCCGTGCGGGTATTCCCTTGAAAAGGCAATGTCGTCAACTTAAGGAGTTGTGCCATTTTCGTGGCTCCCTCTGACGAGGGAGCTGTCTGCGTATGCAGACTGAGGGAGAGAAGGCTTTTCCTGTAGATGTCGGCAAAAGCGAAGCATAGTAAGCGTTTCCTTTAATGAAAAAATAGCTGTTTTGTGATATACGACATCAGAATTTTACGTTTTCTCTCCCTCCGTCACGCTTTGCGTGACACCTCCCTCGTCAGAGGGAGGCACGGACTGCAGCGATAAATTATACCTTCGCACACAGTGTGCGCCGCTACGGACGTGTTATAATTTTTTGTATCAGTGCAAAGGAAACTGCGGCATAATACTTTTAACTCCAAACTCCTCACTGTTCATATTCGTGCAAGCAAGGTATGATTAAAATCCGAGTTAAATTATTAAAAATTTAAAAAACTCAACGGATAAAAGTCAAGCCGAATAAAGCATATAGCTTCACCCGGCTTTTTTGTATTGTATTTTTTATTTATGACCTATGCTTTATTTAATAAGGCTCTTGCCGTCCATTTCTTCCGGCTGAGGAAGTCCCATAATCTGAAGCATTGTGGGAGCAATATCGGCAAGTCTGCCGCCCTCTCTCAGCTCGCAGTCATAGCCGACTACGCAGAAAGGAACGGGATTTGTAGTGTGAGCTGTAAACGGCTCGCCGTCATCGTCAACCATTTTGTCGGCATTGCCGTGATCGGCAGTGATGAGCGCAACGCCGCCCATCTGAGTAATTGCGTCAACCACTCTGCCAACGCAGGCATCAACGGCCTCAACAGCCTTAACGGCAGCCTCAAACACGCCTGTGTGACCGACCATATCGCAGTTGGCAAAGTTGAGAATAATCATATCGTACTTTCCGCTTTTGATTGCGGGAACAAGCTTATCGGTAACCTCGTATGCGCTCATTTCGGGCTGCAAATCATAGGTAGCAACCGCCGGCGATTTAACAAGGATTCTGTCCTCGCCCGGGTACTGCTTTTCAACGCCTCCGTTAAAGAAGAAGGTTACGTGAGCGTATTTTTCGGTTTCGGCAATTCTCAGCTGAGCCATACCCTTGTCGGATACATACTCGCCGAGTGTGTTGGTGAGCACCTGCGGCTTAAACGCAACGTCAACATTAGGCATTGTTGCATCGTACTGCGTCATACATACAAAGTTGACGGGGAAAAATCCGTTCTTTCTCTCAAAGCCCGTAAAATCGGGGTCAACAAGAGTTCTCGTGATTTCTCTTGCTCTGTCGGGACGGAAATTAAAGAAAATTACGCTGTCGTTCGGCTTGATTGAAGCGCCGCCCTTGATAACGGACGGAACAACAAATTCATCGGTAACTTCATCCTTGTAGGAATTTTTAACGGCGCAAACGGGACATTCGGCTTCAACGCCCTCGCCGTAAACCATGGCGGCATATGCTTTTTCTACTCTGTCCCAACGGTTATCTCGGTCCATAGCGTAATATCTGCCCATTACAGTGGCAATTTTGCCCACGCCGATTTCCTCGCATTTATCGGCACATTCCTTTACAAAGTCGGCTGCGCTTGACGGAGGAACATCACGGCCGTCAAGGAAAGCGTGAATATACACGTCTTTAAGACCCTTTTTCTTTGCAAGCTCAAGAATACCGTAGAGGTGCGTATTGTGACTGTGAACGCCGCCGTCGGAGAGAAGTCCCATAAGGTGGAGCGCCGTTTTATTTTCAAGCGCCTTGTCCATAGCGGAAACTATTGCCTCGTTGTACTTGAGCTTATCCTCTTCAATAGTCTTGGTAATTCTGGTAAGCTCCTGATACACAATACGGCCTGCGCCGATATTTGTATGTCCTACCTCGGAATTGCCCATCTGTCCGTCGGGCAAGCCCACGTCAAGTCCCGAGGCGCCGATTTGCGTTATGGGGTTAAACGAAAAAATCTTATCAATATTGGGCTTATTTGCGGCTTTTATGGCATTTCCCCGTTCCGGAGCCACGCCGAAGCCGTCAAGAATCATTAAAATCAAAGGCTTTTTCATAATGATAACAATCCTTCCTTTTTGTCAATGTGCTTTACAAGCTTGAATTTCAGCTTAAGTTAAATTTAACTCGGAGCAAAGTCCGATGTAAGCTCGCTTAATATCAGCGAACAGATTATTTGCCTGCGGCTTTAACTATTGCTGCAAATTTCTCGGCAACAAGCGATGCGCCGCCGATAAGTCCGCCGTCAACATCAGCTTTTGAGAGAAGCTCGTCAGCGTTGCCGTCGTTCATTGAACCGCCGTACTGAATTGTAACGGCATCTGCCGTTTCCTTATCATAAAGCTTTGCAAGCGTTGCACGGATAAATGCGCAAACCTCTTCTGCCTGGTCGGCTGTTGCGGTCTTGCCCGTGCCGATAGCCCAAACAGGCTCGTAAGCGATAACAGTCTTTTTAACGTCCTCAGCCGATACGTCAAAAAGGTCAAGCTTAATCTGTCTTGCGATAACCTCCTCGGTGATGTCGCACTCACGCTCCCAAAGCAGCTCGCCCACGCAGACAATCGGCTTAAGACCTGCTGCAAGCGCAGCCTTTGTTCTCTTGTTTACGGTTTCGTCAGTTTCACCGAAATACTGTCTTCTTTCGCTGTGACCGAGAACTACATATTCAACGCCCATTTCGGTGAGCATACCGGTTGAAATCTCGCCTGTGTATGCGCCGCTCTTTTCCCAATGGCAGTTTTCGGCGCCGATTTTAACATTTGTGCCCTTTACAACCTCAAGAGCAACGCTCAGGTCCACATAAGGCACGCAGGCTACAACCTCGCAGTCAGCGTCCTTGACAAGGGGTGTGATGGCGTTAAGAAGCTCTTTAGCCTCGTTGGGGGTTTTGTTCATTTTCCAGTTGCCGGCAATTATTGCCTTTCTTTTTGTCTTATCCATTATTATTCTGCCTTTCTCAAAAAAATCTTATGGGCGAGATGTCCCGCCCATATATGGTAGTGAAATTATTTGTCAGCGATTACTGCAATGCCGGGAAGTGTTTTTCCCTCAAGATATTCATGTGAAGCGCCGCCGCCCGTTGAGATGTGTCTGATCTTGGCGGTATAGCCGGGCTGACTCACAGCAGCTGCTGGGTCAAGAGCGACG
>JAJQDK010000141.1:0-15032 GCA_021202245.1 Clostridiales bacterium
CTGTTTTGTAAAATCCCCCCTCTTTGTACGTTCAAATTATTGACAATATCCCGTCTGAGAGATTACGTTTTCCTGCTTATCCAAGCCTTCCCCTTGAGGGGAAGGTGTCACTGTATGGTGACGGATGAGGTGTAGGGGCTTTAGCTCCGTGAACATTATTAAAATATATTTTTATTAGGACGGCTGCGCCGTGCGGTGAATTTTGTCGCATCATCATAACAAACGCCGCTGTAAAATACCAACTCGGCAGGTCACGCTGTGCCTACCACCATTTTTTGTACGGTTGTAGCATCGGCAACTGTAACAGAGCCGTCACCATTGACATCCGCCAATGCAAATTGTTCTTCGCTGAACGCCTGAGTACCAACTACGAATTTCTGAATAGCCGTTGCATCTGCCACACTGATATTTCCGTCAAGGTTTACATCGCCTATCAGCATTGAGCTGCCGCTTGAGGGCACGGTTTCCTCGACTGTTGTTTCCTCCGTTGTCGGCTCGGTAATCTTTTCCGTTGTAGCCTCTGTTTCGGGCTCGGTTATCTTTTCCGTTGTAGCCTCTGTTTCGGGCTCGGTTATCTTTTCTGTTGTAGCCTCCGTTATAGGTTCGGTAATCTGCTCTGTTGTAGCCTCCGTAACGGATTCCGTTGTAGCTTCGGTTGCCGGTTCATCGGCTGAACCCACCACATTGAACGTATATGTGCGTGACACCGAGGTAACATACTTATGCGTAACCGTGATTACAGCGGTGCCCTCCTTCAAAATTCTGATATAATCGTCATACACCGCTACTACCGAGGGATCCGAGGACGTGATTTCAAAATCCATACTCAGCTCCTTGCCTTCGGGAATTGTGCCCGGGTAATCATAAAAGAATTTCAGCACGGTGCCTGCGGTGTAAAAGCTTTGAGGATTGCTGCTGTAATGATATTCATTTTCGGGATCCTGCCACAGGGTATAGAACGGATAAGGCACTGTATATTCCTTGGTATCTCCGCATTTCGTACATTCGCACACAAAGTCATAGCCGTCTATCTGCGTTACCTCATAGCTGTGTCCGTTGTCAACAACGGTTTTATCGGTTTTTTCAACATTATTTGCGTCAATTTCATAGAAAGTGTTTTTGCCGTCGCTGCAGGTGTACCAAATCACCTTGCCGTTTACAACAATCGGCTGACAGTCAGACAGATTGCCGTCCAAAACAAAGCTGCCGTCAGAGCTGCTGCTGTTGGTAGCAATGCGGTTTCCGCTGCCGTCAATTACCGTGTAATATGTCATTTTTGCCCTGCTCCACAAAACCATAAAGCGGTTGTCGTTGATTTTTACAAGCTGCGGAGTGCCGGCGGATTCCTCGCCCTCGGCATAATCGGTAAGCATAATAAGCTTAGACGAGCTCAAATCCTTTGAAGCCACCGAAACAAAAACATTTCTTGTGTTGCTGCTTTCATAATTATCATAATCTGTCTTATTGCCCACGGTCAGATACGCCGAGCCGGAAATTTCAAATCCGCCTACGGACGCGCCTGTGTAGTTGTCGCCCTCTTCGCCCGGGATTTCAAACAAATCGAGGGTTTTGTACTGAGTGGACCAGCCGGGTGTAAAGCTTCCCGTTGAAGCGTCGGTTACATACTTAGTAAGCACAATCGAGCGGGGATTGGCGTCGCCGTGGTCAACGGCAACAATGCTGCTGCCGTCCATCTTGATAAACTGATTGAACGAATGGCTGGCATAGCCGTAATTTTCATTCAAAATTCCGGTGAATGAATCGGTTATTTTTCCGGTGTTCATATCAAGCTCAATGGTGACGTTAGCCTGATGATTGATTCCGCCTATTGCATACATCTCGTGAGATGTGCGGATAATCAGATAATTGCCGCAGACGTCCATTCTTGCGGCGCCGGCATCAAAGGGAACCGTAGTATTGCAGTCGCTCAGACCGTCGGAGGTGAGCCTGTTCCAGTCTGTGTCATACTTTGTAATGCGAAAGACCTCAACGCTTGCTGATTCCTCCTTATTCCTCTGACCGCTCAGCACAAAATATGCGCCGTCGGCGGCATAAAATCCGCCGAAGATAGGAAGCTCCTCGTCAATATACCTTACATCGAGCAAATTATAATCGGTATCGTAATACTCGACAAGATAAAATCCATCATCCGTAGCCTGAAACCTCATAAGACTGCCGTCGCTGCACTGCGTGAGATAGGACTCAACCGGACTTGTATATGTATCATAATCCTGGGCTTCAACATTGCTTCCCGAATAATCCACGCAAAAGTCCGTAACGGCGTCTGCCGTTGTCAGCGTTGCTGTTGCCGTTGCCGCAAACAGACAAACAGCGACAACTATTGATAAAATTTTTTCATTTCTGACACCTCTTTTTAAATTGGTAAAATCATCAATTCCAATATTTATTTTGAATGTTTCTTTTATTTTTAGTATAATTATTATAACTCTCTTTTAATTCACTGTCAATACTCTTTATCAAAAATCAACAAATTTTTAACTCAAAAAAGAAGCCGAAACAAAAATCCGCCCGAAGCCGATGCTTCAGGCGGTTTTGAATAAATATAACTTATGCGAGGATTATTTAAAGTCAATTCTGCCCTCATATTTTTGCTTGAAAATATTAAAGACAGTTTCCAAAAGCTCCTCGTCCTCAATGCTGACATATTCCTCGGTTTCATCGTCAATCGGGTTGATTTTGAGAATTACAACCTCGTCGGCATCCTCGTCATTCTCAATAAGCACAATGTACTCCTCGCCGTCATATTCAATAACATCAAGAAATTCAAACTCAACCTCGTTGCCTTCATCGTCGGTCAGCGTAATTAAAGCGCCCTCGTTTTCATCCATTTCTTCGGTAAAATCTTTGTTTTCAGCCATAATCTGTTCCTTTCCGAATACGGGTAAACCGCATCTTTGGTATGTTTTTGTTCGGAGCCGGGCGGATTTGACCGCTCAACAGCGCTCCTCGGACTTATGATAAGAGTATACCCTATATTCAAAATTAAATCAACAGTTTTTTTGTTTTTTTCACAATCAAAAACAGCCGCCTCTCGGCGACTGCTCTTGGTTTTTAGAAGTTTTGAAATTAACGTAAAAAACGTGAATGTTAAGTTAGCATATTTTAGCCGGCCATTTCGGTCTGCGTATCACCAAACATATTGAACCTGAAAAGCTTTCTTTCATCCTCTTTGTTTTCGCAGATAATGCTTGCCTCGGCGATTTTGCCGCCCTCGATGAGCTTTGTTAAGCCAACGAGCTGGCAAAGCTTGCTGCGCAGATTCAATCTGTCGCCTTCGTTTGTAACTAAATATACGTTGCCCTCGCAGGTATCAAGCACGGCGAGGAATTCGGTTACATCAATGTTGTGTAAGCTGAGAATTGGTGTCATAAAAGATTCCTCCTTCAATTCTTTAAAAATATAAAGTTTTCTGTGCGCCATTTACCATTTGGCATCAATGATCATTTACCGGCCCTTTGTTATTTCAATTATTACTCGAGTCAGGCCTAATTGAAAGTCAGCCGATAGTCAAGCGGACTGTTTACTTGACACTTATTATTATATCCAAGATTTTGAAAAAGTCAACAATTTTTCCTTTTTGATTTTTGTGACATTCTTCATTTCTACGTCAATTATAACCAATTTGAGCAGCGTAAATATGTGCAATCTGCTTATATAATGCTTTTAAAGAATTTACAAACCCGAAACATTTTTATTTTTGTTTGGTCAAAGTCAACAACTTATTTCTTTTCAGACAAAAAAAGAGTGCGGTTTTTACAAACTTATTTTTTCTGAAAATTTATCCCGAAATGCAAAAACATCTCGCCCATACGAGGTTGTAGGTCATCAAATGACAGCACACAGTGATATACATTGCGGCAATGGCGGTCACTGACCGCCGCTACGGACTCACTCCACACTTAACACTCCAAACTCCTAACTCCACACTACCCACTAAGCACTAAACACTAAGCACTACTCACTAACCGCTAATCTCGTCCGATTTTGATTTACTTTTTTCGGTATATAATGTATAATTTAAAAATGATGAACGGCACCCGCCGCCTTAGCGGCAGGGGACATCTTTGCATAAATTATGTCAAAATATCCGAAAGGGCTGATTACAAATGTTAAATGATTTTTACAGACAATTCAAAAGCGGTACCGATATACGAGGAGTGGCAAGCGAGGGCGTTCCCGGCGAGGAAGTTAATCTCACGGATGACGTCGTTGCCGATATGGTATACGGCTTTATGCTGTGGCTTTCAGATAAGACCGGCAAGGCTGTAAGCGAGCTGACCGTATCGGTCGGCCGTGACAGCAGAATATCCGGTCCGCATATTGCTGAGATTGCCGCAAATTGCTTTTGCAGCTGCGGAATAAACGTCCTGCGCTGCGGACTTGCTTCCACTCCGTCAATGTTTATGACTACCGTTGATTTAAACTGCGACGGCGCATTGCAGATTACCGCAAGTCATCATCCGTTCAACCGAAACGGACTTAAATTTTTTACCCGTGAGGGGGGACTTGAAGGCTCCGACATCGAGCAAATTCTCACCTACGCACAAGACGGCAACCGTCCGCCACGCTGCGGCGGCGGCAAAAGCACCGACGTTGACTATATGAGCGACTACGCAAACGGACTTTGCGAAAAAATAAAAAACGAGGTCCATGCAATCGACTACGATCACCCGCTCCGGGGCTTTAAAATTGTAGTTGACGCAGGCAACGGCGCAGGCGGATTTTATGCCGACAAGGTGCTTTCCGTCCTCGGAGCGGACACAACGGGCAGCCGCTATCTTGAGCCTGACGGAATGTTCCCCAATCACGTTCCCAATCCCGAAAACGAGCAGGCCATGGCTTCAATCTGCGAGGCTGTCAAAAACGCAGGAGCGGACCTCGGCGTGATTTTCGACACCGACGTTGACCGGGGCGGCGCCGTAGATTCAAAGGGAAACGAAATTAACCGCAACCGTCTTGTAGCCGTGGCATCGGCTATTGCTCTTGAGGGCAACGAGGGCGGTACAATAGTTACCGACTCAATCACCTCAAGCGGACTGAAGGAATTTATAGAAAACGACTTGGGCGGAAAGCATTACCGTTACCGCAGGGGCTACAAAAACGTAATAGACAAGGCGCTTGAGCTTAACAAACGCGGCATCAACTGTCCCCTTGCTATTGAAACATCCGGACACGCCGCAATGAGAGAAAATTATTTTCTCGACGACGGAGCGTATCTCTGCACCAAAATCATAATTAAGGCGGCTCAGCTCCGCAAACAGGGCAGAACGCTTGACGAGCTTACCGCCTCGCTCAAGGAGCCTGCCGAGAGCAAAGAGATTAGATTTAAGATTATCGAGAGCAATTTCAGAGCGTGCGGCGAAAAAATCATCTCGGACCTCACCGCTTACGCCGAAAGCAAATACGGCTGGAATGTTGCCGAGGATAACCGTGAGGGAATAAGAGTTTCCTTTGACAAAAGCAACGGCAACGGCTGGTTTTTGCTCAGGCTCTCCGTCCACGATCCGATAATGCCCCTTAATATTGAGAGCGACAGCATAGGCGGCACGGACATTATATACGATCAGCTCTACGAGTTTTTAAAAACAACCACCGGCCTCGAAATTTAACCTAAGCTGCGGCATAATACCTGCATCTCGGCGCAGCGCAACCGATAGTTGCGGCGATGAAAGCTAAAATGTATTGCCCACAACACCGGTTGCGGGTTAAAATATACTCAACAAATACGGTAGGCACCGATTCAAAACAGTGCCTGCTTCAAGGAGGATAAAGCAATGAACATTGCCACAGCCGACAGGTTATTGATGTACAGAAAAAAGCATAATCTCAGTCAGGAGGAGCTTGCCGCCAAAATCGGCGTAAGCCGTCAGGCGGTTTCCAAGTGGGAGCGTGCGGAGGCTTCTCCCGATACCGATAATCTGATTTTGCTATCTCAAATCTACGGAGTAACTCTTGACGAGCTTCTGAAAAGCGAGCCGGGCGAAAATATTACGGAGGATGCGGAAAGTGAAAAGCCTGCGGACAGCTCCCAAAGCGAAATTTCATAGCCTGACGGGTCAGCCGAAAGCAAGGTGTCCAAAACCGACAGGGTTGGCAGCTTTTTGAACAAATTTCCGTTTTACATCATAGCCGTAATCGCTTTTCTGCTGTGGGGCGTAAGCGGAAGGTGCTTCGGCTGGGGCCTCAGCTGGATATGTTTTCT
Organism: Clostridiales bacterium; assembly: GCA_021202245.1. GTDB lineage: Bacteria > Bacillota > Clostridia > Oscillospirales > Acutalibacteraceae > Ruminococcoides. The sequence goes on from JAJQDK010000141.1 coordinate 6,224, forward strand.
GACCGTTCCGCTCTACTACTCGCTTGCAGACGCAATCGGCAAGCGCAATCCCAATCATTTTGCCTATCCCGTACTTGCCGCTGCGGTGTACATTCTGTTCGGCTATTTTGGCATTTGCGGCGGCTGGGCAATGGGCTGGATAGTGTTTCTCACCATTCCCCTCTATTACGGCATTTGCGCATTTTTCAAAAATGACAGCAAAAGCGATGATGAAGATAAGGACAATGACGACGAGGACTAAAAAACAAAAAGCCGATTGACGAAAATCAATCGGCTTTTTCTTTAGCTATTTTTAATCGGAGCTAAACAGATTAGCTATGCATAAAACAACATTTGAGTACAATTCTATTTTATTGAATTATTTAAATCGGAGCAACGCTCTGTCAAGCTCGCTTGAAACAGAGCTTGCGATAGATTGCAGCAGCCGCAGGAGCGAACGCTCCTCTTGGTTTTTGCCGGAGTTATTCAAATACAATGCTTTGACGATCGTAAACAAAATTGTATTCGTCATCCCAGCCTTCTGTATCAATATGAGAAATTTTATCTATGAGGTTATGTCCTTTTCTGATTGTAATATCTTCAGAAAGCCAAATATCTTTCTCAAAAGATATTTCAAGACCGTCGCAAAGCTTGAATATTATGCCTCTTGTTAATTGCACATCATATATCTGAATGGAATTTTTGAAAAGCCTTTGATGTTCGTTGATTAGCGTAATTCTTGATATCTTGGAATTTATGGGCATTTTAATCATTTCATTACCTTGCACATAAGAGTGAATATCTTCCGGATTGGCAGGTTGAAATTTGAAAATTCCCACATCTTCTTTTGAGCCGAAATAATCCCTAACTTCTGTAAAATTGGTAAGGGTATAATAATCATTTTCTATACAAAAGCCAACTATTCCGTAGACATCATTAGTGAAAAGGAACTCATCTTGTTTGAAATATTCAAATTGCTTTCTGATAAGTTTCTGCATAGTGCCTGAATGATTTACGGTTATAGCATCATTGATATATATCATTTTATTTACCTCCAACGAAATGAATTTTTTGTTGTTTAATGCCACCGGTATGACTGCTTGCTTTGATATTTATATCAACAACAGGTGAACCATCGGAATGCGAAACGATACGTTTTGTTATTACTGCACCGTCAGCCATTCGGGTGATTACCAAATTATCATTGATTATATGTTCGGTTCCGCCGTAAGCGATTTTATTATACCACAATAACAGCAAAAAGCCCAGCAATTACTGGACTTTTTCGACAAGCTGAAAGCCGATTGACGAAAATCAATCGGCTTTTTTGTTATTTCAAAATTTAATCAGCTTTCAACCTGATATTCCACTGATAACGTTCCGTCCGTTGTTCCTCCCCAAGGAGTTAAGCTGTAACCCGATAAGCTTTCTACCGTAACCTTTACAGAACTGTAATCTTCGCTAAAGTCCAAAGAAATATTGTAATCACCTGTTCCGTTAGAATCGGTTGCGACAAAATCCGTTTGATTATCATCAGTCCAGTCAAACATCAAACCTAATGTTGCTGCACCTGATTCCGGCCAGAAAGTCAAGTGGCTCTTTCCGGAATAACTTGGGCTTAACTGAGAATGACAATCATTATAATAGTATTGATAGTCTTTCTTCCACAGGCTATCGTCATCTTCAACCATAAAGCCGCATTTTCCTTGAACGTTATATATTCCGTAAACGTCCGAAGGAATTGTGGTTCGTATATCTGTATTTATAAATGACCATAATTTAAATTCGTCAGCCGTTTCATCCAATGGGCATCCCGGTAAATAAACGAGGAACTCATCAGCACTATCGAATCCAGACGGATCAGAATTTATATAGCGAATATTGTCTTTGATATACTCTGTTCCAACCTCTTCCTCAATGTTTAAATATTCCAAATTCATCGAGTAAATATATTCATTTACCATTTTTGGTTCAGAAAATTTTCCGGTAAAATTACATATGTACACAGTTCCTGAATATCCGTCACCCGATGATCCTAAATCAGAATCGTGATATTCTCCGCTAAAGGTTCCGTCATCATTTAAAGCAATTGTTGTAGCCCAACCGCCGACACCGCTTGAAAAAACAAATGTTTCGGGGAGCTTGCTGAATAGCGCTAAACCAAGATCGCTCGTATCAGTATCGTCAGACTTGCTCAACTGTATTTCACCCAAATCAGTATCATCGCCGGTTTTTACTGTATAATCTTTGGCGTAGGTTTCGTAACCGTCTTTTTTAATTTCTATGGTAAAGCTCGTCGGACTTCCGCTTATTTTTTCACTGGGAAGCGCAAAACCGAATTCACCGAAATCATTTTCTACGCTTTGGTTGTCAACAACTGTATTTTCACCGTTGTACATTGAAACCGTATAATCACTGATTGGTATATCGTCTGATAAAACTTTTCCTGTTATATAGCGATATGTACACGCATCAACCACATTAATTTCTTCAAGTCCCTCAAGGTGAACGTGTATCTTTATTGGGCTGTTATCTTCCGCTAATACATTCAAGGTATCGCTTGTTTTTACATTGAAGAACTCAAGCACGCTCTTTAAAAAGCTGTCAGTATCAAATCCGACATTAAAGTACATATACGTCGAAAGATCACAATGAATCTGACTGTCGTTCATATTCTTTATATCGGCAGTACCCTTTGCCCCTATCTCAGCATTTATTCCTACAATTTTATTTCCGGCCAAACTCAACGCAACTTCCGGACGCAAGCCGACAGAAGAAGTTACCTTAGCTTCAATGGTTAGATTCTGGTCGCCGAAATTTTTAATAAACCGTACACCGTCATTCTTGTTGATTATTACTCCAACCTGATTTTCCAAAGAATAATCAATAGAAATTTCTCCTTCGGCAGTGACAACAAGGCTTACTGTAACATCGGCACTTAGCACTCCGCAAATAGGTATTGAAAACTTTGCCAGATCTAATTTTCCGGACTCGCCTTTTCCTGCAACAACCTTGGCAACGCCGTCAAAAGACAATGTATTATCTAATTCAAGATATACACTGAAATTATCATTGATACGTGCAAGGAACCAATTGTATTGCATATAAACAGCATATTTTATTACCGGATTTTCTAATCCGCCCTTTAATTTAACGCTGATTTCGTTTCCGCTGTCACTTTTAAATGAATATGTCTTATCAAAATAGAGCTTTGAAGCATCTATTTCTGTTTCACCCGAAGCGTAAATATCATTGTTAAAATCAAATCCAACCTCGCTGTTGTTTTCGTTTGCTCCCACAGTTTCCGAAGAATTTTTAGCTGTTTTCACTCCGTCTACAAGCGATTCTGCACTATTTGCATTTGCAGTAGCTTTACCCTGAACATCAATTTCATTAAACATTTCTTCAAATTCAGGCTCGGAAACCTCAAGGATAACCTCATCTCCCGAAATGGAAATGCTCTCAACCTTATACGCAACCGTTAATTCGGTGTTTTCGGGATCGGGTGCAAAGAAAACGCTTCCTTCTTTCAAAGCAGTGGTTTCGTCATTCAAAGTCAAAACAACAGTATTATCATCGACCGATTCTATAATATTATCATTAAATACGGTTGCATCATCGTTTACGTCAACAACATTTTCGTGATTTTCATCAAATTCTACAAGACTCAAAGCCTCTGCCGTCAAATCTTTAATTTTGCTCATCTCATCAGAGGTCACATATGCCTGCGGCATAAAATTATTATCAATTAAGCTGAAATAACCTCTCTCAACTAATGCTGAAGCTGCATCCGTGTATGTTATGCTGCTGTAATCATCACAGGACAAACTCTCGTTCGGCACATAGCACAAACAATTATTAAGAGTGAAAGCTGCAAAATCTCTTGTAGTCCCTGCATCGGGATTGAACTCTGTCAAATCCGATGGTAAAACTGCATTATAATATGTTGTGATTATCGAATCATAATATTTATTACCGTCTATGTCACTGTAAGGATTTTCGGCTTCGTCAAGATTTTCTAAACTCATTGAAAATTCTTCAACAAGCATATTAACCCATTCGCCGCGAGTTACTGCATATGTATCATCGGAATCATCAGATTGCTTGTCGTAAGTAACTTTCGCCTGTATCGCATAATTTTGATTCCCTACGGAAAGCTCTTTTTCAACCATAAAGGTTTTTGCGCTTTCAGTTGCCGCCAACGCAGGAAAGCTTATTGCAGCAATCGCACTTGACGAAATACAAAGACAAAGCACCATTGACAAAAGCCTCTTTGACTGCTTTCTGAATTTGTAACCGAGAACAATCGCAAACAGGCTCATAATTATTAAGGCAATCAAAACAGCAATAACATTACTCTCGCCCGTTTTTACGGATGAATTATCATTGCTGCCCGTGCCTGATTCCGAGTCTGAATTTGACGAGCCGCTGTCGTTTGCCTCAGAAGCCGTTGAATCAGAAACAGAGTTTCCGTTTACGCTTACTCCCGAAGAAGCAGTCGCATTATCATCCGAATTGTCACTTTTTTCTGTTTCTGAAGCTACGGTAGCTTCATCTGAGGCTACATTGTTGCTTCCGCTTTCTTCGGTATTGGCAGCATCGGTAGTTTCCTCTGCTTTGTCACCGGTTGCAGCCGTTGTGTCCTGCGTATCTTCCGAATTTGACGAAATCTCTTTCTCTGCTGTAAGTGAAAGCTCAATAGTTTCGCCCGCAGCCAAAGAAACAACGCTTTTTTCAGTGCTGCCCTCATCCTTAATTACCAGTCCGTCTGGCATAATTGCTTCCAACGAAACATTTGCCACATCATAATCATTCGTATTTGTCACCTTAAACGACAATAAAATATCATCGCTATCTCCGTAACTTTCCTTGTCGCTGTCAATCACGGCAACCAAGCCGTCCTGACTGTTGCTAATCTCCGCAGCACTTGCCGCAGTCGGTGAAAACGCTATAGCGCTCACCGCCGTTATTACCGCAAAAACTGCAGATAAAATCTTTCGTTTGCCCACGCTCATAATTTTTCCTCCTAAAAGTTAATAAATTTAAAATAATTTAAATCGCACTAAAAAACAACATAACTCAGGGGAAGCTCCTTTAAAAATGCTTTTTAGCGGATTTTAAATTTATTTTCACAATTATTGTATCACATAGCAAACATATTGTGCAATATGTGACACAAGGTGTGACAAATGTTTTTTTAATTTTCTGATTTTTTAAATTTCTTTGTCACACCTGAAAAATCAATTTTAACATTACTTCACTTCATATAATTATAGTAATTATCCGTTTGCACCTATATAGGTGCAATATTATCTTACCACTCGGCTACAATAATGTCAAGCATTTTTTGCACTTAAATAAGTGCAGAGGAGGTAACGTCGGATATGGATTCGTGCTATGAAAAAGCGGTCGGCAAAAACATCAGAAGTATCAGAGAAAGCAGAGGTATGACTCAGGAACAGCTTTCCGCCAAGCTTCAGCTCCTCGGGTGCGACATCACCCGAAGCGCCTTGGCAAAAATAGAGGTCGGGCAACGGCATATCTATCCCGATGAAATCAAGCTGCTTAAAGAAATTTTGAAGGTTTCATATGATGAAATTTTCATTTAAGTCCGCAAATGCACAAGCAAAAAACGCAGTGCTTATTCGCAGCACTGCGTTTTCGTATATTTTGTATATCAAGGCTATTCTCCGAAGGATATTCCCATTTTTCTTGCGGTTTCAACAACCTCGCAGTCCTTGGGAACCGACTTTAGCTTGCCGGCAATATCCTGAAGCGGAACAGCCACAACCTCATCATTGACGAGCGATACCATATTGCCGTAGTTTTTGTCAATAACAAGCTGAGCCGCCGCTACGCCGAAGCGTGTGGACAGCACACGGTCATATGCGTCGGGACTGCCGCCCCTCTGAAAATGACCCGGCACGGTAACTCTTGTTTCACGTCCCGTTGCTTCCTCAATCTCCTGAGCAATCTTGTAAGAAATTGAGGGGAATTTCATATCGGCAATGGCGGCTTTTTTCTGCTTTTTGGGCAGTGAGGCAAGCTCCTTTGAGATTGTGCCCTCCGCCACAGCCAGGATTGAAAAGTTTTTGTCGCTTGCCGTGCGGGCTTTAATGGTGTTTATCACCGACTTTATGTCATAGGGAATTTCCGGAATCAGAATAATGTCGGCGCCGCCTGCAATGCCTGCATAAAGCGTCAGCCAGCCCACCTTGTGCCCCATAACCTCAACGATAAACACCCGTCCGTGAGAGGTCGCCGTGCTGTGTATGCAGTCGATAACATTGGTGGCAATGTCAACTGCGCTCTGAAATCCAAAGGTTCTGTCCGTGCCCCACAGGTCGTTGTCTATGGTCTTTGGCAGAGAAACCACATTCAGTCCCTCCTCACGCAGAAGATTGGCGGTTTTCTGCGTTCCGTTGCCGCCGAGTATCACAAGGCAGTCAAGTCCGAGCTTTTTGTAATTTTTCTTCATCTCGGCAACCTTGTCAACGCTGTTTTCGTCAACAACTCTCATCAGCTTAAACGGCTGACGTGAGGTACCGAGGATGGTTCCGCCCATGGTAAGTATTCCCGAAAAATTTTCGGGCTTCATCTTTCTGTGTTCGCCGTAAATCAGACCCCTGTAGCCGTCGATTATTCCGATAATCTCAATGCCGTCGTTGCCGTAGTGGTTGTACAGCGTTTTTGCCACCGCTCTTATGGTTGCGTTCAGTCCCTGGCAGTCGCCGCCACTTGTAAGTATTCCGATTCTTTTCATTAGGTTGACTCTCCGTTCTTTTGTGCGGGAACAACGGGAGTTCCCACGGTATTTACATATGATATTTTCATAGCCGATTTTTGAGCCTTCAAAGCCAGCTTAGAAAAATACTTCTGACAATTAAGGCGTTTTTTGCCTCTCTTTTCAACAGTCTTGTAGGAGGTGTCGCTGAGCTGTCTGCGAGCGTTCACCGTGTCCTTAAACATTACGGTCAGCACCTCGTCAACACGCTTTTTTATATCCTCATCCTCAACCGGGAACACCAGTTCCACACGCCTGTCAAGGTTTCGAGGCATCCAGTCGGCACTGCCCATATAGTAAAGAGGGGCGCCGCTGTTTTCAAATCTGAAAATTCTGCTGTGTTCAAGCAGCTGTCCCACAACCGATATAACTCTTATGTTTTCGCTGAAGCCCTTAACCCCTGGCACAAGACAGCAAATGCCTCTGACAATCAAATCCACCTTTACGCCTGCGTTTGAGGCGTCATACAGCAGACTTATAATCTGAGGGTCTACCAGCGAATTAACCTTGGCGGTGATTGAAGCGCTCAGTCCGAGCTTGGCGTTTTCGGTTTCGTGAACAATCATTGCCTCAAAAAAGGTTCTCATACCGTGCGGAGCTACAATAAACTTGTTGTACTCCGGTGGGAATGAATACCCCGTAAGCACGTTAAAGAGCGAGGAAGCGTCCACACCGTATTCCTCACGGCAGGTGAACAAGCCGATGTCAGTATAAAAACGAGCCGTGCTGTCGTTGTAGTTGCCCGTTCCCATATGAAGATAACGCCTTATTCCATCCTCGTCACGGCGTACAATCAGGCAGATTTTGCAGTGGGTTTTCAGTCCGGTAAGTCCGTAAATTACGTGACAGCCGGCTTTTTCAAGCTTGTTTGCCCACTGAATGTTGTTTTCCTCGTCAAAGCGTGCCTTCAGCTCCACCAAAACCGTAACCTGCTTGCCGTTTTCGGCTGCCTTGATCAAAGCCGCCACAATGGGAGAATTTCCGCTGACACGGTACAGGGTCTGCTTAATCGCCAGCACCTTGGGGTCGCTTGCAGCCTGTTTGACAAACTGTACCACCATGTCAAAGCTTTCATATGGATGATGAACAAGCCTGTCTTTTTCTCTGATTGCCTGAAAAATGTCGTCATATCCGTAAAACTCCGCAGGCGGATTTACGGGGGCAATCGGCTCAAAGCACAAATGCTCACAGCCTTTTATATGCGCAAATTTTGAAAGAAAGGTCAAATCAAGCGGACCATTCTGAACATAGATTTCATCGTCCGTAACGTCGTACGACTCCAAAAGGAATTTTCTGATTTCCTTGTTGCATTTCTTGCAGAACTCAATTCTGACCGGCACGCCTCTCTTGCGCTTGCGGATTGACTTTTTAATCTCCGCCATAAGGTCCTCGGTGTCCTCGTCAATGTCGAGGTCGGAATCCCTTGTGATTCTGAAGGCGTCATATTGCTTTATATTGTACAGCTCAAAGAGCTGACCGAGGTTAGCCTCAATGATTTTTTCAAGCAAAATAAATACTCTGCCCTCACCCGAGGGAAGCTCGATAAATCTCGGAAGTATCGACGGCACCTGAACCACCGCAAAAAACTCCTCGCCCGCCGTGTCCGTCAGTCTGACGGCAATGTTAAGGCTCTTGTTTGCAAGCAGAGGAAACGGTCTGCTCGTGTCAACCGCCATAGGCGTAAGCACCGGAAAAACCACCTTGTCAAAATATTCATTGACAAATTCACGCTGATCTCCGCCGAGCTGATTTATCTCCTTGAATATGATTCCGTTAGCTCTCAGCGACGGGATGAGCGAGCGGTTGTAGCAGCTGTACTGCTTTTTTGCAAATTCGTGAATTTTATCGTCAAGGCACTTTTTCACCTCACGGGGAGTAAGCCCCGAAGCGTCGGGCGTCTTGGTGCCGTGGTGTATTTGGTCAAGCACGCCGGCAACACGTACCATAAAAATTCATCGAGGTTTGACGCCGTTATCGAAAGGAAATTGCACCTTTCCAGAATGGGATTTTCCTTTTTAAAGGCCTCCTCACGCACTCTTGCGTTTG